>NZ_JBEZLM010000006.1:19595-266772 GCF_040652095.1 Streptomyces sp. NPDC048290
CTAGCCACGGATTAGCTGCACGTAACATCGCGCCGTCACCACATCCCCCCTAGGGGCGCGGGGAACTGCGCGACTAGCCACGGATTAGCTGCACGTAACATCGCGCCGTCACCACATCCCCCCTAGGGGCGCGGGGAACTGCGCGACTAGCCACGGATTAGCTGCACGCAACATCGCGCCGGTACCACGTATCCCCCCCCAGGGGCGCGGGGAACTGCGCGACTGGCCATGGATTTGCTGTACGCAACATCGTGCCCTCGCCACATTCCCCCTCAGGGGCGCGGGGAACTGCGCGAGAAACCACAACGAACCCGCACCGGAATCGCGGATGGGTCAGGGGCCTGCTACAAGAACGCCAGTCGTACGATTCCGAACGCCGCCGCCGCGACCAACGCCGCCGCAGGCATCGTGATGAACCAGCCGAGGACGATGTTCTTGGCCACCCCCCACCGCACCGCGTTCACCCGCTTCGTCGCCCCCACCCCCATGATCGCCGAGGTGATGACATGCGTCGTGGAGATCGGCGCCTTGAACAGGAACGCCGTGGTGAACATGATCGCCGCCCCCGTGGTCTCCGCGGCGAAACCTTGCGGCGGATCCAGCTCGATGATCTTCCGACCCAGCGTCCGCATGATCCGCCAGCCACCCGCGTACGTCCCCAGCGACAGCATCACCGCGCAGACGATCTTCACCCAGATCGGGATCGGGTCCCCGTAGTCCTCCACGTCCGCGATGACCAGCGCCATCACCACGATGCCCATGGTCTTCTGCGCGTCCTGGAGGCCGTGTCCGAGGGCCATCGCCGCCGCCGAGACGGTCTGCGCTATCCGGAAACCCCGCTTCGCCTTGTGCGGATTCGTACGGCGGAAGATCCACATGATCGCGGTCATCACCAGATACCCCGCGATCAGCCCCACCACCGGCGACACGAACATCGGGATGATGATCTTGTCGACCACCCCGTTCCAGTACACCTGCGTCCCGCCCGCGAGCGCCGCTCCCACCAGACCGCCGAACAGGGCGTGGGAGGAGGAGGACGGCAGTCCGAAGTACCAGGTGATCAGGTTCCAGGTGATCGCGCCCAGCAGGGCCGCGAAGAGGATGCCCATGCCCGTGGAGCCCTCGGGCGTCTCGATCAGCCCCTCGGAGACGGTCTTGGCGATACCGGAGCCGAGGAACGCGCCCGCCAGATTCATCACCGCCGCCATCAGCAGCGCGGCCTTGGGGGTCAGCGCCCGGGTGGAGACGGATGTGGCGATGGCGTTCGCCGAGTCGTGGAAGCCGTTGGTATAGGTGAAGAACAGCGCGACCAGAATGGTCACGACCAGGGCAAAGGTGTCCATGGCCGGGCTCAGGACTCCTTGACGGCGATGGTCTCCACCGTGTTCGCCACATGCTCGAAGGCGTCGGCGGCCTCTTCCAGCACATCCACGATCTGCTTCAGCTTCAGCACCTCGATGGCGTCGTACTTGCCGTTGAAGAGGTGGGCGAGCAGTTTGCGGTGGATCTGGTCGGCCTGGTTCTCCAGCCGGTTGACCTCGATCCAGTACTCGGTGAGGTTCTCCATCGTGCGCAGATGCGGCATCGCCTCGGCGGTGAGTTCGGCGGCCCGCGCCAGCACCTCGATCTGCTGCTCGACGCCCTTCGGCAGCTCCTCGATGTTGTAGAGGACGACCAGGTCGACGGCCTCCTCCATGAAGTCCATGATGTCGTCGAGGGACGACGCGAGAGAGTAGATGTCCTCGCGGTCGAAGGGCGTGATGAAGGAGGAGTTCAGCTGGTGGAAGATCGCGTGTGTGGCATCGTCACCGGCGTGTTCCGCTGCCCTCATGCGCTCCGCGATCTCGGCTCGGGCGGACGCGTCGGCCCCGAGCAGTTCCATCAGGAGTTTCGAGCCCGTGACGATGTTGTCCGCGGACGCGGCGAACATGTCGTAGAAGCTCGTCTCCCTGGGGGTCAGACGAAAGCGCACGTGGGGTCCTCTAGGGGCATCGGTTTCGGTCAGAGTGATGCTAGGCGCATCATCCGGCCACGGCTAATGGGCCGTCCCCCAGTGTCGCCCATAAAGCAGACTTGTCTTCACGGGGGCGGTACGGGAAGTTGGCCCGGCCTTGCCATGCGATCTTCCGTACGGCATTGGCCAAGGGCCCTATACCCAGGAGAATTCGGTACCATATACCCACTAGGGGTATGTGTCTGGAGCGGGAGGACGCGATGACGACCACAGAGGCCGGCGCGGGAGCGCCCTCCGTACCTGTCACGGGGGACGTGGAGGACGTGGTCACGGACCACGACCGCGGGGTGCACGGCTACCACAAGCAGAAGGACGAGCACCTCAAGCGGCTGCGCCGGATCGAGGGCCAGATCCGCGGGCTGCAACGCATGGTCGACGAGGATGTGTACTGCATCGACATACTGACCCAGGTCTCCGCCTCCACCAAGGCGTTGCAGTCCTTCGCGCTCCAGTTGCTGGAGGAGCATCTGCGCCACTGTGTCGCCGACGCCGCGGTCAAGGGCGGCGACGAGATCGACGCGAAGGTCGAGGAGGCGACGAAGGCGATCGGACGGCTGCTGCGGACCTGACCTCACGCCCTCCGCTGGCTGAAAACAAGCGGTAGCGCAAGCGCCAGCAGGGGGCACCAGGGGGCACCCGGGACACCGGGCGGACCGGTCGGCTCAGTCCCGCCGCTCCGCCCGCTCCTCCGCCACCCGCAGCACCTCGTCGATGCAGTCCAGGCTGAGCCGCTCCTCGTCGGCCGTCGAGGCCGCGATGATCAGCTCGCCGCACAGCTCGATCTCGGCGAGCGCAACGTGGTCCTGAACTGCCGTACCGCCGACCGGAGCCACGTGCGTCACCTCGTCTCTGCCGTCACCGACTTCCTAGAGTAGGGACAGGTCTACACAACGCGCATGGCACGGAAGGGCTAGTTCTTGCGCCCCCGTGCGCCTCTTACGCCCGGGGTGCGCGTGTGCGTACCCCCCCGTGTGCCCCACCGCTCACACCCCCGCGCATACCGGCGCGCAGGCCCGCGCCCACCCGCCCCACCAGCTCACTTCCCCAGTACTGTTCCCGCCCGTTCCCGCCTGCTCCCGCCCGTTCCCGCCCGTTCCCGCCCGCTCACTCCCCGGCGATCCGCCCCGCGTAGATGTCCTCCCGGTCCGGCAGCCGTACGTCCACGCGCGCGCCGAAGTCGTACAGCACCGTCGTCGAGGTCACCGCCACGGTGCCCGTCTCCCGGCCGCCGTCGTAGCTGAACCGGTGCCGGACCGTGCGGATGCGGCCCGCGTCGTCCAGGAACACCTCGAACGGCACCTCGGCGGTGGCGAACCCTTTCGCCGCCGCGTCCAGCGCGCCCCGGCCGCCCTCGGACGCGGTCCGCGCGGCCAGCGCCAGATCGGCGGTGCCCCGGTAGTGCCGTACCGCCGTGCCGTCGATCTCGCTCCGGCCGACGAAGCGGGCGCTGCGGGTGCCGCGCAGCACCTCGGCGGCGGCGAACGGGTCGGTGGCGCCGCCGGTGACCAGATTGCCGTCGGGCAGGCTCGCGGTCTCCACCCGGACCCATTTGTCGGCGGGCACCCCGGCGCCCCGGTTCTTCATGAAGAGCGCGCCCGGCGCGAGGAGTTCGGTGATCGGGCGGCGCTCGTCGTGGCCCGCGGGGTCCTGCGGCAGCCGGACCAGCAGTTCGCCCAGGCCGCGGGTGAAGTCGTAGCCGCCCTCGCCGCGGATGGTGACCCGGGTGCCGCCGGTGGCCATCTCCATCGCCGTACGGGCCTTGGAGCTGCCCGCGTCGATCAGGGCGTCGGCCGCCGCGCGCAGCGCCGGGACGGGGTCGGCGGCGGGGTCGGCGGCGGGGCGGGCGTCCTGGGCGGGGGCGTCGGGCGGACGGGACGCGGAGCAGCAGGTGGCGGCCAGCCCTGTCGCGGTGAGACAGACACCGGCCAGGATGCCCGCGACGACCGCCCCGCCCTTCCCGCCGTGCCGCTGCCGCCGCTCCATCCCGCTACCCCCAGCCGTCCGCCGGACCCGGTTCCTGTCGTCCCGGTCGATCGATCCGGTTAACGACCGGTAGCTAGGGGCCGTCACGCCCGGCGCCGCGGGGTGGGCGCGTGCGCCGGGGCGCGCCGGGGCATACCACCGTCTCCCCACTGCCTTGACGCCCGCCCTGCGCGTCCTTGACCCCGGGTCGGTACGGTGGGCGGCGTGACCTCTCAGGACCGGTCCATAGCCCCCCAGGACGATCCGGAACACCGCATCAGCATGGTCGAGCAGGGCCCGTTCTGTGTGGCCCGGTGCAGCTGTGGCTGGCGCAGTCCGGCCCGGCGGGCGCGCAGCCTGGCCCGGAGCGACGCGGCCACCCACCAGGGCGGCGGGTAGAGGGACGGGGGCCGGTCGGTGGGCAACGGGCAGCGGACCGGGAGCCGGTCCCTCAGGCGTCCCCCGGGCGTACCTCAGGCCCGTTCCAGGGTCCGTACGAGGGCGTCCACCAGGTCGGCGTCGCGGGGCTGGGTCAGCCGGGTGCGGGCCTCGTCGGGGGTGAGCCACAGGATGCGGTCGACCTCCCGGTTGGGCACGAAACCGCCGGTGAGCGCCTCGGCGGCCCAGTAGCGGACCTCCTTGGGGCGGTCCCCCACCTGATAGCGCAGGGTGGTCAGCTCGGTGCCGGGCACCGCGCGGTACCCGGTCTCCTCCACCACCTCCCGCAGAGCACCGGTCAGGGCGTCCTCGTGCCGCTTGAGCTTGCCTTTCGGATGGGACCAATCATCGTATTTCGGACGGTGGACGAGGCAGATCCGCAGGGTGTCGTCCGACGGCGAGACGCGCCACAGGACGCAGCCCGCCGCGAGGACCAGGGTGTCGTGCATCGTCGTCACTCTCCCGTCGCGCTCCCGATGACCGGTTCAGGGTGTTACTACCGTTTCCTTCTGCCACGTCTGCTGGAAGGCGAACCGTGCCGCCTCGACTTCATGACGCTGATCGGCGTGCAGCACCCCGAGGGCGTACGCCGTGGCCGGGGCGATGCGCGGGGTGCGCGCCGCCTGGGCGGCGGCTGCGGCGGCCTCGGAGGCGTCGCGGTGCCGGTCGAGCGCCTGCCCGGCATCCAGCAGCCGCACGTCCACCGGGGTGTCCGCCGGGTCGCACAGCACCTCCAGGGCGTAGCGGTGCAGCCGCAGCAGCAGCCGTACCTGGTGCCAGGGGGCGTCCTGGGGATGCGGGGAGGGGTCGGGGGAGAGGCCGTGGACGAGCGCCTCGGCGTTGTAGGGGTGGCCCGCGGTGCGCAGCGGCAGGGCGGCTACGGCGTCGGTGAGCCGCTCCTGGGCGGCCCCGGCGAGCGGGTGCAGGTCCGTGGTGACGGCGGTCGGGGTGAGCGGCACCTCGCTGGCCAGCACGGCGACCTTGTCGGCGACCGCGTGGAAGCGGCTGCTGCCGAGCGCCTGGAGGGCGGTGGAGTGGGCCCGGGTCCGGGCCAGGGTGAGCTGGCGGTCGAGCAGGGCGCCGGACTTGGCGGCGCCGACGGTGAGGTTGCCGCGGTCGGCGGGGGCCGGGGACACCGGGGCGGTGCCGGGCGCCTCCGCCCCGGCGGGCCTCGTCCGCGCCCGGCCCGGCTCGCGCGGCGGCGCCCCCGGCGTGCCCGCCGAGCCCGCGGTGGCGCGCCCGCCCGCGGCCAGGGCGGGCGTCCGGCTGGAGCCGCCCGCGCCGCCGCCCGCCGGGTCTCCCGCCCCCGCCGCCACCGGATGCGGCTGGCTGGGGACCGGGACGGAGCCGGAGAGCCGGTGCAGGGCGTTCAGGAGCCGGGTCAGCCGGGAGGCGTAGGCGTGTTCCAGGGCGAGGGTGCCGGAGAGCCAGGCCAGTTCGGGGCGCATACCCTCCGACCAGTCGGGGTCGAGGAGCGGGCGGAAGGTGTGCAGGCTGCCGCTGATGCGGCGGGCCGAGCGGCGCAGGGCGCGCGCCGCGTCGACGGACTCCTCCGTGCCGCCGGTGTGCGCCCCGCCGCCGGTCTCCCGGTGCTGCCGCAGGGCACGGAGGAACTCCATGGCCTGGGCGCGCAGATAGCCCGCGAGGGCCTCCCCGGTCACCGCCCCGGCCATCGGGTCCGTCGGATCAAGGTGTTGCTGTGCCACGCCGGCGCCTCCGGGCGTCTATGAGCATCTCCTGGATGTTCCGCAGGGGCCCGCCGTCGGCGTCGGTCGCGTGCCGGGTCCACTCGCCGTCCGGGCCCAGGTGCCAGGAGGAGGTGGTGTCGGACATGCCCGTCTCCAGCAGCCGGTTGAGCGCGGCGCGGTGGGCCGGGTCGACGACCCGCACGAGGGCCTCGATGCGGCGGTCGAGGTTGCGGTGCATCATGTCGGCGCTGCCCAGCCACACCTCGGGTTCGCCGCCGTTGCCGAAGGCGAAGACCCGGGAGTGTTCCAGGAAGCGGCCGAGGATCGAGCGGACCCTGATGTTCTCCGACAGGCCCGTGACGCCGGGGCGCAGCGCGCAGATGCCGCGCACCCAGACATCGATGGGGACGCCTGCCTGGGACGCCCGGTACAGGGCGTCGATCAGGGCCTCGTCGACGATCGAGTTGACCTTGATCCGGACGTACGCGGGACGTCCGGCACGGTGGTGCTGGACCTCCTTGTTGACGCGCGAGATCAGGCCGTCCCGCAGGGAGCGGGGGGCGACCAGCAGCCGCCGGTAGGTCTCCCGGCGGGAGTAGCCGGAGAGCCGGTTGAACAGGTCGGACAGATCGGCGCCGACCTGGGGGTCCGCCGTGAGCAGCCCGAGGTCCTCGTAGAGCCGGGCGGTCTTGGGGTGGTAGTTGCCGGTGCCGACATGGCAGTAGCGGCGCAGGGTCTCGCCCTCCTGGCGGACCACCAGGGAGAGCTTGCAGTGCGTCTTGAGGCCGACCAGGCCGTAGACGACATGGCAGCCCGCCTCCTCCAGCTTGCGCGCCCACTCGATGTTGGCGTGCTCGTCGAAGCGGGCCTTGATCTCCACCAGGACCAGCACCTGCTTGCCCGCCTCGGCGGCCTCTATCAACGCGTCCACGATCGGGGAGTCGCCGGAGGTGCGGTACAGGGTCTGCTTGATGGCGAGGACGTCCGGGTCGGTGGCCGCCTGCTCCAGGAACGCCTGCACGGACGTGGAGAAGCTGTCGTACGGGTGGTGCAGCAGGACGTCCCGCTGGCGCAGCGCGGCGAAGATGTCGGGCGCGGAGGCGGACTCCACCTCGGCCAGATCGCGGTGGGTGCCCGCGATGAACTTGCGGTACTTCAGCTCCGGCCGGTCGAGACCGGCGATACGGAACAGGCCGGTCAGGTCGAGCGGGCCGGGCAGCGGATAGACCTCGGCCTCGCCGATCTTCAGTTCGCGCACCAGCAGGTCGAGCACCTCGCGGTCGATGGACTCCTCGACCTCCAGCCGCACCGGCGGCCCGAAGCGGCGCCGCATCAGCTCCTTCTCCAGGGCCTGGAGCAGGTTCTCGGCGTCGTCCTCCTCCACCTCCAGGTCCTCGTTGCGGGTGATCCGGAAGGCGTGGTGCTCCAGCACCTCCATGCCGGGGAACAGCTCCTCCAGATGGGCCGCTATGACGTCCTCGATGGGGACGTACCGGCCGGGGCTGCACTCCAGGAAGCGGGAGAGCAGCGGGGGGACCTTCACCCGGGCGAAGTGCTTGTGGCCGCTGACCGGGTTGCGCACCACGACGGCCAGGTTCAGCGAGAGGCCGGAGATGTACGGGAAGGGGTGCGCGGGGTCCACGGCCAGGGGGGTGAGGACCGGGAAGATCTGGTGCCGGAACAGGGTGAAGAGGCGGGCCTGCTCCTTCTCCGCCAGCTCGTTCCAGCGGACCAGGTGGATGCCCTCCTCGGCGAGGGCCGGGGCGACGTCCTCGTGGAAGCAGGCGGCGTGCCGGGCCATCAGCTCACGGGAGCGGGCCCAGATCATCTCCAGCACCTGGGTGGGCTGGAGGCCGGAGGCCGAGCGGGTGGCGACGCCGGTGGCGATCCGGCGCTTCAGTCCGGCCACCCGGACCATGAAGAACTCGTCCAGGTTGCTGGCGAAGATCGCCAGGAAGTTGGCGCGCTCCAGCAGGGGTGTGTTCGGGTCCTCGGCGAGTTCGAGGACCCGCTCGTTGAAGGCGAGCCAGCTGCGCTCCCGGTCGAGGAAACGGCCCTGGGGCAGCTGATCGCCCTCGGTGGACTCCTCGTAGGCGTCGAGGTCGGCATCGATGTCGGGCTCCAGGTCGGAGACCGTGGCCGCGACGGTCGCCGGGCGGTGCGCCGCGATGGAACCCACGGAGGGCTGCGGGTGCTGGATCTCTGCCTTGGGGGTGGTTTGCTGGCTCATGGCCCCATTCTTCCGCGCCCCGGCGCCACCCGGCGCGTCGGAGCGCGCGGGCGGGAGCGCGGCGACGGTCCCGCGGGGGGTGAGCCCCTCGGGGGACGGCGACTGCTCGGGCACGGCGGGGTTCATTGGCTGAGCGTCGCAAGACCGTCTGAATCAATGGTTACGGCGACATGACGTGCGGGATAGCGGGGAGCGGATCACAGGGAACCGGTGCAGCGTGGCCGGTATCTTTCCGGGCGACGGAGAACATACGTCCCGCCCGCCCCAGCGGCTCATGGCGGACGGGGGTCCATGGGACCCGGCCCCGCTCGTCGACCGGCGTCCACTGGACCGGGCTCCCTGTGCTGGACCGGCCTCCATGGGACCCGCCCCGCTCGCCGACCGGCGTCCACTGGACCCCGTCCCCCGTGCCGGACCGGCCTCCATGGGACCCGCCCCGCTCGCCGACCGGCGCCCACCGGACCCGGCTCCCCGTGCCGGACCAGCCTCCATGGGACCCGCCCCCCCCCGCGCCGGACCGGCGTCCATGAGCCCTTTCTGAGAGCCGCCCCCGGACCCCGAGAAGCGGCTTTATTTCGGGCGAACGAGCTTCTGCCGGGCTTCTCAGCGAGCACTCAGGCGGCTCTCATGGGCGGCGGACAAGCTCATGGACATGACCGAGAGCTTCCGCCGCAGCGGCGAGTACGACGACAGCGAGTACCCGAACCCTCACCAGGGCGCCGAGCAGCACGCTTCTTCGCCCGGGGACCCGTACGCGGCCCCGGACCCCCACCAGGCTCCCCCGGCTCCCGCGCAAGCCTCGTCCTCCTCCGTCAACCCCGAGTGGCCCCCGCCGCCCGCCCACCAGCCGGGGGCGGGGTGGCCCGGAGCCGGGCAGCCCGGGTCCGACGCCGGGCACGGCACCGTCACCGGCACCGGCACCGACGCCGGGTACGGCACCGGCACCGGCGCCACCGCCCTCCTCGCCGAGCCCGTCTCCCGCCCCGCCCGGCGCGGGCGCGCCCGGGGTCCGGTGGCGCTGATCGCGGCCGTGGCGATCGTCGCGGCGGCCATCGGCGGCGGCACCGCCTACGGCATCCAGGAGCTGACCGGTGGCAACGACACCGTGGCGACCAGCTCCACCAGCACCAACGTGGTCCCCTCCAGCCAGCAGGGCACGGTCGCCGGGGTCGCCGCCGCGGTCAGCCCGAGCATCGTCGAGATCAACGCCACCACCAGCGCCGGTACGTCCACCGGCTCGGGCGTGATCATCACCGCCGACGGCGAGATCATCACCAACAACCATGTGGTCGCCGGTGCCTCCCAGGTCCAGGTCACCACCGACGACGGCAAGGAGTACACCGCCCAGGTCGTCGGCACCGACCCGGCCAAGGACCTCGCCCTGATCAAGCTGAACGACGCGTCCGGCCTCAAGCCCGCCACTCTCGGCGACTCCGGTGGTGTCCAGGTCGGCGACGAGGTCGTCGCGATCGGCTCGCCCGAGGGCCTGACCGGCACGGTGACCAGCGGTATCGTCTCCGCGCTCGACCGCGATGTGACCGTCTCCACCGGCGAGGGACAGCAGCAGACACCGGGCGGCGGCTGGCCGTTCGAGTACGGCGGCCAGCAGTTCAACGGCGACACCGGCTCGTCCACGACGACGTACAAGGCGCTCCAGACCGATGCCTCGCTCAACCCGGGCAACTCCGGCGGCGCGCTGATCGACATGAACGGCAACATCATCGGCATCAACTCGGCGATGTACTCGGCCGCCGGTTCGTCCGCCTCCGCGGGCAGCGTGGGCCTGGGCTTCGCCATCCCGATCAACACCGTGAAGGCCGACCTGCCGACCCTGCGGGCGGGCGGCGACGGCAGCTGACCCCGGCAGCCGCACGGGCACACCGGCAAGGAGCCACCAGCACAAGGAGCACACCATGCACCACCCGAACCCGACCTACGACATCCGGCCCTACGCGACGAACGGCATCCGGCGCGTCGAGCACACCGCCCTCACCGGCGGCCACGACCCCGCCGGAGTCGTCCTCGCCCTGGAGGTGGCCGGCCGGCTGCACGGGCCGGTCACCCGGGCCCCGGAACTCTCCCCGCCGGGTACCCGGCCCGGCCCGCACCGCACCCCGGCCCGCCGGCGCCGCGCGCTGCGGGACTGACCCGGCACCGGCCGCCGTACGGCCCGCCCGGCGCCGGGCCCCGTACCCGGACTTTCCGGCCCGACCGGCTGACGTGCGAGGCTGAATGCTGAGAACGTCGGACCGGCCCCCTTCCCCCCGCACCCGAGGACACGAGCATGAGCCCCGCCGATGGCGACCGCGACCCCCAGCGCATCCTGATCGTCGACGACGAGCCCGCGGTGCGCGAAGCGCTCCAGCGCAGCCTCGCCTTCGAGGGCTACGACACCCAGGTCGCGGTGGACGGCGCGGACGCCCTGGAGAAGGCCGCCGCCTACCGGCCCGACCTCGTCGTCCTGGACATCCAGATGCCCCGCATGGACGGCCTGACCGCCGCCCGCCGTATCCGGGGCGCCGGTGACACCATCCCGATCCTGATGCTGACCGCCCGCGACACCGTCGGCGACCGGGTCACCGGCCTGGACGCGGGCGCGGACGACTACCTGGTCAAGCCGTTCGAGCTGGACGAGCTGTTCGCCCGTATCCGCGCGCTGCTGCGCCGCAGCTCCTACGCTGCGGCGGCGGGCGGGGTGCCGGAGGACGAGGCGCTGACCTTCGGCGATCTGCGGATGGACCTGGCGACCCGGGAGGTGACCCGGGGCGGACGGCAGGTCGAGCTGACCCGGACCGAGTTCACCCTGCTGGAGATGTTCATGGCACATCCGCGCCAGGTGCTCACCCGTGAGCAGATCCTGAAGGCGGTCTGGGGCTTCGACTTCGAGCCGTCGTCCAACTCCCTCGATGTGTACGTCATGTATCTGCGCCGCAAGACCGAGGCGGGCGGCGAGCCGCGCCTGGTGCACACCGTGCGGGGCGTGGGATACGTGCTGCGGCAGGGCGGGGCCGAGTGAAGAGGTTCGGACGCAGGCTGAGGTCCCTGCCGATCCGCTCCCGGCTGGCGCTGCTGGTGGCGGCGGCGGTGGCGTTCGCGGTGGCGGCGGTGTCGGTGGTCTGCTGGTTCGTGGTGCAGCAGAAGCTGTACGACCAGGTGGACAGCCAGATCGACGCGGTCAAGTTCAACGTCTCCTCGAACGAGCTGTCCGCCGTGCTGGACGCCTGTCCGCAGGACGTGCCGGAGATCCGCGGGGACCTGCGGCCCAACACCTACTACATGCAGATCGTCCGGGCCGACGGCACGGCCTGCTCGTTCCCCTCCTCGGCGGGCGTGCTCAGGGTGACGGGCACGGACCGGACGATCGCGGAGAACCCGGCGTCCGCCGAGCCGACCTTCCACAACGCCAAGGACACCGACGGCAACGACGTCCGGGTGCGGACCACGTCGATCATCAACACGACCACCCGCCAGGTCGTCCCGGGCGTGGCCCTGGAGGTCGGGATCTCCCTGACGGAGACCCGCAACACGCTGAACGACCTCGCCCTGATCCTGCTGGCCGCCTCCGGCGTCGGCGTGCTCGGCGCGGGCGCCGCCGGTCTCGCCGTGGCCCGTGCCGGACTGCGCCCCGTGGACAAGCTGACCGAGGCCGTCGAGCACGTGGCCCGCACCGAGGACCTCACCGTCCGTATCCCGGTGGACGGGGAGTCCGACGACGAGGTCGCCCGGCTCTCCCGCTCCTTCAACTCCATGACCACGGCCCTCGCCAGCTCCCGCGACCTCCAGCAGCAGCTGATCGCGGACGCCGGGCACGAACTGCGCACCCCGCTCACCTCGCTGCGCACCAACATCGAACTCCTCACCCGCAGCGAGGAGACCGGCCGTCCGCTCCCCGAGGCCGACCGCAAGGCGCTGCTCGCCTCCGTCAAGGCCCAGATGACGGAGCTGGCCGCGCTGATCGGCGACCTCCAGGAGCTGTCCCGCTCGGAGGGCCAGCGCGGGGAGCGCGTGCAGGTGGTCTCCTTCGAGGACACCGTGGAGTCGGCGCTGCGCCGGGCCCGGCTGCGCGGCCCGGAACTCACCATCACGGCCGATCTGCACCCCTGGTACGTACGGGCGGAACCGGCCGCGCTGGAGCGGGCGATCGTCAACATCCTGGACAACGCGGTGAAGTTCAGCCCCGAGGGCGGCACGGTCGAGGTGATGCTGGGCAGCGGTGTGCTCACCGTCCGGGACCACGGCCCCGGCATCCCCGCCGAGGAGATCCCGCACGTCTTCGACCGCTTCTGGCGCTCCCCGAGCGCCCGCGCCCTGCCCGGCTCGGGCCTGGGCCTGTCCATCGTGGCCCGTACGGTCCACGAGGCGGGCGGTGAGATCACCCTGGCCCCCGCGGAGGGCGGCGGCACGGTCGCGACCGTACGGCTGCCGGGGGCGCCGACGCCACCACCGGGGGCGCCGGACCCGGCGTAGACGCGAGAGGGGCGGGACCCCGCAGGGAGGTCCCGCCCCTTCATCTGCCCCGGAAATTGACCGGAGCCCCCGGAGAGTTACCGGATGATCGTGATCCGGTCGGCCGCGGGCGGGGCCATCGGGTTGCCCGGCGAGGTGTTCGCCGTCAGGTACTGCTCCAGCGCGGTCAGATCGTCCGCGCCGACCAGGTCGTTCGTGCCGAGGGCCAGCGTCGGGAAGCCGTCGCCGCCGCCCGCGAGGAAGCTGTTGGACGCGACGCGGTAGCTGGCCGCCGGGTCGATCGCCGTGCCGTTCAGCTTGATGGAGTCCGTGACGACCCGGTCGGCGCCGGTCTTCGTCAGGTCCAGGGTGTACGTCAGGCCCGCCGACGGCTGGAGGATCTTCGGGGAGGCCGTGTTCGCGCCGCTGACCTGCTCCTTGAGGACCTGGATCAACTGGGCGCCGGTCAGGTTCTGGAGGTTGACGGTGTTGGCGAACGGCTGCACCGTGAAGCCCTCCGCGTACGTCACCACCCCGTCGCCCTCGCCCGCCTTGGCCGCGTACGTCAGGGGCGCCCGGATACCGCCGGGGTTCATCAGGGCGACGTCGGTCTCCGGGTCCAGGGCCTTGCCGTGGGCGAGTTGCGCGTCGGCGATGAGGTCGCCGAGCGGGGACTCGGTGCCGGTGTTGTTGATGTCGGCGGAGATGTGGCCGATGGCGCGGTTGCCGATCGGGGCGGCCAGCGCGTTCCACTTGCCGATCAGGGCCGTCATGTCCGGCGCCTTCGGGACGTCCCGGGTCACCACGTGGTTCGCGGAGGCGACCGACGTCCGGGCGATGTCCCCGGTCCAGCGGTCGTAGGTCAGCGTGGTGTCGGTGTAGAGCCGGCCGAAGGAGGAGGCCGAGGTGACCATCCGGGGGTTGCCCGCCGGGTCGTCGATGGTGCAGACGTAGGCCGCGTGGGTGTGGCCGGTGACCACCGCGTCGACCTGCGGGGTGATGTTCTTGGCGATGTCCACGATCGGCCCGGAGGCACCGTCGCCCGCACCCGGCGAGTCACAGTCGTAGTTGTACGCGGAGGAGGCCGGGAAGCCGCCCTCGTGGATCAGCGCGACGATGGACTTCACGCCCTGGCGCTGGAGTTCACGGGCGTACTTGTTGATCGTCTCGACCTCGTCCTTGAAGACCAGGCCCTTGACGCCCTCGGCGGAGACGATGTCGGGGGTGGCCTCCAGCGTGACGCCGATGAAGCCGACCTTGACGCCGTTCTTCTTCCACACCCAGTAGGGCTTGAGGATCGGCTTGTTCTTCTTCTCGTCGAGGACGTTCGCCGCCAGGTAGGGGAAGTCGGCACCCTTGAACCGCTTGTCGGTGTAGCAGCCCGCGGTGGGGTGGCAGCCGCCGTTCTGGAGCCGGCCCAGTTCCTTGGCGCCCTCGTCGAACTCGTGGTTGCCGACCGAGCTGACGTCGAGGTCCAGCTTGTTCAGCGCCTCGATGGTGGGCTCGTCGTGGAACAGACCCGAGATCAGCGGGGAGGCGCCGACCATGTCGCCGCCCGCCGCGGTGATCGAGTACTTCTGTCCCTCGCGCGCCTCGCGCAGATGCGTGGCGAGGTACTCGACGCCGCCCGCGTCGATCGTCTTCGTGGTGCCGTCGGGCTGGACCTCGGTGACCCGGCCGGAGGACCCGGCGGGCGGCTCCAGGTTGCCGTGCAGATCGTTGAAGGACAGCAGCTGGACGTCCTGGTAGCGGCCCGGCTTGTGCCGGTCGTCGCCGCCCCGGTGGTCCTCGCCCGCGCTCGCGGTGCCGGGCAGCGCCGCCGCGGCGAGCGCGCCCGCCGTGGTCAGTCCCGCGACGGCGGCGAGGAGCCGGGTTCTGCGGCGTCGGCCGCGGCGGTCGGCCTGGATGGTGAGTGGCATGCGCCCCCCTGTGGGTGCTGGGTGTGCTGGGTGTGTCGGTGGTGCCCTGGGTGTGCCCCGTCCGGGCCGCAGCCTAGGGTCAACGCGCGTAGCGCGACAGGGGTAGGGGGTTACGTCTTGGTTTCCCGCACCCCAACGGCACACCGCCGCAACGCCCCAAGGGCCCCGTACCCTCGTAGGCATGACCAGCGACGACAGCGCACGCCAGGGCCAGGGCCAGGCCCGGACCATCGAGACCCACGCCGTGCTCGCCCCGGAGCGGGCCGAGGCCGTCCTCGACCTGCTGGCCGAGGCCGCGCGCCACGACGGCCAGCAGGCGGTGTCGGAACAGGGCCGCCTCCAGCTGCGCGGCGGGCGGCGCACGGGCGTCTCCCACCTCCTGCTCACCGTCGGGGACGGCGAACTCGTCGGCTATGCCCAGCTGGAGGACACCGACCCGGTGGAGGCACCGGCCGCGGAACTGGTCGTCCACCCCGCCCATCGCGGCCGGGGTCACGGCCGGGCGCTCGGCTCGGCGCTGCTCGCCACGTCCGGCAAGCGGCTGCGGGTCTGGGCGCACGGCGGTCACGCGGCGGCCCGGCATCTCGCCCAGGTCCTCGGGCTGACCCTGTTCCGCGAACTGCGCCAGATGCGCCGCCCCCTGACGGGCCTCGACCTCCCCGACCCGGTCCTGCCGCCCGGCGTGAGCGTGCGCACCTTCGTCCCCGGCCAGGACGAGTCGGCCTGGCTGGCCGTCAACGCCGCCGCGTTCGCCCACCATCCGGAACAGGGCTCACTGACCGAGCGCGACCTGGCCGACCGCGAGGCCGAGCCGTGGTTCGACCCGGCGGGCTTCTTCCTCGCCGAACGCGCGGGCACGGTCGTCGGCTTCCACTGGACGAAGGTCCACGCGGAGGAACAGCTCGGCGAGGTCTATGTGGTGGGCGTCGCCCCCGACGCCCAGGGCGGTGGCCTCGGCCGCTCCCTCACCACGATCGGCCTCCGCCACCTCGCGGCCCAGAGCATCCCGACGGCGATGCTCTACGTGGACGCGGACAACAAGGCAGCGGTCACGGTCTACGAACGCCTGGGCTTCACGACCTACGAAACGGACCTGATGTACCGCACGGAGACCTGACCCCGGAGGCGAGATCCCGGAGACACGGGGGGGAGCCCCGTCAGGCCCGATCCGCGCCGGGGCTGACGAAGACCGCGAGACACCGGAACTCCCCCCACGCCCCGCCCAGCCGGGAGTACGGCCGCCAGCCCAGGGCGTAGGTCCCGCGCAGCACCTGGGTGCCAGGTGGGTAGGTGCCGCCGGCCCAGAGCAAGGTGCCGCTCAGCTGCCGCCCTTCATGGAGCCGGAAGTCCTCGTCCCGGGTGGGTGACTTGCTCTTCCGGGGAAGCCACAGCGACTCCTCGTTGGTGATGAGCAGCGCGAGCCCGTTCTGATCGGCGTCCTCGCAGAAGCGCTCCAGTCTGGCTATGTCCCGCACGAAGAACCGGCGCGCGAGGTCGAAGGCGCCGTGCTTGCGCAAGGCGTACTCCTCGGGCGGTTCCCCCGCCGGGCCCGACCACGACCGCGTGACGTACTTGAACTCGACGGCCGTCCGGGCGCCGTCCGGGCCCAGGCACAGCAGGTCGAGGTACTCCGACTTCTTGTCCGTCCGGACCGGCACCTCCAGACGGCACCGGACGCCGGGCGCGGCCTCGGCCAGCGCGAGGGCGAAGCTGTGCTGGAGGTCGGCCTCGGAGTGGAACACGGGCCGTTGGGCCGACAGAAGGTCCAGGACCCTGTCCAGCGGGACGCTGCCCGCGATCGTCGTAGGCGTGGCCATCGCGTCATTGAAGCCGACGACCGCCCGTCACGTCCGTCGGTCCGGGGAATTACGCACAGCCGCAGGACCGTCGCTCCACCAACCGTGACGGGAACACCTTCACCCGTTCCCGTCGGGAGCCCGCCACCCGCAGGCCGTCGTCCAGGACCAGGTCGACCGCCGCGCGGGCCATCCCGGAGCGGTCCGAGGCGACCGTCGTCAGGGGCGGGTCCGCGAGGGCCGCCTCCTTGATGTCGTCGAAGCCCGCCACACCCAGCTCGCCGGGGACGTCGATACGGAGTTCGCGGGCCGCGCGCAGCAGACCGATCGCCTGGTCGTCGGTGGAGCAGAAGACGGCCGGGGGACGGTCGGGTCCGGAGAGGATGTCGAGGCCGATGCGGTAGGCGTCGTACCGGTTGTAGGGGGCCTCGAAGAGCCGGCCCTCGGTCGGCAGACCGGCGTCCGACATGGCCTGGCGCCAGCCCTCGACATGGTCGGAGACCGGGTCGCCGACCGCCGGGGTGTCCGCGGTGCCACCGACACAGGCCACATAGTCGTAACCGTGCTCCAGCAGATGGGCGACGGCGGCGCGGGCGCCGGTCACATCGTCCAGGACCACCGCCACGTCGTCGATCGCCTCGGGGCGTTCATGGAGCAGGACGACCCGGGCGTCCCACGCGTCGATCTCGGCGGCGGCGAGGTCGTTGAGGGCGTGGCTGACCAGGATCAGTCCGGAGACCCGCATCCCGAGGAAGGCGCGGAGGTAGTGCACCTCGCGTTCGCCCACGTAGTCGGAGTTCCCGACCAGCACCATCTTGCCGCGCTCGGAGGCCGCCTGCTCCACCGCGTGCGCCATCTCCGCGAAGAACGGCTGGCGCGCGTCCGGCACGATCAGACCTATGAGATCGGTACGCCGGGACGCCATGGCCTGGGCCACCCGGTCCGGGCGGTAGCCCAGCTCCTTGATGGCGGCGAGCACGCGTTCGCGCGTGGCCGGGGCGACCGGCCGGGGTCCGTTGTTGATGACGTAGCTGACGACGGCCGTGGACGTTCCCGCCAGCCGCGCCACATCATCTCTTGTCACCTTGGCCACGCGCGGAGTCTACGCGGATGGACCCGCCGTGGGCAGGGCGTGAGCCGGACGGAGTGCGGGCCGGACGTCCGGCTTCCGGACGCGCCCGACCGTTCGCGGGCGGAACGCCGTCGGGCGGCGCCCGCCCGTTCCGTCCCTCACGCCTCCGCCTACGCCTCCGCCGGGACCTCCGCGGCCGTCACCGAGGACCGCGCCCCGGCCGCCGCCTTGCCGGTCCGGTCGGCCCGGTCTGTCCGGTCGGCACCGTCCGCTTCCGCCGGCTTCGGCCTGGCCGCCTTCGCCTTCGCCTCGTCGGCCGCCCGCTCCACCTTCTCCGGGGTGACGAAGCGGTAGCCGACATTGCGGACCGTCCCGATCAGCGACTCGTGCTCGACGCCGAGCTTGGCCCGCAGCCGCCGTACATGGACATCCACCGTCCGGGTGCCGCCGAAGTAGTCGTAGCCCCAGACCTCCTGGAGGAGCTGGGCGCGGGTGAAGACCCGGCCCGGGTGCTGGGCCAGGTACTTGAGCAGCTCGAACTCCTTGAAGGTCAGGTCCAGGACCCGGCCCTTGAGCTTGGCGCTGTAGGTCGCCTCGTCCACCGAGAGATCGCCGTTGCGGATCTCCATCGGGGAGTCGTCGCCGACCAGCTGCTGGCGGCCGGTGGCCAGCCGCAGCCGGGCCTCGACCTCGGCCGGACCGGCGGTGTCCAGCAGGACGTCGTCGATGCCCCAGTCCGCGGTCACGGCGGCGAGCCCGCCCTCGGTGACCACCAGGATCAGCGGACAGCCGGGGCCGGTGGAGCGCAGGAGCTGGCAGAGGCTGCGGACCTGCGGCAGGTCACGGCGGCCGTCGATCAGGATCACGTCGGCACCGGGGGTGTCGACCAGGGCGGGGCCCTCGGCGGGGGCCACCCGCACGTTGTGCAGCAGCAGGCCGAGCGCGGGGAGCACCTCCGTCGACGGCTGGAGGGCGTTGGTCAGGAGCAGCAGAGAACTCATATGTCTGGTTCCTCCTCGGTCCCTGCGAGGACGTGTGCGGTGCGTCACTGCGAGGCGTCACGGTGATGCGTGGCTGCGCTGCGATCCCGTCGGCCCGTACACGGCCACGGTCACCCGGTTTCCGGTATCTCGCATCCGGGATGTCCCGCTTCGTATACAACGCGTTCGAAAGCACAAAAGGACCCGGGGGCTTCGCTGCCCGAGTCCTCTGCCCAGCAGAATACCCGCATGAGCAACGGTCCGGCAGGTCATGTGGTTCGATCCACCACCGTTCGTCCGCAGTGTGAGACGCCCCGGACGGCCAGCTCAGCGCCGCTGAGGACGTTCTTGCAGACGGCGGACGGTGTCCGCGTCGACGCCGTATACGAGAGGGGTCACGTTGTATACGACACTTTGACGCCACCCGCCGGTCGGATCGCGTTCGTCGTCGCGCATGGCTTCACCGGGGACGCGGACCGGCCCCATGTCCGCCGGATCGCCGCCGCGCTGGCCCGGTACGGCGCCGTCGTCACCTTCTCCTTCCGCGGCCACGGCGCCTCCGGCGGGCGCTCCACCGTGGGCGACCGCGAGGTCCTCGACCTGGCGGCGGCGGTCGACTGGGCGCGGGAGCGGGGGCACGAGCGGGTGGTCACCGTCGGCTTCTCCATGGGCGGCTCCGTCGTCCTGCGCCATGCCGCGCTGCACACCGGCGCCACCGAGGCGGTCGTCGCGGTCAGCGCCCCCGCCCGCTGGTACTACCGGGGCACCGCCCCCATGCGCCGCGTCCACTGGCTGATCACCCGCCCCGAGGGACGCCTCCTGGGCCGGTTCGGGATGCGCACCCGGATCCAGAACGGCGGCTGGGACCCCGTACCGCTCTCGCCGGTCGAGGCCGTGCCGCGGATCGCGCCGACGCCGCTGCTCATCGTGCACGGCGACCGGGACGGCTACTTCCCCCTCGACCACCCCCACATGCTCGCCACCGCCGCCGGTGACCACGCGGAACTCTGGCTGGAACCCGGCATGGGCCACGCCGAGCACGCGGCCACCGGCGAACTCCTCGCCCGCATCGGGCGCTGGGCGGTCGGCCGGGCCAGCTAGCCTTGGCCTGTTCACCGCCGAACCGATCCGACCGGAGTCCGACATGGCACAGGTGACGGTGCGCTACTGGGCCGCCGCGAAAGCCGCCGCCGGGGTCGCCGAGGAGCCGTACGACGCGGCCGACCTCGCCGGTGTGCTCACCGCCGTGCGCGAGCGCCACCCCGGGGAACTGGAGCGGGTGCTGCTGCGCTCCTCCTTCCTCGTCGACGGCGACCCCGTCGGCACCCGCGCGCATGAGACGGTACGGCTGGCCGAGGGCGGCACGGTCGAGGTGCTCCCGCCGTTCGCAGGAGGATGACGGATGAGCTACCCGCCGTACGACGACGGCCAGGGCCGACACCATCAGCCCCAGCCCCAGCAGCCGCCGCAGTACCAGCAGCAGGGCTACGACCCCTACTGGCAGCAGCAGCACCAGCAGCAGCAACCCCAGCCGGGCTACGGGCAGCCGCAGCCGTACGCGGACCAGCAGCAGTACGCCGGTCAGCGGTACGCCGACCCGCAGTACGCCGACCCCCAGTACACCCAGCAGTGGCAGGGGCAGACCTGGGAGACGCAGACGCATCCGCCGGTGAACGCCGCCGAGCAGACCGCGTACCTGCCGCCGCAGGACCACCAGGCGCCCCCGGCGGCGGCAGCGGCGGCACCGGTGCCCCCCGCCGCCCAACCCGTACAGCCCGCCCAGCCCGTGCAGCCGGACCCCGCCGGGTCCACCGCCTACGGCCCCGCCACCCTCGCCGGTAACTCCCGGGTCACCGACGCCCAGCGGGCCCGGCTCGAAGGCCGGTCGCCGGTCATCGAACCCGGCGGACAGCCCGCCGCGCTCACCGCGCTGCTCGGCGCGCTCCTCGCCGGCGCGGCGGCCGTCGGGCCGTACGCCCTGATCGTGCCGCTCGTCGCGCTCCAGGCGGTGACCGCGGCCGGATGGTTCCGGCTGAACGGGATGTGGCCCGCCCGGCAGGGCATCGCGCTGGCGTTCGCCGGGGCGCTCACCGCGGACGCGGTGCTGCTCGGCGTGGGCCGCGACCAGGGCGCCGCGGCCATCCTCGGCACCCTCGGGGTGTGGGTCCTGCTCACCCTCGTCCTCCAACTGCGCTCGCACGCCGACCCGGACGAGCGGATGTACGGGCTGATGGCGACCGTGGTGTCGGCCGCGCTGGCGATCGTCGCGACCGGGTATCTGGCCGCCGAGCCGGTCGCGGTGAGCGTCGGGGCCGCCGCCGTGGCCGTGGCGCTGCTGGCCCGTGCGATGCCGCTGCCGACGCCCGCGTCGGTCGTCGTGGCGCTGCTGGCCGCCGCGGGGGCCGGGGTCGCGGTGGGCGGGCTGACGGACCTCGGGGCGAAGGGGGCGCTGCTCGGCGCCGGGGCCGCCGGGTGCGCGCTGATCGGGCACCGGGTGGCGAGCTACGACTATCCGTCGCGGTTCGTGCACTTCACGGCCGGGGTGGCGCTGCCGCTGGCCGCCGCGGCACCGGTGGTGTGGGTGCTGGGCCGGGCGGTCGTCTGACCCGGGTCCCCGCACCTCCCGCCCCGGGCACGGCCCTGTGACAGGTGTGCGGACGTGTCACAGGTGATCGACAAACCCCGGGTCCGCCCACCGGCCGGGGTTACGGTGACTGGCGTCCGTGAAGTCCGCCGAGGTGGGGAACATGCGAGCGCTGCGAATACTTCTGATCGCCGTGGTGATCCTGGGCGGCCTGTTCGTCGGGGCCGACCGGCTCGCGGTGTACTTCGCCGAGGACGAGGCGGCCGGGCGGGTGCAGAGCACCGAGGGGCTCACGCGGAAGCCGGACGTGTCGATCAAGGGCTTCCCGTTCCTGACCCAGCTGGCCGGGGGCGAGCTGGACGACGTCGAACTGGGCATCGCCACCTACCAGGTCCCCACCGGCGGCGGTGAGCAGATCCGGATCGACGATCTGACGGCGAACATGAAGGGCGTCGAGTTCTCCGGCGACTTCAGCTCCGCCACCGCGGCCACCGCCACCGGCAGCGCGACCATCGCGTACGCCGAACTGCTCAAGGCGGCCAGGTCCGAGCCGACCGAGATCGCCCCCGGGATCACCGCCCGGGTGACTGGGCTGTCCGACGGCGGCGACGGGAAGATCAAGGTGGCGGTGGAGGTCGAGGCGCCGGTCATCGGCACCCGGGACCTGTCCGTGCTGAGCACGGTCCGGGTCGACGGGGACAACGTCGAGGTGCGCACCGACTCGCTGCCGGAGCTGGCCGGGGTGGATCTCGCCGAGAGCGCGATCCGGCAGATCACCGACTTCCAGCAGGTCATCGACAGTCTCCCGGGCGGTGTCCGACTGGACCGGGTGCAGGCCGCCGCGGACGGTGTGGAGATCTCGGTGAAGGGTTCGGACGTCCGGCTGGCCGGGTAGGCAGGGCGGGGGACGGACCGGCTGGCGGGGCGCCCGCCCTTGGGTCACCGATGCGGGTCCCGGCCCGCGCGTCCGCTGGGTGAGACGGCGATGTCCGGCCCGTAGATGCGACCCGCCCCCGCCCGCCCCACGGGCGCCAGGAGGCCGTGCGGCAGCGACCCGAAGGCGATCAATTCCCACATCGCGGACGATCGTGTCTCAATATCCGACACACCGGTGACATGCCCGCCCGTCCGTCCTTACGATCGACCGCATGAAGCGACAGGCGGATCTCACCAAGCGGCGGGCAGTGGACCTGTGCCGCGTTGCCGCCATGCTCTGTCGCCCCTTCTGATCAGGCGGTACCCCCGCGCCCCCCGGCCGGCCCCGCCTTCCCGCACCGCCCTGCTCAGGGCATCCGTGCGCCGCCCCAGCGCGACCGCACGCATCGCACCGCGCACGTTCCGTACGCCCCGCCGCAACTGCCCCGGAGGAGAAAGAGCATGAGCCGCAGCGACGTCCTGGTCGACGCCGACTGGCTTCAGGAGCACGTCGACGACCCGTCCATCGTCATCGTGGAGGTCGACGAGGACACCTCCGCGTACGACAAGAACCACATCAAGAACGCGGTCCGGATCGACTGGACCAAGGACCTGCAGGACCCGGTCCGCCGTGACTTCATCGACCAGGCCGGCTTCGAGGCGCTGCTGTCGCAGAAGGGCATCGCCAACGACCAGACGGTGATCCTTTACGGCGGCAACAACAACTGGTTCGCCTCCTACGCCTACTGGTACTTCAAGCTGTACGGCCACGACAGCGTCAAGCTGCTCGACGGCGGACGCAAGAAGTGGGAGCTGGACGCCCGTGAGCTGGTCGACGGCACCGACGTGCCCGCCCGCCCGGCGACCGAGTACCAGGCCAAGGCCCAGGACACCTCGATCCGCGCCTTCCGGGACGACGTGGTCGCCGCGATCGGCGCGCAGAACCTGGTCGACGTCCGCTCGCCCGACGAGTTCTCCGGCAAGCTGCTCGCCCCGGCCCATCTGCCGCAGGAGCAGTCCCAGCGCCCCGGCCACGTGCCGAGCGCCCGCAACATCCCGTGGTCGAAGAACGCCAACGACGACGGCACCTTCAAGTCGGACGACGAGCTGAAGGAGCTGTACGCCGACGAGCAGGTCGACCTCGCCAAGGACACCATCGCGTACTGCCGCATCGGCGAGCGCTCGGCCCTGACCTGGTTCGTGCTGCACGAGCTGCTCGGTGTCGAGAACGTCAAGAACTACGACGGTTCCTGGACCGAGTACGGCTCCCTGGTCGGCGTGCCGATCGAGCTGGGCGCCAACAAGTAAGTCCCCCGCAACCCCGACCGACCCCTCTGGAGAGACAGCATGTGTGGAGCGAAGGCCGGCGGCCCCGACGCCTCGACGATCAAGCCCGGTGAGACCACCATCCAGGGCCAGGTGACCCGGGACGGCGAGCCCGTCGTGGGCTATGTCCGGCTCCTGGACTCGACCGGTGAGTTCACCGCCGAGGTCCCCACGTCCGCGACCGGCCAGTTCCGGTTCTACGCGGCCGAGGGCACCTGGACCGTCCGCGCGCTGGTGCCCGGCGGCACCGCCGACCGCACGGTCGTCGCCCAGCAGGGCGGTCTCGCCGAGGTCGCGATCGCGGTCTGACCGCCCCGGCGGTGTGCGACGAGGGCCGTGTCCCACGGGTTGGACTCCCGGGACACGGCCCTTCGGCGTTCCCGGGCCTAAGCTATTCATATGTACGCGCGTAGGCGCCATGTCTACTTCGCCATGATGGGCACGTGTATCACCCTGTTCGTCCTGGCCTGGGCCGTCGTACGGATCTGGTCGATCCCGGCGGCGGTGGGGATGTGTGTGGTCGCCATGGTGATCCCGCCGCTCGCCGCGATCGTCGCGAACCGGCGGGGCCCCGAGGACCGCTGGTGGGACGCCCCCTCCGGGGACCCCAAGTCCGACGAGTGGTGGGACGAGCTGGACGGCAAGAAGCCGCGCCGGTAGGAAGGGCGGATGCCACCCACCCGACTCTCCACGGCCGTCCTGGACTGCGCGGACGCCCATGAGCTGGCCGCCTTCTACCGCGCACTGCTCGGCTACGGCGTCCGGGCCGAGGAGCCCGACTGGGTCCTCACCGGCCCACCCGAGGGCACCCCGGGCCTGTCCCTCGCCTTCCAGACCGAGCCGGAGTACATCCCGCCGGTCTGGCCGTCCCGCGCCCCCGGCGCCCAGCAGATGATGCTCCACCTCGACATCCAGGTCGACGACCTGCCCGGCGAGACGGCGCGAGCGGTCGGCCTGGGCGCCCGCCTCGCGGACCACCAGCCCCAGGACGACGTACGGGTCCTGTTCGACCCGGCGGGCCACCCGTTCTGCCTGTGGACCGAGTCGGAGGCGCAGGCTCAGTAGACGAGGGCCTGGGTGTCGTCCGTCATCGCCTCCTGGACGAAGAGCTGCGCCCCGGCGATCCGTACGCCCTCGATCACGTCCTGCTCGGTGATCCCGCGTCGGGCCGCGCACTGGGTGCAGAGCGTGAGGCGCCCCGCCGCGAGGATCGAGTCGATCAGGTCGGGCAGTGGCGCGGCGTGCGGCAGCTCGAACTCCGCGGCCCGTCCCGGCAGCGCGAACCACGCCGACTCCCCGGTCAGCCACACCGACACATCGACCCCGCTGGCCACGGCCACCGCGGCGACGGTGAACGCCTGCGAACACCGCTCGGGGGCATCGGCCCCGGCGGTCACCTTGATCACGAGCTTCTTCGCCATGCCGCATCGTAAACATCCCGGCACGGCTGACGCCGAATCGTGATCAACTTCGGTGCAACTCAGCGTGGTTGCCACGAGTCACCCTCTGGAAACACGGATCGCCGTCCGCGCTTCGAGTCGCGTGGAAGGACCGGCGAAGGGACCGGTGGAGGGACTGGTGGAAGGACTGATGGACGTCTCGGAAAGACGCCGGGGCCGTAGCGCCCCGCTGATCGCCGTGGCCGCCGTACTGGGCGTGGTCGCGGGTACCTGCGCCGGTTACGCCGTCCAGGCCGGGCGCGAGCCCACGCCGCTGCCGTCGCTGTCGCAGCCCTCGCTGGGGCGGGCCGAGGGCGAGGTGCCGGTGCTGTCGGCGGCCCTGGACCCCGAGGTGCGCACCGAAGGGGATCTGCGCGAACTGCTGGTGGAGAAGCCGAAGGGGGCGAAGGACGCCCCGTGGCTGATGGGCGTCGACGGCTGGGAGGACATCGCCGCCTACGCCAATGACTTCACCGAACCTGGGACCAAGTTCGGCTATCTGGTCGCGGCCGAGTTCCGCAGGTCGGCCACCGTCGGCTGGGAGCAGGACGCCACCTTCGTCCGGGTACGGCTGGTGCAGTTCCACAACGAGGGCGCGCTCGAATCGGCCAACTCGTTCAGCACCCACCTCCGCTGGGCGGACGCCGGCGCGGACGCCCGTACCGTCCGCCGGAGCATCCCCGGCACCGGCGAGGGCACGGTCTACCTCCCCCGGGAGCCGGTCGTGAGGCCGGGTGGGGTGCGGATGTACTGGGCCCAGGCGCACGCCTGGCGGGGCGACATCGCCATGGAGATCTGGGTGGACGCCGAGCGGCCGATCCCCGAGAAGCTGATGGTGGAGCTGGCCGGGCGACAGATGGAGCGGCTGTGAGCGGGACGGGACGGGGACGGCGGATCGCCGCCGTGACAGGAGCGGTCCTGGTCGCCGGGGCGGTGCTCGCAGGGGTCGGCGCGACCGTGCTGACCGTGCGGGACGCCGACCGGGACGCGGGCGCGCCGCGCTGGCGGTTCCCGGAGGCCACCGAGGAGCGGGCCGGCGAGCCGGAGCCGGACGGACTCGCCGGGATGCTGGTGCCGTACGGGGCGGACGGCGGCTGGTACCGGGGGCCGGACATCGCGCACTACGGCCATGACGCCGAGCTGAGCGGCGCCCAGGCCATGGCGCTGCGCAAGGAGTCCCTGCGCTCGCTGCCCCGCGCACTCCGCGAGGACCTGGAGGCGGCGATCGACCGGCAGGGCAGCGAGGGCATCGCCCTGCGCAGCTACGCCAGCTCCCATCCGGGGTTCTACGCCGTGGATGAGGACGCCTTCACGGCGACCGTCGTCCTGGAGCGCCGGGCGGACCGGGCGGCGGTCCAGCGGGCCTCGCGCGAGCAGCGCGACCTGTTCGAGGCGCTGTCGGCGGAGGCGGGGCCGAAGATCAAGGGGCACCCGGACGCCGGGTGCTTCGTCCTGCCCGAAGGCGAGGACGGCGAGGCCGGCGAGGGCGGTGCGGCGCAGGCCGCGGGGATCATCGGGGTCTACTGCTCGGCTGCGGTCGGTGACGTGCTGGTGACGGTCGTCGCCCACGGCGCCGAAGACTTCTACCAGGACACGCTGGCCGGTTTCGTCCGCGTCCAGCTGGACCGGATCACCGACCCGGGGAAGGCGATATGAGCAGCGAGACGGAGAGCCGCACCGAGGACGGGGCCGACCGGTCCGACGGCGCGGCGGGGGCGGCCGTCCTCCCGTCCGGGAGCGGGGAGCGGCGGGAGCGGCGGGTGTGGCGGGCCGTGCTGCGCTGGACCGCCGCCGTGACCGTGTTCGCCGCCGCCGGGACGGCCACCGCGTACCAGATCACCGGCATGACCCGGACCGACGTACCGGGGCTGGCTACCGCGTCCGACGGGCGGTGGGCCTATCCGGAGCTGACCCGGCCGCCGCTGCCGTCCGGGAGCCCCGGACCGTTCGCCGAGGACAACCCGGCCGGGGCCCAGCACGCCGATCTGCGGGCCCTGGTGCTGCCCGCGCCGGCCGGGGCGGTGGAGGACAAGGCGCTGCGCGGCGACGACGGCTGGCTGCCGACCGAGGATTACCTCGCCGTGTATGCGGGCGAGGCCGACCGGGAGGCGCTCGGGCAGACCCTGACCGACACCGGGCTGCGGCACATCGCCGCCCGTGGCTGGACCACGCCGGACGGCACCCGCACCCGGATCTATCTGCTCCGCTTCGGCACGGCCGAGGTCGTGGACGTGGAGATCGCGACCGACGCCGTGGCCTTCGTGACGCCCGCGTACCAGCCGGTCGGGGCGCACGAGTCGGAGTACGACGAGTCGTTCCCGGAGCGGGCCCGGGTGCCGGACATCGAGCGCGTCGCCTACGCCGAGCCGGCGCCGTACGGCGCCGAGCAGGTGCGGCAGGCGTATCTGGCCGCCGGGAACGTGTACGCGGTGATCGTGCAGTCCCGTGCGGGCGGGGTGGCGGACGTGCCCTTCCACCAGACGGTCGTCCTGCAGAGCCAGCTGCTCGGCTGAGCGCCACCCCGCCGGGTCCCGGCGGGCCCACCTCGCAAGGAGGGCCCGGGGTCGGCCGCGTAAGCTGGGGTTCGGCCCCGTGCACGCCGTATCCGCTCACCAAGGAGCAATTCCGTGATCCTCTTCTTCGAAATTCTGCTGGCCCTGGTCTGCGTCGGCGTTCTCGCGTTCACCGGGCTGGCCGTGAAGAAGCTGTATCAGGGCCAGCGCTGACCCGTCCGCCCGGCCGCCCCCCCTCGTCCAGTCTCCCGAGGAACCACCGCTCATGATCGAGATCCCGTCCGACCTCCACAAGGACCTCGTCCCGCTCGCCTTTCTGCTCGGCAACTGGGCGGGCGCGGGCGTGCACGACTTCCCCGGCTCCGAGAAGTGCAACTTCGGGCAGGAGGTCGCCTTCACCCACGACGGCCGGGACTTCCTGGAGTACCAGTCGCACACCTGGGTGCTGGACAACGACGGCAACAAGGTGCGCCCGCTGGAGAGCGAGCACGGCTTCTGGCGGATCGAGGACACCCGCAAGGTCGAGGTCACGATGACCCGCGACGACGGTGTCATCGAGATCTGGTACGGCGAGCTGGCCCACCAGAAGCCGCAGATCGACCTGGTCACGGACGCGGTGGCGCGCACGGCGGCGTCCCGCCCCTACACCGGCGGCAAGCGGCTGTACGGCTACGTCAAGAGCGATCTGATGTGGGTCGGCGAGAAGCAGACGCCCGAGGTGGAGCTGCGGCCGTACATGTCCGCGCATCTGAAGAAGGTCGTCACGCCCGAGGACGTGGAGCGCTGGGCGAAGGCGCTGCCGGACGACATGCCGGACGACGGGATCGCCTTCTTCAAGTAGACGGACTTCCCGGAGCGCCGGGTGATTCCCTCCGGGCGTTCTAGACTTTCCGGTGTGGTGAGCACCGACTGGAAGAACGATCTGCGGCAGCGCGGCTACCGGCTGACCCCGCAGCGGCAACTCGTGCTCGAAGCCGTGGACACCCTGGAGCACGCGACCCCCGACGACATCCTGGGCGAGGTCCGCAGGACCGCCTCGGGGGTCAATATCTCCACGGTGTACCGCACGCTGGAGCTGCTGGAGGAACTCGGCCTGGTCAGCCATGCCCATCTGGGGCACGGGGCGCCGACGTACCATCTGGCCGACCGGCACCACCATCTGCATCTGGTGTGCCGGGACTGCACCGAGGTGATCGAGGCGGACGTGGAGGTGGCCGCCGACTTCACCGCGAAGCTGCGGGAGCAGTTCGGCTTCGACACCGATATGAAGCACTTCGCGATCTTCGGGCGCTGCCGGGACTGCGCCCGCAAGGCGTCCGCCGGGGGACCGGCCGCCAAGTCGTAGGCTTGGGGCCATGAAGAGCCCTTTGCTGACCCTTCCCGGCGCGGTTCCCGCCGAGGGTGTGGACGAAGGAGTCGCCGCGCACTACGGCGACCTCTTCCGTGAGCAGCGCGCCCTGGCCGACGGCACCGGATTCGTGGACCTCTCGCACCGGGGGGTCGTCGCCGTGTCCGGTGAGGACCGGCTGAGCTGGCTGCATCTGCTGCTCACCCAACATGTCAGCGACCTCCCTCCGGGACAGGCGACCGAGGCGCTGGTGCTGTCCGCGAACGGACATATCGAACACGCGCTGTATCTGGTCGACGACGGTACGACGACCTGGGCCCATGTCGAGCCGGGCACACAGGGGGCGCTGATCGCCTACCTGGAGTCGATGAAGTTCTTCTACCGGGTCGAGGTCGAGGACCGCACCGAGAGCCACGCGGTGGTGTATCTGCCCGCCGGGTCGATCGCCGGGATCGCCGACGACGTGGTCGTACGGGAGACCGCGTACGGGCGGGATCTGTTCCTGCCCAGGGAGCGGCTGGAGGAGTTCGCCGCGGCGGCCGGTCCGGCGGCGGGGCTGCTGGCGTACGAGGCGCTGCGGGTCGAGCAGCACCGGCCGCGGGTCGGGTTCGAGACCGACCACCGGACCATTCCGCACGAGCTGGGGTGGATCGGGGGCGCGGTGCATCTCCAGAAGGGGTGCTACCGGGGGCAGGAGACGGTGGCGCGGGTGCAGAACCTGGGGAAGCCGCCGCGGAGGCTGGTGTTTCTGCATCTCGACGGGAGTGAGGTGCATCTGCCCGCGCCGGGGACGGAGCTGCGGGTGGCGGAGGCGCCGGGGGAGCCGGAGGGGCGGAAGATCGGGTTCATCACTACGTCTGTGCGCCATCATGAGCTGGGGCCGGTGGCGTTGGCGCTGGTGAAGCGGAGTGTGGCTTTGGATGCGGTGCTTTTGGCGGGGTCCACTGCTGCGGCGCAGGAGGTTGTTGTCGCGCCTTAGGGGGTGGGGGGTTCGGTTGTGGGGCGGGTGCGGGTGGGTGGGGGCTGGTCGCGCAGTTCCTCCCCCAGAGGGGGTACCCCCAGCGCCCCTAACAGCCTGCGGTCCTCCCGGCGTCATGCCGGAAAGCTCCGGTGTGCTTCACAGCTCCAGCAGGACCGTGAACGGGCCGTCGTTGGTGAGGGTTACTCGCATCTGGGCGCCGAAGCGGCCCGTTTCCACCGTTGCTCCCAAGGTGCGGAGTTGGGTGACGACCTCCTCGACCAAGGGTTCGGCGACCGGGCCCGGGGCCGCCGCGTTCCAGGTGGGGCGGCGGCCCTTGCGGGCGTCGCCGTACAGGGTGAACTGGCTGATCACCAGCAGGGGGGCCGCCGCGTCGCTGCATGAGCGTTCGTCGGTCAGGATGCGCAGTGTCCAGAGTTTGCGGGCCAGTTGCGCCGCCTTCTCCCTGGTGTCCTCGTGGGTCACGCCGACCAGGACGCACAGGCCCTCGCCCCGGATCTCGCCCACCGTCGCGCCGTCCACGACGACGCTCGCCCCGTCCACCCGCTGCACCACCGCTCGCATACGACCATCATGCCGGGTCCGGATCACGCTTCTGGCAACCCCCCATCTGGGGCCGATCGGGGGCACTCGGTCACATAGCGGCCACTTGGGGTGGCACGATGCTTGCCACACGCCGGTCGAGGGGACGGTTGAGGCACATGAGCACACCGAGCACAGGGCAGCCGCCCGGCCCAGTCTCGCTGACACGCGCGGCGCAGCCGCCCGCACAGCGCACCGACAGCGCCGCGCCGCCCCCGGCGGTACCGGCGCTGCCGGTCACGGCCGAGCCCGAGCTGACCGCGCTGAGCCTGCCCGAGCTGCGCACCCTGCGCCGGGACGCGCAGCGGGACGAGGCCGACCTGAGTTATGTGCGGCGGCTGCTCCAGGGCCGGATCGACATCCTCCGGGCGGAGCTGGCCCGGCGCGGCGGCGCCTCCCCGGTGGCGCCCGGCGAGGCGCCGCTGCTGGAGCGGCTGCCGGAGATCCTCACCGACGCGCCCGCCCGGCAGCGTCAGTCCGCCCGCCATGTCACGCTGGGCACCCCGCAGGGCGAGGAGTACCGGCGGCTGGCCGCCGAGATGCTGGCCGAGGTCGAACTGTCCGCGCTGGACGCCCGTACCGATCCGGAGCTGACCGCGGCCATGGGCCGGCTGGTCCGCTATGAGCAGCAGGTCTCGCGGCGCCGCCAGAGCCTCCAGCGGACCACCGACGAGTGCAGCGCGGAGATCGCCCGCCGCTACCGCGACGGAGAGGCCCAGGTCGACGATCTGCTGGTGTAGAGGGCGGGGTCGGGCGTCGCGGTAAATGGCTGTGACGGGCGTGCGGGTGACCTTTACCGTGGGGCCATGAGCCCCAGCGACGACATCGCCGTACGCCCGATCGCCCCCGACGAGGTCGCGGAGTGGGCCCGCGCTCTGCGGACCGGGTTCCTGCGCAGCCCCGAGGTGACCGAGGCGGAGGCCGCGGACCGGGCGTCGTACGTGGATCTGGACCGTACGCTCGGCGCCTTCGACGCGGGGCGCTGTGTGGCGACCTTCCGGACCTTCTCGCAGCAGCTCACCGCGGTCGGTGGACGCGCGGTCGCCGCCGACGCCATCTCCAATGTCACCGTCACCGCCACCCACCGCCGCCGCGGTCTGCTGACCCGGATGATGCGCCAGGACCTGGCGGCGGCCCGGGAGCGCGGTGACGTGGTCGCCACGCTGATCGCCGCCGAGTACCCGATCTACGGGCGGTACGGCTTCGGTCCGGCCGCCGGGCTCGCCCAGTGGACCATCGACGTGCCGCGGGCCGGGCTCGACCGGCGGCGCCCGGCGCCGGACGACGGGGGACGGATCGACCTGGTCGAGGGCGAGGACATCCGCAAGCTCGGCCCCGAACTGCACGAGCGGCTGCGCCGGACACTGCCCGGTGTGATCGACCGCGACGAACGCTGGTGGAACGTTTCGACGGGGGTCGTACGACCGGACCCGGCCGCCTGGAGCGAGCCCTTCTACGCCGTCTACCGCTCGCCGGACGGCGAGGTGGAGGGCTATGCGTCCTACGCGGTGGACGACATGTGGGGGGACCGCAAGCAGCCGCAGAACACGGCCACCGTGCGCGACCTGATCGCCGTCACCCCGGCCGCCGAGCGCGCCCTGTGGCGCTATGTCTGCTCCATCGACTGGATCACCTACGTCAAGACCGGCCGCCGCGGGCCGGACGACCTGCTCCCCGACCTGCTGCCCGACCCGCGTGCCGCGCTGCTCACCAGCCACTCGGACTGGTTGTGGGTGCGGCTCCTGGACGTCGTGAAGGCGCTGGAGGCGCGGACCTACGGCGCCGAGGGCGCGCTGGTGCTGGAGGTCGGCGACGCGTCCGGGCTGGGCGGCGCGGGGCGGTACCGGCTGGAGGCGTCCGAGGAGGGCGCGTCCTGTGCGCCGACCACCGAGAGCGCCGATCTCACGCTGGACCTCGCCACACTGAGCGCGCTGTGGCTCGGCGATGTGTCCGCGGTACGGCTGGCCGCGCTCGGGCGGGTCGGGGAAGAACGAGCGGGCGCCGCCCGGAAGGCCGACGCCCTGCTGCGTACGTCCAGGCGGCCTTGGTGCCCGGACATTTTCTGAGCGGCTCCTCTCTGCCGGTGACGGGGGATCACGCATCCGTGGCGTGGTGGTGCTGTTCGGTTGTGGCTGTGCCGGTGTGTTCAGTTGTGGCTGTGCCGGTGTATGCGGTTGTGGCGGTGCTCGGGACCGTATGCGGTTGTGGCGGTGCGCATCCGTAGCTGGTGGTGCTTGCCGTGCTCTTCAGTTGTGGCTGTGCCGTGTGGTGCAGGGCTTCTGTGTGCGGACCGGCCGGACTCCCGGCTCCCCTCCGGATGGGAACCCGGTCGGTAGGACTGACACCCCCGATGGCCAACACTCCTAGAGTATGACCATGTTGTGGAAGTTGGCGACCAACTTCACTGTAGTTATCTCCTCTTGGATCGGCTCATAACCACCTCTTCTTGAACTGTCTGAAGATGGCGGGAAGTTGTAGTGTTTTGGTCGTGGACCCGGAACACGGCTCCGTCAATGGGGGAAATCGGCCACTGCCGTCCCCGCCGTCCCCACGGCCCCAGGGGCCCCACCTGACACCGCGCGAGGTCGCCGAGGCGCTGCGCGCCCGGATCAGGTCCGGGGAGCTGCGGCCGGGCCAGCGCATGCCCACCCAGGCGCGGCTCGCCGCGGAGTTCGGGGTCGAGCGCGGGGCCGTCCGCCAGGCGCTGCGGCTGCTTCAGGCGGAGCGGCTGCTGATCAATGTATCCAAGGGCAGTCCCGCGACCGTGGCACCGGTCCCGGGGCGGATGCCGACCGGTCCGTTCGAGGCGCCGCAGCCCACCACGGTGGCGCTGGCGCCGAGGATCGCGGAGGCGTTCGCGGCACCGCATGTGGAGATCGACGCGCTGTGTCTGACCTCGATCTCGCTGACCCTGGCCATCGGTGAGCCGTTGCGCCGTATTCACGCGGGGGAGCTGAAACCGGCCAAGGTCGATGTGCGGGTGCTGCTGCCCTCGCGCGATATCGACCTGGCGTTTCCGCGTCCGGTGGACGACCTGGGCGGGCGTGATCCCGTGCATCGGGGCTGGCTGGCGCAGCGCAACGCGCAGGGGCAGGTGCTGAAGCACAATCTGCTGGCGCTGCGGGCGACCCATGGCATCGAGGTCCGGGTCACCTACCGGGCGCTGCCCTTCACCCCGCCGGTGAAGCTGTATCTGCTCAACGGGCGGGAGGCGCTGTTCGCGTACTACACGCTGACCCGGCGGGAGGAGGAGGTCGGGCAGGAGCAGCTGGAGATGTACGACGCGGAGGGCACGCGGTCGATGCTGTTCGCCTTCGACCAGGCGGGGGATGTGCGGGACACGCGGTTCGTGGAGCAGTCGCGGGTGTGGTTCGACGCGCTGTGGGAGACGATCAGTTCGGACCTGCTGCTGACCGATTGACCGGTCGGTTGCCTGACCGGTCGGCTGCTTCACCGGTCGGTCGCCTGACCGGTCGGTTGCTCGACCGGTCAAGCGGTGTCACATGGCCGGGCCGGTGACCAGCAGGGCCAGCAGGACGGCGCCGACCGAGGCGAGGGTCGGGTTCTTGGCCTTGAGGCCGATGCTCAGGAGCAGCAGTCCGACGATGCCCGTGGTGCCGTACTTCCACTGGACCAGTTGCTCGAACCCGATGACGAAGACGGCGGAGAGGAGGGCGAGGACAGGCATGGCTGATCTCCCTTCGGACAGCCGGGACGGCGGGTCGGGCGGGGCGGCGGGGCCGGCGGGGACCGCGCGGAGCGGTGGGGCGCCGGAGAGGGTGGCGGCGACGGAGGAGGCGAGTATTCCGCCAACTCCGTTAAGTTGGTTACCAACTCTGTAGTAGTTGTCCCCACTTGGCGGCTGGGTATAAACAACTTCCCGTCAACTCCCACCATCCCAATTGAAGTTGTAGCGTTTGGTCGTGACCCAGGAGAACGTGGCAGTGAACGGCAGCAGACGGCGTACCGCCCAGGAGATCGCCGACGTCCTGCGCGCGCGCATCCAGAGCGGCGAGCTGAAGGCCGGCGACCGGCTGCCCACACAGGCCGAACTCGCCGAGGAGTTCGGCGTGGAGCGGGGCACGGTCCGACAGGCGCTGCGCGTTCTCCAGCAGGACGGTCTGCTCAGCAATGTCAGCAAGGGCAGCCCGCCGCGGATCGCCCGCCAGGCGCCCCCCGGCGAGGACCCCCGGCCGACGGCGGTCGGTCTGGCGCCCCGGCTGATGGCGGCGTTCGCCGCGCCCCGGGTCCGGATCGACGCGGTGTGCCTGACCACCGAGACCCTGATCCTGGCCCTCGGCGAGCCCCTGCGCCGTATCCACGCGGGCGAACTGAGCCCGCAGTCCATCGACGTACGGCTGCTGCTGCCGTCCCGGCATATCGATCTGGCGTTCCCGACGCCGGTCAGCGGGGACGACGAGTCCGTGCACCGGCGGTGGCTCGCCCAGCGCAACTCCCAGGGCCATGTCCTGCGGCACAACCTCCGCGCGCTGCGCGGCTCGCACGGCATCGATGTGACGGTCCGCTTCCGGGCGCTGCCCTTCACCCCGCCGCTGAAGCTGTTCGTGCTCAACGAGGCCGAGGCGCTGCTCTCGTACTACACGATCACCCGGCGCGAGGCGGCCACCGACAGCGGGACGCTGGAGCTGTACGACACGGTCGGCCCGGACGCGGTCCTCTTCTCCTTCCTGGCGCGGACGGGGCAGCGGGACGCGGCCTTCGTCTCCGAGTCCCAGAAATGGTTCGACGCGCTCTGGGAAACCATCACCACAGATCTGACCCTCGGCTGACCCCGGGCCCCCCAGGAGTACGCAGGAGTACGGCAGTGAACGGCAGCAACGACCACGGACCCCACCCCCACCCCCATCCTGACGACCAGACCGACGCCGGTGCCGCCGTCGACGCCGAGGATGTGCGCATGACCCCCCAGGAGATCGCCGACGCGCTGCGCGAGCGCATCCAGAGCGGCGAACTGAAGGCGGGACAGCGCCTGCCCACCCAGGCGGACCTGGTGGAGGAGTTCGGCGTGGAGCGCGGCACGGTCCGCCAGGCGCTGCGGGCCCTCCAGGACGACGGTCTGCTCAGCCATGTCAGCAAGGGCAGTCCGCCCCGGATCGCCGAGACCCACGCCGGTCCGGGACGCTCCCGCGCCGCCCGGGTGGTCCTCATCTCCTATCTGGCGGAAGCCTTCCGCGCCCCGCATGTGCGGATCGACGCCGTGTGCTTCACCGCGGAGACCCTGCTGTGGGCGATCGGCGAGATGTGCACGGCGGTGGGGCGGGGGGAGGCGCGCCCGGAGTCGGTACGGGTGCGGTGTCTGCTGCCGGGCGGCGAGGTGCGGCTGCCGTATCCACGGCCGTCGGACGGTGACGCCGGACGCTGGGACGCCATGGAGGACCGGATGAAACAGCAGATCAAGGACCAGCAGAACGTCATGCAGTTCTATCTGACCTCGGTCATGGGCGAGTACGGCGTCGACGCCCAGGTCGCCTTCAGGACGCTGCCGTTCGTGCCCTCCGTCAAGCAGTATGTGCTCAACGGTTCCCTCGTGCTCCAGGGCAACTACCAGGTGGTCAGCGGGGTGTACGAGGACCTGCCGGACGTGGGGCCGTTCGAGGCGGTGGACGTCAAGGGGTTCGACTCGCCGCTGTTCGAGTTCCGGCACGACCGTGGCGGCCAGGACGCGGCGATGGTCGAGGACACCCAGAATTGCTTCGATGCCCTCTGGGAATCGAGCTGAGCGAGGCGGACACTCTGCGGGTGACTGCTGAGACGGAGAAGTCGGACCGGGTGCGGCGCGAGGCCGAGACGCTGGGCGCGCTGATCGCCGACATCCGGTATGTCCTGTTCGATTTCGATGGACCGGTGTGCCGGTTGTTCGCCGGGTATCCGGCCTCGGACATCGCGGCCGACCAGGTGACATGGCTGACGGCGCAGGGGCTGCTCAGCCTGCTCACCGCGGAGGAACTGCGCAGCCCGGACCCGAACGACGTACTGGCCAGTCTGGCCGCCCGGCATCCGGACACCGATCTGATCCTCGCCCTGGAGGAGCACCTCACCCTGCGCGAGCTGGAGGCGGCGCGCAGCGCCTGGCCCACTCCGTTCGCGGACCCCCTGATCCGTACCTGGGTGGCGACCGGCGCCCGGCTGGCCGTCGTGACCAACAACTCGGCCCGCACGGTGGAGCGGTATCTCACCGGCCGTGGCCTGCTGTCCTGTTTCGCCCCGCACCTCTACGGCCGTACCTCGCGGCTGCATCTGCTCAAGCCGCACCCGGACACGCTCCACCGGGCGCTGCGCGCGCTGGGGGCGTCGGGCGGGAGCACCCTGATGATCGGGGACAGCTCCACCGACTATCTCGCCGCCCGCAGCGCCGGGGTGCGCTTCCTCGGGTACGCGAGCAGCGAGCGGGCGCTGCTGCGGCTGCGGAACGCCGGGGTCCAGGAGGACCACATCCTCCGCTCCCTGGAACCGCTGCTGACCGCGGTACGGGGACGCTAGGGCCGGTCCCGGCGGCTCAGCGCAGGGAACGGGCTGCGGTGATCAGCGCGAGGTGGGAGTCCGTCACCGCGTCCGCGCCCCGGTCGCGCATGGCCGCGGCCCGCCGGGGACTCCGGGTGAGCCCGAGGAAGGGCGTCCCGGCTGCCTGGGCGGCGGTCAGATCGGTGAGCTGGTCACCGATCAGCAGACAGCGCCGGGGCGGGAGACCGAGCCGGTCCGACGCCCGGACGAGCACCTCCGGGTCCGGCTTCATATGGCGGAGTTCCGCGGGGTCGCGTCCGTGGACCGCCTCGAACATCCCCGCCAGCCCATGGGCCTCGAGGAACCCGGCGATGGGGTCCTCGGCGTTGTTGCTGACGATCACCAGCCGTTTCCCGGCGGCGGTGAGCGCCTCCAGCAGCTCGGCGATCCCCGGGGCGGGGCGGGCCTTCAGTGCCGCGCGGTACTCCTGCCGCGTCACGATGGCCTCCGCCTCGACCAGCGCCGCCGGGTCGCGCGGCACCGGGCCGGGCCGGTCGTACATGTCCCGGACGCGCTGGAGGATCTGATGGGAGTCCTCGCAGCCCCGCACATCCGGGTCCAGCGGGCCCCACAGCGCCCCGACCGCCGCTCTGATCCTCGCCGCGGTGTCCCCGGTGGAGGCGCCGCCGAAGAGGTCGGTCACCGGGCCGTCGAAGTCGAAGAGCACCGCAGTCACGCGATCGAGCAGCCCCCGCAGGGCGTTCTGATCACTCGGCGCGTCGCTCATGCCCCTCCTCCCGGCCGCCCGGTGCCAGTGTGAACCACGCTGAACGGCCCGGCCAGCACCGCACGTGGTGACAAGGGGGAGGCGCGCGGCCGTCGAGGTCGTACACGCGCGCGTCTCTTCGCCGTCCCGAAGGACCGTACGGCACGGGACGCGTGAGGCGGGAGCGGCGTGGTGCGGCGGGCGAGTACTGTGCTGCCACTTCTGCACCCTCCGGAAGGTCATGGGCGAGAGAAACAGGCAGAGACTGGCAATGTCATCGTCACCGTCGTCGACACCGTCACCGTCGTCGTCATCGTCACCGTCGTCGTCACCGTCACCGTCGTCACCGTCACCGTCGTCATCGGCGGCGTCGGCCGCGCCGGCTTCCGCCGCCTGGCTGGCCGCGGTCGGGATGAGCGCCGATCCGCACTCGGTCGTCGGGCCGCTCACGGGATACCACCACGAGACCTATGTCCTGCCGCTGCCCGAGGGCCAGGGCGGGCTCGGCGGCGGGCGGTGGAAGTGCCGTGAGCCGCGCGCCGGGCTGATGTGGTTCGACCGCCGGTGCTTCGGCTCCGAGGAGGAACTGCTCAAGGGGCTCGCCGGGCGGATCGACCGGATTCCCGACATCCTCGACGTGGGGGAGTTCGGTCTCCAGCGCTTTGTCGAAGGGGTGACGCTGGGCGCGCTGTACCCGTTCGACCAGGCCGTTCCGGACACGGTGGCCCAGCAGATCCTGGACCTCTTCGAGCAGTTGGCGGCGGTGGCGCCCGCGACGGTGACCGTGCCCCGGCGCTGCACCGCGCAGGACCGGCCGGACGACGGTGACAGCGCGGCCTTCCTGGACCGGCTCATCACCTTCGCCGAGAAGCAGGTGTACGCCGCCAATCTGCCGGTCTTCGAACATCTCTTCGCCGATCTCGGGCTGCACGAGGGCGCGTTCGGCGCGCTGCGCAAGCACGTGTCCGGTCTGAAGGAACGACCCTTCTGTCTGCTCCACGCCGATCTGCACCGCGAGAACTTCATCGTCGCCGACCAGGAACGCCTCTGGACGATCGACTGGGAACTGGCGATGCTCGGCGACCCGCTCTACGACCTGGCCACGCATCTGTATCTGATGCGCTACCCGCGCTGGCAGGAGGAGTGGATCACGAAGGGCTGGCAGGAGGCCGTCGAGCGGGTCCGCCCCGGCAGCTCCCACGGCCTGGCGGACGACCTCCCCCTGCTGATCGACTTCAAGCGGGCGCAGTCCGTCTTCACCGATGTGATCCGGGCCGCCCTGTCCCTGGACAACCGGGCCGACCCGCGCGGGCTGCGCCGCATCCAGGCCGGCTGGCGGCTGTACAAGATCTTGCTGGCCGCCGCTGAGCCGCTGGACCTGGACGCGGTGCCGAGCCCCTGGCGGATCGTCGGCGCGCTCACGAAGTGGCGGTCCGCGCGGCCGATGTGAGCGGGGGACGCCCGGACGTGGTGCACGGGAGACCGTTGCCCTTGTGCGGCAGCGGTCCCCCGTGGTCAAGTCGGGCAGCCCGTCAGCCGAGCAGCGGGAGCAACTGGTCCTCCTCGTACGTCAGATGCGCCTCCAGTTCCGCCGTCAGGCGTTCGACCTCCGCGCGGATCTCCTCAGGTGTCCCCGTGCCCCCGTCGCCGCCCTTGAGGACGGTGCTCAGGCGTTCCACCAGCTCCGCGATCCGGTCGTGCTCGGCGCGCAGACGGGCCAGTGCCGGGGCCGCCTCGGGGTGGCGGTCGGCGAGGAAGGGGAAGAGGGCGAGGTCCTCGCCGGTGTGGTGGTGGTGCAGTCCCTGGCAGAAGGTGAGGCAGTTGACGCGGAGCTGGGCCCCGAGCGCCGTACCGCCGGTACCCGACTCGGCAGCCAGTTCCCGGCGGATCAGGGCGAGTTCACGGCGGATGGCGTCGTGCACCACCTTGATGGCCTCGCCGGGGGAGGCCGCGTTGATCCGGGGCGGCCCGTCCGGCGGGACCTCCTGGAGGGCGACCACCGGGATCTGCCGGTCCGTCGTGCGCTGGTACTCCGCCCAGCCGTCGTCGCTCTCCACGGCCCGCGCCCAGGCCCGCGCCCGCTCCTCGCCGGTCAGGACGGTGGCGTCGGCCTCATAGGTGAAGGCACCGGACTCCACGGTCACCCGTGGATGCGCGAGCAGATTGTGGAACCAGGCCGGATTGCGGGGTGCGCCACCCGCGCTGGCGATCACCAGGATCCGGCCGTCACCGTCGGCGAGATAGCCGACGGGCGTGGTGTGCGGGGCGCCGCTGCGCGCCCCCGTGGTGGTGAGCAGGATCAGTCGGGCGTGCTCGAAAGGGCCGCCGACCCGGCCGTTGTGGGCGCGGAACTCCTCGATGACCCGCGCCTGGAAATCGGTGGACATGCTGGGTGTGCTCTCCTTCTTCTTCTCTCTTCGGACATGGAGGCGAAGAGAGAAGACGGCGGACCCCTGGCCCGCGCCCGCCTCACTCAGAGGCCGGGCACCCAACTCGCTCACGGCACAAGGCCGACCCGGCAGTCATACGAATGACGCTAGCGGTTCCCGCGCGCGTACGGCAACGTGGTTTCCGTGCGCCCACTGCTGTTCCTCGACGTCGACGGCACGCTGCTGCCGTTCGGGTCGCCGGGGCCGTATCCCGAGTACGAGTCCGGTGGCACGGACCCCGCCGCCCATCCGCTGCTCACCCGGATCGACCCCGCCCTCGGCCCCCGGCTGCGCGCCCTGGACTGCGCGCTGGTGTGGGCGACGACCTGGCTGGAGGACGCCAACGAGGTCGTCGCCCCCTGGCTCGGGCTGCCCCCGCTGCCACTGCTGGACCTGCCGGATCTGCCGGATCTGCCGGATCTGCCGGATCTGCCGGAGGACGAGGAGGACCGGGCCGAGGCGCCCGGTTCCGGCGCGGGCGTGCACTGGAAGACCCGGCCGCTGGTCGCCCACGCGGCCGGGCGCGCCTTCATCTGGCTGGACGACGAGATCACCGCCGCGGACCACGCCTGGGTCGGCGCCCACCATCCCGGCCCGGCGCTGCTGCACCGGGTGGATCACCGGCGCGCGCTGACCGACGCGGACTTCGCGGCCGTACGGGGCTGGCTCGGGGGCGGCTGAGCGGGGTCGTGTTCTGCGGGGGGTGACTCGGCGGGCCCGCGTTCTGCGGGAGTGGCTCAGCGGGGCCCGTGTTCTGCGGGAGGTGGCTCAGCGGTGGCTGAGCAGGTCCGTGATCCGCAGGAACCCGTCCTTGCCATGGCCCAGGGCGATCGCCCGGCGGGCCAGTCCCTCCGTCAGGCGCGGACCGCTCGCGTCGATGCCGTGCGCCTCGGCGGTGTGGACGATATGGGTGAGGGTGGAGGCGGCGGAGGTGAGCGGGTTCAGCTCGCCCGAGTAGGAGCCGTCGTCGACGTCCGCCGCCATCCGCTCGAACAGCGGCGGCAGGATCGCGCCGATCCCCTGGGCGAACGGGGCCAGCTCACGGGCGCTGATGCCCTCCGCGCGGGCCACGGCCAGGGCGTGCGCGAAGCCGGACATGGCCGTCCAGAAGAGGTCGAGCAGCGCGATGTCGTATCCGGCGGCCCTGCCGATGTCCGTACCGAGGTGGGTGTGGGTGCCGCCGAGGGTGTCGAGGGCGGGGCGGTGGGTGGCGTAGAGGTCCGCCGGGCCGCTGTAGAGGAAGACGGCGTCGGGGGTGCCGATGGTGGGGGTCGGGGTCATGATCGCGCCGTCGAGATAGCGGATGCCGTGCGCGTCCGCCCAGCCGCCCAGATCGCGGGCGCGGTCGGGGGTGTCGGCGGTGAGATTGACGACCGTACGGCCCTTGAGGGCGGTGGCGACCTCGGGGCGGCGCAGGACGGCGTCCACGGCGTCGTAGTTCAGTACGCATACGACGATCAGGTCGGCGGCGGTCACGGCCTCCTCGGCGGAGGTGGCGGAGTGGGCGCCACGGGCGACGAGACCGGCGTCCTTGCCCGGGGAGCGGTTCCAGACGGTCGTACGGAGTCCGGCGGTGAGGAAGGCGGCGGCGAGGGCATGACCCATGGGGCCGAGGCCGAGCACGGTGACGTGGGGCGGGGAGGCAGACTGGTCGGCGGACCCGACGGGGGAGGGGGTTGCGGACGGCGGGGCTGCGGACATGGGGTGGCTCCTGAAGTAGGGCAAAAGGTGTGAGAGATGAGGAACGGGGTCTTTGAATGACACGCGGCCGTGCCCGTGATCCGAACGTCTGTGGTGTGACCGCCGCGATCGCCGTGATCGACGGCAAGTGGAAGACATCGCTGCTCTGGCTGCTGGAGTCGGGCCCGCACCGGCCCGGTGAGCTGCGGCGGCGGCTGCCCGGACTCAGCGAGAAGGTGCTGAACCAGGCGTTGCGCGAGATGGCGGAGGACGGTCTTGTGCACCGGGAGGTGTTCGACGTCCTGCCGCTGAAGACGGTCTACTCGCTGACCGATTTCGGCCGGGAACTGGCCGAGGCGCTCACTCCTCTCTCCGATTGGGGCCACCGCCGTCTGGAGCGGGTGACGGCGTCCTGACGGGGCGTGTCGATCACGCCCTCAGCGTCTCCCGGGCGGCGGTGGCTGCCAAGTACGCACAAAAAGGTGGGTGTGGGCCCCTCCCGGCCCACGCCCCTGGGCGGGGTGCCCGGCCTCACGCCTCCCGGTGGTCCGCCGCCAGCCGGGCCGTCCGCTCCAGACGGTCCCGGTACTCCGCCCACCAGGTCTCGTCGCCCTCGGCCATGCTGCCGTTGGACTCGGTCATGCCGACCCGGCCGTCCAGGAGTTCCCGCAGGATGTCGGCCTGACCGGCGTGCCGGTCGGTGTCGGCGATCACCCGGACCACGGCGTGGTGCAGGGTGAGCCGGGCCTTGTCGGCGGGCCACCACGGGACCGTGCCGACGGTGTCCAGCGGCAGCGCGTCGAGCGTGGCGTCGGCGTGCGCCCAGGCCCGCCGGTACAGCCCCGTGATGTCCGCACGGGACTGGTCGGCGGTGGCCCACATGTCACCGTTGGTGCTGCCCGCGTCCAGCAGCCAGGGCAGCTCCTCGCCGTGCGGTCGGCCGAAGGTGTCGCAGAGATAGCCGAGTTCCACGCCGGACAGATGCTTCACCAGGCCCAGCAGATTGGTGCCGGTCGGGGTGAGGGGCCGCCGGACGTCGTACTCGCTGAGCCCGTCGAGCTTCCAGAGCACGGCCTCGCGGGCGGACTGGAGATAGCGGTGGAGGTCGTCGCGGGGTGTGGTGGTCGTCATGGGGCCATCCTTGCCCCCGAGGTCACCGCGGCGTAAGGGGCGTCGGGGACGCCTCCTCCTGTCCGGGGGCGGCTGCGGGGTCGGCTCCGGTGGCGGCTGTGGCGGCTGTGGCTCCGGCCCGGCGCAGGCGCTCGGCACGCCTCCCATCCTTGGCCCACAGATCGCGGGCGCCGGGCTTACGGGCCTCGTAGGCGAGCTGCTTGACGGTGGAGCGGCAGACGAACTCCTTGATCCGGGCGGCGAACCGGCCGCGCACATGGAGCCGCAGCGCCCGGTCGTCGCGGCGGGCGAGCTGGATGATCCCGGCCCGGCGGCCCAGGCTGACGCACTGCCCGGCGAATCCGGCGGCGACCGGTGCCGGGGTCCGCCCGGCGATCCGGCTGAGCACGGTCTCGGCGGCCTGCGGACCGAGCTGGACGGCCGCCTGACAGCTCATCCGGTACGGCGCTCCGGAGGGCGCGGCCGAGTCCCCGGCGGCGATGATCCGCTCGTCGTCCACGCTGGTCAGCGTCTCGTCGGTGAGCAGCCGGCCGATCGCGTCGGTGCTCAGTCCGCTGCGCCGGGCCAGCTCCGGGACGCCGAGGCCGGCGGTCCAGAGGGTGAGGCGGGAGGGCAGGACGCGGCCGTCGGCGAGGCGGACGGTGTCGGCGGTCACGGCGGTGACCCTGCTGCCGGGCCCTTCGAGGATCTGGACGCCCAACGCGGCCAGCTGCCGGGCGGTGGAGCGGCGGCCCCGGGGGTGGAGATACGGACCGAGCGGGCCGCCGCAGACCAGGGTGACCCTACGGCCGCTCTCGGCGAGTTCGGCGGCGGTCTCCAGTCCGGTGGGGCCCGCGCCGACGACGGTCACCGGGGCGGAGACGGGGGTCGCGTCGAGGAGCGGGCGCAGCCGCCGGGCGTCCTCCAGGGCGGCGACGGGATGGGCGAACTCGGCGACGCCGGGGACGCCGAGGTCGGTGGCGGTGCTGCCGACGGCGTAGACGAGATAGTCGTAGGGCAGGGTGTGCGGGCCGTCGTCGGGGCCGGGGTGCGCCGCGTCCCCGCCGGTGAGGGTGAGGGCGCGGGCGGCCGGGTCGATCCGGGACACCGTGCCGACGACCAGCCGGACCCGGGCGGCGAGGACGTCACGGAAGGGGACGACGGCGTCGCCGGTCCCGCTGATCAGCTGGTGCAGCCGGATGCGCTCGACGAACTCGGGGCGCGGGTTGACCAGGGTCACGGCGAGGCCGTCGTTCCCGGTCAGCCGGTTGGCGGCCATCACTCCCGCGTAGCCGCCGCCGATGACGACGACCTGGATGGGCTGGGTGGGGCGGATGGGGCGGGCGGGCTGAGTCACGGTGCCTCCTGGGTCCGGTGGGTCCGGTCTCGGTGTCATAGCGAGGACTGGGCGGGCCGTACCGGATGTGACAACGAGGACATATCTGTGACTCGGATCACTTTGCCCAGGTCACCGCGCGGGGGTCGGCCACCGTCCCAGCCGCGCGGCGGCGGCCGGCTCGCTGTCGTCAGACCCGGTCCACATGTCCGTCGCGCCGGATCAGCGCGGCCCGCACATCGGACCAGGCGTCCCGGCCGCCGGTGTCCTCGACGCGCTCCACCCGCACCCGGTCCTGGGCGTGCCCGGCGAGGGCGCCGGGCCGATCCGTGCGGTTGAGGAGCGGACAGGCGTCGGGCCGCAGCCGCCCGAGGAGGGTCTCGCCGCCGCCGAGACGGAGGTCGGCGGGTGGCCAGCCGTGGAGGACGGCGGCCGGCTTCCAGCCGAGGTTGTGGGCGTCCTGGATGCCGACGTTCATCCCGACCCCGCCGGTCGGGACGCGCTGATGGGCGGCGTCCCCCGCGAGCAGCACCCGCCCGCTCCGGTACGAGGTGGCCAGGCGGGTGGCGTTGCCGAACCGGGAGAGCCAGGACGGGTCACGCATCCCGAAGTCGTCCCCGGCGATGGCGAGGGTCTTGGCCCGCAGCTCGTCCATGGTGAGATCGCCTGCACACCCCGGGAGGCGAGGATCTCGCTGGTGCGGGGGTGGATGGTGAGCGCCTTGGAGTGCCCGTCGATCCCGGTGCGCTGCTCCAGGACGGTGACGGCGACCCCGTTCGACCGCGGCTCCGTGGCGAGCCACAGCCCGACGGGGCCGCCTCCGGCGACGACGACCCGCTGCCCGACTGTGGCCCCTTCTGCGGTCGCCCCTTCAGGTCCGCGCCCGAAGCAGTCGGCGGAGGGAGGCGTGGCCGGGCGGCCCCCAGGTGGGCTTGCCGCCGGGGCGGCCGTGGTCACCGGCGTCCCCGATGTCGATGCAGCTGAGGGCGCGCAGGACGGCCCACCCGCGGGCGCGGCGCAGGGTCGCGGCGTCGGGGGCGGGCCGGTAGGAGGCGTGGAAGACGTCGACGGCGTCGTCCGGCAGCAGCAGCCAGGCGGCGGCGAGGTCGACGGCCGGGTCCCCGGCGAAGAGGTCGCCGAAGTCGATGACCCCGCGGAACGTGCCGTCCTCGGTGAGGATGTTGGCGGGGTGCAGATCGCCGTGCAACCAGACCCGCGGCCCCTCCCAGGGCGGCGCGGCGGCGGCGTCCGCCCAGATCGCGTGGACGCCGTCCGGGTCGGGCACCAGCCCCCGCTCGGCGGCCGAGGCGAGCTGACGGGTGAAGGACTCGGCGGTGCCGGCGAGCGCCCCGCCACGACCCCGGCCGTCGGGCGCCTCGTCGGGGGCGGGGTGGTGCAGGGCGGTCAGGAAGGCGGCCAGCGCCGTGGCGGATTCCGCGCCCCGGGTGGCCGGGGCACGGTCGGCGGGCTCGCCGGGCACCCAGGTGGTGACGATCCACGTCCGTGGGAACCGCTCCGACGGCTCACCGATCCGCTGCGGCACCGGCACCTCCAGCGGGAGGCGCGGGGCGAGCCGGGGCAGCCAGGTGTACTCCTTGACCAGCAGCGCGTCCGCCTGCTCCGTCGCCCAGGGCAGCCGGACGGCGAGATCGTCACCGAGCCGCCACACCTGGTTGTCCCAGCCGCGCGCCCCGAGCGCGAGGGACCGGTCGGCGAGATCGGGATGCTGGTGCCGCAGCAGCTCCCGGATCAGGTCTTCGGTGATGTCGGTTATGTGGGTGATGTGGGTGGGGGTGCTTGTGGTGGGAGGGGTCATGGGGGGCAACCGTAGTTGGGGGCGGTGGTCGAGGTGAGGAGGCACAGGAAGGGCGTGCCCCGACCGGGTGCACTTTTGCAAGCGCCTGCTTGCAATAGTTAGCAAGGTTGAGGCACAGTGAAGTCATGGCATCGCTCAACGTCGGGAATCTCGGTGAGTATCTGCGCGAGCAGCGGCGCACGGCGCAGCTGTCGTTGCGGCAGCTCGCCGAGGCCGCCGGAGTGTCGAATCCGTATCTGAGCCAGATCGAACGCGGGCTGCGCAAGCCGAGCGCGGAGGTGTTGCAGCAGGTCGCCAAGGCGCTGCGGATCTCCGCCGAGACGCTGTACGTGCGGGCCGGGATTCTGGACGCCGAGCGCGACCCGGCGGAGGTCGAGACGCGCGCCGCGATCCTCGCCGACCCCACGCTCGACGAGCGGCAGAAGCAGGTGCTGCTCCAGGTGTACGAGTCGTTCCGCAAGGAGAACGGGTTCGGGGCGTCGAGCGCCGACCCGGGCAAGGACCGCCCCGGCGACGGCAGCGACAACGACAGTGACAACGGCGGCGACAGTGACAGCCGTGGCGGCGGTGAAGGAACCGCCGCCCGTGATGCCGGCCCGCAGCGGAGTACCGGATGAACCGGACCAGGGAAACACCGGGACCCGCCGCGGACCACCACCGAACCTCAGCCGAATCCGTATCCGTACCCGAATCCGTATCTGGGAGGACCCTCACCATGGCCATCAGCGACGACCTGCGCAAGACCTTCAGCGACCCGACCCCCCTCTACTTCGCCGCCGGCACCGCCGACCTGGCCTACCAGCAGGCCAAGAAGGTGCCCGCGCTGGTCGAGCAGCTCCGCGCGGAGGCCCCGGCCCGTTTCGAGGCCGTGCGCAACACGGACACCAAGGCCGTCCAGGAGAAGGCCGGCGCCCGCGCCAAGGAGGCCGGTGCCCGGGTCAAGGAGACCCAGGAGAACGTCCAGAGCAAGGTCAACGAGTTCATCAACAGCCTCGACGGCGACCTCAAGAAGCTGGGCAGCACGCTCGACGCCGACCTGAAGAAGCTCGGCGAGAGCGCCCAGGACCTCGCCCTGCGCGGGGTCGGTGTCGCCGCCGAGTACGCCGTCAAGGCGCGCGAGACCTATGAGCGGGTCGCCGAGCACGGCGAGCAGACGGTGAAGACCTGGCGCGGCGAGACCGCCGAGGGGGTCGAGGAGATCGCCGTCGCCGTCGAGCCGGAGCCGAAGCCGAAGGACGAGCCCGTCGTGAAGCCCGTCGCCGAGCCCGTCAAGCCCGCCGCCGAGCCCGTCAAGCCCGCCGCCGAGCCCGTCAAGCCCGCCGCCGAGGCCAAGGCCGCCGCTCCCGCGAAGAAGGCTCCGGCCAAGAAGGCCCCGGCGGCGCGCCGGACGACCGCGAAGAAGACCACGCCGCCCACCAAGTGAGAGGCGAGGTTCCGGCGGGGGCCGGGCACTTACCGGGTGCCCGGCCCGTTGTCCGGGTAGGCGAGAGACCGATGGGGGTACGGTGACGTGGTAGAGACGATCCGATTCAGGTGGTGGACGTAGTGCTGATGGAAGGCTTCACCGGTTTCCTGTGGCTGCTGAATCTGGGATTGACCGTGTTCAGCGCCTTCGCCCTGGTCGACGCCGCCATCCGCCGTGAGGACGCCTACCGCGCGGCGGACAAGAAGACCAAGCCGTTCTGGCTGATCATCCTCGGGCTCGCCCTCCTGGCGAACCTGATCTTCGGCATCCTGTCCTTCCTGCCGATCATCGGCCTGATCGCGACGATCGTGTACATGGTGGATGTCCGCCCCGCCCTGCGCGCCCTCCCGGGCGGCGGTCGCCCGAGCCGTGGCTCCAGCAGCGACGGCCCTTACGGCCCGTACAACGGCGGCCGGTAGCGGTCGGCGGTCGGCAAGCGGGCGGCGAGCAGAGCCGGCCGGGGTATCGGGGCCAGGTAGCCGTTGCCCGTGAGCCCGGCCGAGACTCTGAGCCCGTGAGCCCAGCCGAGACTCTGAGTCCGTGACCCCGGTCGAGACCCCGAGCCCACCCGACACCCACCTCACCGCTCCAGCAGCACCACGGCCACGTCATCGGTCAGCTCGCCCCCATTGAGCTGCCGCACCTCCTGCACGGCCGCCCGCAGCAGCGGCTCCCCGCGCAGCCCCCGCGCCAGCTGCCGCCGGACCATCTCGACCATGCCGTCCTGGCCCAGCCGCTCCCCGCCCGTGCCGACCCGGCCCTCGATCAGCCCGTCCGTGTAGAGCATCAGGCTCCACTCCGGCCCCAGCTCCACCTGCATCCGCGGCCATCGCGCCCCGGACAGCAGTCCGAGCGCGGGGCCGTTGTTGTCGTACGGCAGCAGCGCGGCCGGGTGGCCCGCGCGGGCGATCAGCGGGGCCGGGTGGCCCGCCAGACACAGCCCGGCGCGGCGGCCGTCCGGTGCGATGTCCACCGTGCAGAGCGTCGCGAAGATCTCGTCGTCGCCCCGCTCGTGCTCCAGCACCTGCTGCAAGGTGCCGAGCAGTTCGTCGCCGCACAGCCCGGCGAAGGTCAGCGCCCGCCAGGCGATCCGCAGCTCCACGCCGAGCGCCGCCTCGTCGGGCCCGTGTCCGGAGACATCGCCGATCATGGCGTGGACCGTGCCGTCCGGGGTGCGGACGATGTCGTAGAAGTCGCCGCCCAGCAGGGCGCGGGAGCGGCCGGGGCGGTAGCGCGCGGCGAACCGCAGCGAGGAGCCCTCCAGCAGTGGGGTCGGCAGCAGCCCGCGCTCCAGCCGGGCGTTCTCCTGCGCCCGCAGCCGGCCCTCGGCGAGCCGCCGCTCGGCGGTGTCGGAACGTTTCCGCTCGACGGCGTACCGGATCGCCCGGCTCAGCAGCCGTCCGTCCAGCTCATCGCGGAAGAGATAGTCCTGCGCGCCCACCCGTACGGCCTCGGCGCCGCGCTCGGCGTCGCCGGACGCGGTGAGCGCGAGCACCGCGTGCCGGGGCGCCAGTCTCAGGACGTGCCGCAGTACGGCCAGTTCGTCGCCGTCGCCGTCCGGGGACGTGGAGCCGCCGGGGGTGGAGAGCGCCAGGTCCAGCAGGATGCAGTGCACATCGTGGGTGAGCAGCCGCCCCGCCTCGGTGAGATTGCGGGCCGTACGGACCCGGATCGGCTGTCCCGCGGAGTCGAGCAGTTCCGGGACGATCGCCGAACCGGCCGGGTCGTCCTCGATCAGCAGCAGCGTGAGGGCGCCGCCGGTGCCGGGGTCCTTGCCGGTGGTACCGCCTCCGTCGGCCGGTCCCGCGCCCGCACGGCCGCCGCCGCCCGTGGGCGCCCCGGCGGCATGGCCCACGACGTCCGCCCCGGCGTCGGCCGCCGTCTCCCCGGCGGAGCCGTCGCGCACGGACCCGGGCGGCGACCCGGCTACGGCGGCATCGGCCACGGAGCCGGACTCGGCCCCCGAGCCGACCTCGGCCACGGAGCCGGACTCGGGCGCGGGCTCCGGCGGTACGGGCGCGGACATCGACGGCGGCGTGGACGGGGACCCGGACACGGAGGCGGGCGTGGACGCGGGGTGCGTCCGATCGTTCTCCAGGGCCGGGATCGCTCTCTGCCGCGGTACGGGTACGGGCATTGTCCTGGGTTCCTTCCCTCCCCCCGAGGGCACGGCGGCCGAGGGTGCTCGGTCCACCGACGGGGACCATAGCGGGTGGTGGCGCCCAAGTGGAATGGTGTGAGGTACGTCGCTCGGCAGGGGGCCGCTGTCATATGCCGCGATCTGTACCGCAGTTGGGCAGGGCGCCCGCCGGGGGGATGACGAAGGTCACGTCCCCGGGGAGTTTGGCCCGGACCAAGTCGCGCGCCGGGTCACAGACGCGGGGTACGGCACTCCCACCACGGGGACCTGGCTAGGCCCTGCAACGCCCCCGCCCCCGCCCCGCCGCCGCGGACCCAGCTCGGCTCTGCCACGCCGCCGCCCCCGCCTCAGCCCCGCTCCGCAGCTCCGCCACGCGCCCGCCATGACCCCGCCCCACCGGGCCGCGCCCCACCCGTCCCTCCCCCAACACCCCCGCGCCCAGACTCACGCCCCCGGTCGCACAACCCCCAATATCGGCATGGAACCGGCACCGGCCAGCGTCACCGTCCGCCCCGGCCGGGGGGAGTGGACCATCGTCCCGTCGCCCACGTACATCGCCACATGGCTGGCGTCGGAGTTGTAGATGATCAGGTCGCCGGGGCGCATGTCGGCGGGGTCGACCTTGGTCAGCTGCCGCCACTGCTCCTGCGAGGTGCGCGGGATGGGCGTACCGGCGGCGGCCCACGCCTGGGAGGTCAGCCCGGAGCAGTCGAAGGTGGCCGGGCCCTCGGCGCCCCATTCGTACGGCTTGCCCAGCTGGGCCGTGGCGTAGGCGACGGCCTTCTTGCCCTCGGCGGTCGCGGTGCCGGACAGCCCGTCGAGTATCCCGGTGTCGACCCAGGCGGACTGGGCGCGGGCGGCGGCCCGCCGCTCCAGCGCGGCCAGCCGCTCCTTCTCCTCCTCCGCGAGCTGGGACTCCAGCTCCCTGGCCGCGGAGATCCGCTTCTCGACCTGCTTCTTGGCCCTGTCCTTGGCCTTGCGGTTGGCTTCCAGCCGGTCCCAGCCCGCGGCGGCGTCCTTCGCGTAAAGCTCCAGGTCGTCCTGGGTCTGCTGGAGGTCGGCGATGGTCTTGTCGGTGGCCCGCTCGCCCTGGAGGATGCGCCCGGCGCCGTCCAGGAACTGGCGCGGGTCGTTGCTCAGCATCAGCTGTGCCTCGGGCGGGAGCCCGCCCATGCGGTACTGGGCGCGGGCCGCGGCGCCCGCCCGCTCCTTCAGCTCCGCCAGCTTCTCCTGGCCCGCGACGATCCGCTTGGCCAGCCCCACGATCTCGGTGGACTGCTGCTCGGCCAGCTCCTCCGCCGCGTTGTACGCGTCGGTGGCCACGGCCGCGTCGTGATACAGCTCGTCGAGCTGCTTGCGTACGGTCTCCAGCTCCGCGTTGGTCGCCGGGGCCGCGTCCGCGACCGGGTCCGGCACGGTGACCGAGGCGGGCGGACCGCTGGGGCCCGGGTCGGGGGCGGGGGCGGCCAGCGCGCCGCCCGGTATCGCGAGCACGCCCACCGCGCAGATCGCGCAGACCACGGTGATCGCCGCCGAGATCCGGCCACGCTTGCCCGGTGCCATACCCATGCCCCCAAACTGATTGACCGTCAGTTACCTGCCGCGCCCGGGGATCGTGCCACGTCATGGTGGAAAACGACAGAGGCGGTGACTTCCTCCCCCTATTCCACCCGTCGTACGACGATCTCCCCGACTCTGTGACGAACGACTCAGCTAGATCGTTCCGCGCGGTGGGCCCCGCCGGGAGAACGAGGGGGAAATCCATCGGGTCGAGCACCCCAACGCCCCGCCACCCCCTACCTACCGCCCCGTCCCCCTACCTACCCCCCGGCGCCACCGCCCCCCACCGAACCGTCACCTCCCCCTGCCGCCACCGCCCCGGCCCGTCCACCACCGGCCAGGTGCCCGTCAGTTCGCGGACCGCCCGCATCCACCGCTGGCGCGCGCCATAGGAGGCGTACGGCGCGGCGGCGGCCCAGGCGCGGTCGAAGTCACGCAGGAAGGCGTGCACCGGTTCGCCGGGCACATTCCGGTGGATCAGTGCCTTGGGGAGGCGTTCCGCGAGGTCGGAGGGGCGGTCCAGGGAGCCGAGCCGGGTCGCGAAGGTGACCGTCCGCGGTCCCTCGGGGCCGAGCGCCACCCACACATGGCGGCGCCCGATCTCGTCGCACGTCCCCTCCACCAGGAGCCCGTCCGGGGCGAGCCGGGCGCACAGCCGCTCCCAGACGGCGGCGACCTCGGGCTCGTCGTACTGCCGCAGTACGTTCGCCGCGCGGATGAGCAGGGGGCGCCGGGGGAGCGGCACCTCGAAGCCGCCGTGCCGGAAGGTCAGCCCCTCGCAGGTGTACGCCTGGGCCGCCGCGACCCGCGCCGGATCGATCTCGACGCCGGTGACGCGCACGCGCGGGGCGACCGCGCGGAGCCGGTGGAGCAGTTCCACCGCCGTCCAGGGCGCCGCGCCGTAGCCCAGGTCGACGGCCATCGGCTCGTCCGCGCGGCGCAGTGCCGCCCCATGGGTCGCCGCGATCCAGCGGTCCATACGGCGCAGCCGGTTGGGATGGGTCGTACCGCGCGTCACCGTGCCCACGGGGCGGGAAGGCGTACGGGCGGTCATGGCTACGAGGGTAGACGGGGCCGGGCGCGGCCTGACGTACGGCGAGACGCGGCCTGACGTACAGCGAGGCGTGGTCCGACGAACGACGAGGCGCGACCTGACGCACAGCGAGACGGGGTCCGGCATACGGCGAAGGCTCGAACGGTTGAGCGACAACCGGTAATGCTTAGGCAAAGAAATCCCCGCCCCCGTCACCAGGGAAATGGAGCGCTCTCGTCCGGCGTTGCACCCCCTCGGAGGGCGCGGGCCGCCCTCTGAGGCATGCCCGCGACAGGGAGGACCGCACGTGAGCCACTACGTCAGCAGGCTCGGTCGGCGCTCCCCGGCGGCGGCTGCCCGGCTGGGCGCCATGCGCCTCGGCCACCGCCGACCGCGCCGCGTCGCGATGCTCTCCGTGCACACCTCCCCGCTCCACCAGCCCGGCACCGGCGACGCGGGCGGCATGAACGTCTACATCGTGGAGCTGGCCCAGCGGCTCGCCGCGATCGACATCGAGGTCGAGATCTTCACCCGGGCCACCTCCGCCGCCCTCAGGCCCACCGTCGAACTCGCCCCCGGCGTCCTCGTCCGCCATATCGACGCCGGACCGTACGAGGGGCTGGCGAAGGAGGACCTGCCCGCCCAGCTCTGTGCCTTCACCCACGGAGTGATGCAGGCGTGGGCCGGACACCGCCCCGGCCACTACGACCTGGTGCACTCCCACTACTGGCTCTCCGGCCATGTCGGCTGGCTCGCCGCCCAGCGCTGGGGCGTGCCCCTGGTGCACGCCATGCACACCATGGCCAAGGTCAAGAACGCCAGCCTCGCCGACGGCGACACCCCCGAGCCCGCCGCCCGGGTCATCGGCGAGACCCAGATCGTCGCCGCCGCCGACCGGCTGATCGCCAACACGGCGGAGGAGGCCGAGGAACTCGTCCGGCACTACGGCGCCGACCCCGCCAAGGTCGCCGTCGTCCACCCCGGCGTCAACCTCGCCCGCTTCCACCCCGGCGCCGGTCGCGCCGCCGCCCGCGCCCGGCTCGGCCTGCCGCAGGACGCGCTGATCCCGCTCTTCGCCGGCCGTATCCAGCCCCTGAAGGCACCGGACGTCCTGCTCCGCGCGGTCGCCGTGCTGCTCGGCGAACGCCCCGAACTGCGCTCCCGGATCGTCGTCCCGGTCGTCGGCGGGCCCAGTGGCAGCGGCCTCGCCCGGCCGGAGGGGCTGCACAAGCTCGCCGCCCGGCTCGGTATCGCCGATGTCGTACGGTTCCGGCCGCCCGTCGGACAGGAGCGGCTCGCCGACTGGTTCCGGGCCGCTTCCGTGCTGGTGATGCCGTCCTACAGCGAGTCCTTTGGGCTGGTCGCCATAGAGGCGCAGGCCGCCGGGACGCCCGTACTGGCCGCCGCGGTCGGCGGGCTGCCGGTGGCCGTGCGCGACGGCGAGACCGGGTTCCTGGTCCAGGGGCACGACCCGGCCGCGTACGCCCGGCTGCTCGGCCGGTTCGCGGACCATCCCGGGCTCGCCGACCGGATGGGCGCCGCCGCCGCCCGGCACGCCCGCTCCTTCGGCTGGGACGCGGCAGCCGCCGCCACCGCCGAGGTCTACACCGCCGCGCTGCACGCCCACCGCCGCCGCGCCCGCGGCCACCACGGCTGACGGCACCGCCCGAGGGCCCTGCCGTACGCTCGCCCCATGGCGGAAGCACAGCGGCACGCGGCCCAGGTCATCGAGGGCGTCCTCAAGGACGACGACATCGAGTGGGAGAGCCCCGAGCCCGGCCATTACGTGGTCAAGCTCCCCGGCACCCGCAAGCTGTCCACGACCGTCTCCCTGATCGCCGGCCGCCACTCCCTCTCCCTGAACGCGTTCGTCGTCCGCCACCCGGACGAGAACGAGCCCGCCGTCCACCGCTGGCTGCTGGAGCGCAACCTCAAGCTGTACGGGGTGAGTTACGCGGTGGACCCGCTCGGCGACATCTATGTCACCGGCAGGCTGCCGCTCGCCGCGGTCACCCCGGACGGCGTCGACCGGCTGCTCGGCCAGATCCTGGAGGCCGCCGACGGCGCCTTCAACACCCTGCTGGAACTGGGTTTCGCCACCGCGATCCGCAAGGAGTACGCCTGGCGCACCGAGCGCGGTGAGTCGACCCGCAACCTGGACGCGTTCATGCATCTGATCCAGCGCCCCTCGGACTGACCCCACCGCACCCCCTGTACTGCCCCACTCCGCCGTGACATGCTCACCGTCAACGCACACCTGAACCACGTTCACATCCTTGAAAAGCGCTCCCTGAGCGGGCGGCGACGGTCGGACGGCCGTCAGACGAAGGGCGGACGGGCATGGGCAGCACCGCGGACGACGGCACGGCACACGACGGCACGGGACTCGACAGCACGGGAAACGTCCCGACCCCACCCCCCGGCATCACCAGACGCACCCTCCTCGGCACCGCGATCACCATCGCCGCCACCACCGCGACGACCACCGCCGCGACAGCTGACCCCCACCCCCACCCCCACTCCCAGGTCCCCACCCTCTGGCGGGAGTTCACCCGCACCCCCTACACCCACCCGCAGATCCCCTACATCGCGCGGGCGGGCTACCGCGCGGGCGCGACCCGCTTCCCCCGCCGCCCGATCGTCGCCGACGTCCGTGACTTCGGCGCGGTCGCCGACGGCACCACCGACTCCGCCCCCGCCATCAACCGCGCCCTCGAAGCCGCCGGAGCGGCAGGCGGCGGCACGGTCACCCTCCCGCCCGGCACCTTCCGCATCGACGACATCATCCGCGTCGGCCACGACAACGTGGTCCTGCGCGGCGCGGGCAGCGGCCGTACCACCCTGTACGCCACCAGGAACCTCACCGAACTGATCGGTGTCTACGGCTCCCGCTACGGCGGCGACAAGTCCTCCTGGTCCTGGGCCGGCGGCCTGATCTGGCTGGCCCCCACCGCCCGCTGGGAGTCGCTCACCGCCGCGATCCGCGCCCGCGCCTGGCCGTTCGAGGGCTGGACCGGCAACAAGCGCGACGAGTGGCAGACCCTCACCCCCGTCGACCCCGCGCCCCAGGGCGCCCGCACGATCACCGTCGCCGACCCCCGCCGACTGCGCCCCGGCGATCTCGTCCTCCTCCATCTCTCGGACGACCCCGCCCACTCCCTCCTGAAGCACATGTGCGGCGACGGCCCCGGCACCGACACCTACAACTGGCCCGCGATGACCAAGCTGACCTCGTACGTCCCCTACGAGTGGCCCGTAAGGATCACCCGGGTGCGGGGCCGCCGGATCACCCTCGAACGGCCCCTCCCCCTCGACACCCGCCCCGAGTGGCAGCCCCGGCTCACCACCCATGTCCCGGCGCTCACCGGCTCCGGCGTCGAGGGCCTGACCCTGGAGGCCGTCGAGACCCCGCAGCAGCCGCACCTCCTCGACAAGGGCTACAACGGGGTCACCCTGCAATGCGCGTACGACTGCTGGGTGGACGATGTCACCGTGCGCCATGTCGACAACGGCTTCGGGCTGGTCGCCGCCTCCGCCTGCACCCTGCGCCGCACCCGGGTGTCCGGCCGGGGCAGCCACCACCCCTACTTCTGCCGTGAGGGCGCGCACGACAACCTCATCGAGGACTTCACCGTCGAGCAGCGCACCACCCCGGCGCCCCCCGGCACCCAACTGCACGGCATCAACGTCGAGGGACTGTCCTCGTACAACGTCTGGTCGCGGGGCGTGATGGAGATGGGCACCTTCGACAGCCACCGCGGGCTGCCGTTCGCCAACGTCCGTACCGACATCACGGTCCACAACAACGGCCGGCACGGCGGCGACGCCATCGCGGGCCCCCTCTTCGGCGCCCGCTTCACCCACTGGAACATCCGGGTCACCAACGGCCGCGCGGGACTGATGAAGATCGACGGCCTCGCCCCCTGGAGCGCCACCGTCGGCATCAACGAGGTCCGCGAGTTCGACCAGATCGACGTCCCCGACTTCCAGGGCGACCTGCACTCCCGCCTGGAGCTGTACGGCACGACGGACACCGTCCGCCCGAGAAACCTGTACGACGCCCAGCGCGCCGCCGACTGCTAGCGCGGACCCGCCGCCCGGTACCGCCCCGGCGTCACCCCGACCAGCCGCCGGAAGTGCCGGGTCAGGTGGGCCTGGTCGTAGAAGCCGGTCCCGGTCGCCGCCTCCGCCGGGCGGGCCCCCGCCAGCAGCAGCGCGCGGGCCCGCTCGACCCGGCGCGCGGTCAGGTACTGGTGCGGGGCGATGTCGTAGGCGGAGCTGAAGGCCCGTACGAGATGGGCGGGGTGGGCGTCCAGCAGGGCGCCCGCCTGGTCCAGGGTCAGGCCGTCGACCACCCGGGCGTCGAGCAGTTCGCGCAGCCGCCGGGCGAGGGCGGGGTCGGGGCGCGGGGCGGTGTCCGGGAGCCGGGGCCGCAGCAGGGCGCCGAGCCGTTCGGCGACGAAGGTGAGCCGGCTCTCGGCCTCCAGCTCGTCGCCGGGCCGGGCGAGCGCGGAGTGCAGCTGGCCGACGCGTCGCCGCAGCAGCGGATCGCGCAGGTCGGGGCCGTCGACGGCGGCGCCGATCAGCTCGTCGGGCAGCCGGGAGGAGTCCAGGTACAGCACGCGTTTGCTGAAGCCGTGCGGGGTGGCCGGGGAGCCGTTGTGCGGGATGTGCGGCGGCAGCAGGGAGACGGTGTCGTGCGGGGTGCCGTGCCGGTGCCGGTCGAGGTCGTAGCGGACGGCCCCGTCGTCCACGATCAGCAGCGTCCACGCCTCATGGACGTGCATGGGATAGGCGTACGCGGTGAAGTGGGCGTGGAAGACCTCCACGACGCCCGGGATCGGCGGGCGCCAGGCGGAGACGGTGGAGTCCTGCCGCGAGGGGGCCATGCAAAGAACGTACAAGACCCGGCGGCGGACGGGCGGCGAGCCTGCTGTCCATGAGTACTGCCGATGATCTGCATGATCTGCCCCCCGTCCGCTTCGACACCAAGATCGCGGTGCTGCTCCGGGACGACTTGGAGACCTGGCAGCGGCTGAACGTGACCGCGTTCCTGGTCAGCGGCCTGGGCACGGAGCTGCCCGAGGTGATGGGCGAGCCGTACGCGGACGCCGACCAGGTGGCGTATCTGCGGATGTTCCGTCAGCCGGTGCTGGTGTTCGAGGGCACCAAGGAGACGCTGAGGGCGGCCCACACCCGGGCCCTGTCCCGCGCGCTGCCGCGCTCCCTGTTCACCGCGGACCTCTTCACCACCGGCAACGACCGGGACAACCGGGCGGCGGTCCGCGCGGTCGGCACGGCGGACCTGGACCTGGTGGGGCTCGCGGTGTACGGGCCGAGGAACGCGGTCGACAAGGTGGTGAAGGGGGCGCGGATGCATCCGTGACGGGATGTGTCCGTGGGTCGTCCGTGACGCGGGGGGCCGCCTCTCAGGGGGCGCTGGCGGTGGGCGGCACCGGTGCGGGTGCCGATACGGGTGCCGGGATGTCCTCCGACCCCGCCCGCCGGCTCTCGTCCCCGTCCGTGCCCGCGTCCGGGTCCACCTCCACCTCCACCTCCGCTTCCATGTCCGTCGGCAGCCCACGCATGAGGGTCGCGTACCCGGCCGCGGCCCCCATCCCCAGCACCGCGCACAGCCCCCACAGCCAGTTCGCCCCGTAGCGGTCGATGACGAAGCCGGACATCAGCGGCGCGATCAGCCCGGCGACCGACCAGGACATGGTGTACATCCCCTGGTAGCGGCCCCGCCCATGGACGGGGGAGAGCCGTACGACCAGCCCGGTCTGGGTCGGCGCGTTGACGATCTCGGCGAGCGTCCACACCACCACGGTGACCATGAACATCCCGACCGACCCGGCGAACGCGGTGAGCCCGAAGCCGTACCCGGCGAGCAGCGAGGAGACGACCAGCAGCCGCCGCGGGTCGCGGTGTTCGATGAACCGGGTGACGGGGATCTGGAGGGCGACGATCAGCACCCCGTTCACCGCCATGGCCAGACCGAAGTCGGCGGGCGTGAACCCGGCGTCGCCCATGGCGATCGGCAGCCCCACACTGGCCTGCTGGAAGATCAGCGCGATGACGAAGCACAGCCCGACGACGCCCATGAACCGCCCGTCGCGCAGGACGGTCCCCAGCCCGACGGCCTCCTGCGCGGCGGCCCCCTTGGCGGTGCGCTCGGGCCGCGACTCGGGCAGTTTGATGAAGACCAGGACCGCGCAGACGGCGGTCATCCCGGCCTCCAGCAGGAACCCGGCGAGATAGCTGACCTCGGCGATGAACCCGGCGGCCATCGCGGAGATCGCGAACCCGAGGTTGATCGCCCAGTAGTTGAGGGAGAAGGCCCGCACCCGGTCCTCGGGGCGCACGATGTCGGCCATCATCGCCTGCACCGCGGGCCGCGACGCGTTGGAGGCGGCGCCGACCAGACAGGCCACGGCGGCGATGGCGACGGGGTGCTCCATGAAGCCGAGCAGCGCCACCGAGACGGCGGTGGAGCCCTGCGCGATCACCAGGGTGGGCCGCCGTCCGAGCCGGTCGGTCATCACCCCGCCCCCGAGGGAGGACACGACCCCGCCGAGGCCGTAGAGCGCGGCGACCAGACCGGCGTACGAGGCGGAGTAGCCCCGCTCCAGGGTCAGATAGAGCGCCATGAAGGTGGCGACGAAGCCACCGAGCCGGTTGACCAGGGTGCTGGTCCACAGCCACCAGAACTCACGGGGGAGACCGGAGACGGTCTCGGTGAGGGCACGTCTGACGCGGGCGACGGACAAGAGAATCCCCCCGAGGACACTGATGGCCGAAGCCGTCGATGAGACTGGATGAGAGTGACTGAGACTGAATAATGTAAGAGTCACTACCCTGCGGGGGACCTTACGGTCGCGACCTCCCGAAATCGAGTGGATTAACAATTCCAGTCAACTGTCGGCGAGCGCCTCCGCATGTCTGTCCGCCCTACGGGCGGCCCGCGCGGGCGGGGGAACCCGTCGATTACGCTCGACCCCATGGCCGACGCACCGTACAAGCTGATCCTGCTCCGCCACGGCGAGAGCGAGTGGAACGCGAAGAACCTGTTCACCGGCTGGGTGGACGTGAACCTCACCGAGAAGGGCGAGAAGGAGGCGGTCCGCGGCGGCGAGCTGCTCAGGGACGCCGACCTGCTCCCCGACGTGGTCCACACGTCCCTCCAGAAGCGGGCGATCCGCACGGCGCAACTGGCCCTCGAAGCCGCCGACCGCCTCTGGCTCCCGGTCCACCGCAGCTGGCGCCTGAACGAGCGTCACTACGGCGCCCTCCAGGGCAAGGACAAGGCGCAGACCCTCGCCGAGTTCGGCGAGGAGCAGTTCATGCTCTGGCGCCGGTCCTACGACACCCCGCCCCCGCCGCTGCCCGTCGACGCCGAGTACTCCCAGTACGCCGACCCGCGCTACGCGACCCTCCCCCCGGAGCTGCGCCCGCGGACGGAGTGCCTGAAGGACGTCGTCGTCCGTATGCTCCCCTACTGGTTCGACGCCATCGTCCCGGACCTGCTGTCCGGCAACACGGTCCTGGTGGCCGCCCACGGCAACAGCCTGCGCGCCCTGGTCAAGCACCTGGACGGCATCTCGGACGCCGACATCGCGGGCCTGAACATCCCCACCGGCATCCCCCTCGCCTACCACCTGGACCGCGACTTCAAGCCCCTGAACCCGGGCGGCACGTACCTCGACCCGGAGGCGGCGACCGCGGCGATCGAGGCGGTCAAGAACCAGGGCAAGAAGAAGTAACCGGGGCGTCCCCGGCGATGGCGGGAGCGTCACCGCGGCGTCCCCGGCGATGAGCGGGCGCTACACCGACAGCCGTACCTCGTGGATCTCGTCCGCCCGGTGCCCCGCGCGTTCATGGACGCGCTGGACCGCGTCGGCGGACGGGGCCTCGGACAGGCAGTAGACCGTGCCGGAGTCCGGGTCCGCCCAGGCGCGCTGGAAGTGGACGCCTTCCTCGCGCTCGACGGCCAGGTCGGCTTGGTGGGCCTGGTGCAGCTGATCGGCCGTGATGCCGGTCATCCCATGGTGGACGTCCATGTACTGGGCCATGATCCGTATCTCCCCTCATGGCATCCGGGTGTCTTCCCTCTCCCATCCTCCGCCTCCCGCCCCGCCCCGGCGACCGCGTACGGCGAAGGGCCCCGGTACCGGAGTACGGGGCCCTTCGAGGTGCGGCGGAGACGGTGTCACCCGCACTGACAGGGGTTGCCCTGCTGGCAGCCGCAGCCGCAGCCCGAACCGCAGCCGCAGGCCGCGATCAGGGGGAGGCTGAGGGGCGGGGCGGGCTGTTCGGTGGGGCGTTCCTGGGTGGGGTCGGGCGCGGTGCTCGGGGTCTCGGCCATGGGTCCCTCCTCTGGACACGTACCTGTGCCCATTGGACGCCCGCTCCCGAGGTCGCATCAACGGCGCATCGGGGCTCACGCGCGCCCCCGGCGCGAAGGGAGATGCCGGGTGCCTATGCGCCCGCTACGGGCCGGGAGGACCGGGAGCCCCGCGCCTCGGCGGACGCGTGGACGCCGCCCCCTGGGGGGGCTACGCCCCCTCCACCCCAGGTACCGCCTGCGCGTCCGGCTGGAGCTCGTCGGCGTGCTCGCCGGTGACCAGGAAGACCACGCGCTTGGCGACGGCCACCGCGTGGTCGGCGAAGCGCTCGTAGTAGCGGCCGAGCAGGGTGACGTCCACCGCCGTCTCGATGCCGTGCTTCCAGCGGTCGTCCATCAGGTGCTGGAAGAGGGTGCGGTGCAGCAGGTCCATCGCGTCGTCGTCGGTCTCCATCTGCATGGCGAGATCGACGTCCTTGGTGATGATCACCTCCGCCGCCTTGGCCATCAGCCGCTGGGCGAGCTGGCCCATCTCCAGGATCGTGGAGTGCAGGTCGTGCGGGATGGCCCGCTCCGGGAACCGCAGCCGGGTGAGCTTGGCCACATGCTGGGCCAGATCGCCGGAGCGCTCCAGGTCGGCGGACATCCGCAGGGACGTGACCACGATCCGCAGATCCGTGGCGACCGGCTGCTGGCGGGCCAGCAGGTCTATCGCGCGGGCCTCCAGATCGTGCTGGAGTTCGTCGATCTTCTTGTCGTTCTCGATGACGCTCTCGGCCAGCTTCAGATCGGCGTCGAGGATCGCCGTCGTGGCGCGTCCGATCGCCGACCCGACCAGCCGGGCCATCTCGACCAGACTGTCACTGATCGAGTCGAGTTCCTCGTGGTACGCGTCCCGCATCTTCGGTTCCCTCTCGTACGTCGTTCCGGGGGGTGCTCGGGGTCAGGGTTCCGACCTTGCCCCATGACGACACGCTCCGTCGTCCAGGGGGTGTCCTGGGCCGTGCCCGTGTGGCGCATCAGACACCGCGGACCCCACGCTGTCACCCTCAACCGCGCACGCGTCGGAATCCGCCACCCCAAATGAACCGATACTGGCTCCAAGGTGAACTCTGGGCGACGAGTGTTCGAGGTGGACCGCCGATGGCTGTGGGCATGTCGTACCCCATGCCTAACCTGGGAGCATGGACGTGAACGCGGCGGTTGCCGCAGCGGCAGCGATCGCCGGTGTGCTCACCGGCGTCATCGCCATGCTGGCGTTCCGCTGGAGCGAGCGCGACCTGAAACGCCCGACCCGCACGTCCCTGCACACCGACCCGGTCCTCCCGCCCGGCGTGGACACGGTGCTGTCGGTCCTCCGCTCCTCCGCCGTCGTCCTCGACGAGGGCGACGCCGTGGTCAAGGCCAGCTCCGCCGCCTACGCCCTGGGACTGGTGCGCGGCGGCAAGCTCGCCGTCGAACCCATGCTCCAGATGGCCCGGGACACCCGCCGCGACGGAGAGATACGCCAGGTCGAACTCGACCTGCCTCGTCGTGGCACCGGCCGCGGCGAGGCCCTCGCCGTCTCCGCCCGGGTCGCCCCGCTCGGCTCCCGGCTGGTCCTGCTGCTGGTCGAGGACCTCACCGAGGCCCGCCGCATAGAGGCGGTCCGGCGCGACTTCGTCGCCAATGTCAGCCATGAGCTGAAGACCCCGGTCGGCGCCCTCTCCCTGCTCTCCGAGGCCGTGATGGACGCCTCCGACGACCCGGAGGCCGTGCAGCGGTTCGCCGGGCGTATGCAGATCGAGGCGACCCGGCTGACCAATCTGGTGCAGGAGCTGATCGACCTCTCCCGGGTGCAGAACGACGACCCGCTGGAGGACGCCGAGCCGGTCCGGGTGGACGAACTGGTCGCCGAGGCCGTCGACCGCTGCCGCCACGCGGCCGGTACGAAGCAGATCACCATGGCCGCCGGCGGCACCGCCGAGCTGCATGTCTGGGGCAACCGCGGCCAGCTCGCCGCCGCCCTCGGCAACCTGGTGGAGAACGCCGTCAACTACTCGCCCGCCCGTACCCGCGTCGGCATCGCCGCCCGCCGGGTGGGCGCCTCGGGCGGCGACGCCATCGAGATCGCCGTCACCGACCAGGGCATCGGCATCTCCGACAAGGACAAGGAGCGCATCTTCGAGCGCTTCTACCGCGTGGACCCGGCCCGCTCCCGTGCCACGGGCGGCACCGGTCTGGGCCTCGCGATCGTCAAGCACGTGGCCGCCTCGCACGGCGGGGAGGTCACGGTGTGGAGCTCCGAGGGACAGGGCTCCACGTTCACCCTGCGGCTGCCGGAGGCGGGAGCCGCCCGCGACCGGGCCCAGCATCAGCGCCCCGCTCTCGACGACGAGGCCGGGCAGCCCGCAGGAACGTCCCACGCCCGATCCCACTCACCCCTGTCATCCCCCGACTCAACCGCGTACCAGACGCTTTCCGCCCCGGAGGTCCTTCCGTGACCCGAGTGCTCGTCGTCGAGGACGAGGAGTCCTTCTCCGACGCCCTGTCGTACATGCTCCGCAAGGAGGGCTTCGAGGTCGCCGTCGCGACCACCGGGCCCGACGGACTCGACGAGTTCGAGCGCAACGGCGCCGATCTCGTCCTCCTCGACCTGATGCTGCCCGGCCTGCCGGGCACGGAGGTCTGCCGCCAGCTGCGCGGCCGGTCCAATGTCCCCGTCATCATGGTGACGGCCAAGGACAGCGAGATCGACAAGGTCGTCGGGCTGGAAATAGGAGCCGACGACTATGTCACCAAGCCGTTCTCCTCGCGCGAGCTGGTGGCCCGTATCCGGGCCGTCCTGCGCCGCCGCGGGGAGCCCGAGGAGGTGGCGCCCGCCGCCCTGGAGGCCGGCCCGGTCCGGATGGACGTGGACCGCCATGTGGTCACCGTCGCCGGTTCCAAGGTCGACCTGCCGCTCAAGGAGTTCGACCTCCTGGAGATGCTGCTGCGCAACGCGGGCCGGGTGCTGACCCGGATGCAGCTCATCGACCGCGTCTGGGGCGCCGACTACGTCGGTGACACCAAGACCCTTGATGTGCACGTCAAGCGGCTGCGCGCCAAGATCGAGCCGGACCCGGGCGCCCCGCGCTACCTGGTCACGGTCCGCGGTCTCGGCTACAAGTTCGAGCCGTAGACCGCACCGGCGCGACGCACGGAAAAGGGCGGGCCCTCCACCAAGGAGGCCCGCCCTTCCCGTATGCCCTGTGCCCGTACGACGCTCAGTGGCCCGCCGGGGTCTCCTCCGAGGCGGACGCGGAGGCCGCGTCGGTCGGCGTGTCGGAGGCGCCGGACTCGGCCGAGGACGCTTCCTCGCCGGGCGCGTCCGATGCCTCGCCGCCCGCTTCCTCGTCACCCTCCTCGCCCGCCGCGCCACTCGGCGAGGAGGACGGCGAGCCGGACGGGGAGGTGGACGCCGACGGGACCGAGCTGGGACCCCAGCCGGCGAAGAAGCTCTCGGAGGGCACCACGAACGCCTGGAGCCCGACCTGCCCGGTGCTGCTGAAAGTGAAGGTGACCTGCTGCGCGTCCCCGTCGGTCAGCCCCGCGCCGTCGGCGATCACCGCGGAGGCGTTGCCCTCGCCGCCGATGATCACCGAGCCGCCCGCCGGGACGGTCAGCGGACCGCTGCCGCTCGCGGGGGAGATCTTGGCGTCGCCGTGTCCCTCGACATTGATGGAGTCGAGGGTCTGGGCCGAGCGACCGTCGTTGAACAGGGTCGCCGAGACCACGGCCGGACCGGAGGCACCGGACTCGGGCTGGGTGATCACGACGGCGTTCTGGATCTTGATGTCGCCGACGCTGGTGGCCGCGTTGTCCGGCCTGATCTGCAGGGTCTGCGAATTGTTTCCGGCGCCGCAGGCGGCGAGCGTGGCGATCGAGAACGCGAGGGCGGAAGCGGCGAGGGCGCCGCGTCGAAGGCTGCTGCTCACGGCGGCGGCAACTCCTTGAACGCAGGGGCGGCATTCCTGGTGACTGCCGCCCTAAGGATCTGTCAGCGGCCTTAGGTTACCGAGCCGTTCCCGCCGGGCCGCACCCGACCCTCCCCCCGGCCTGTCCGGGTCGCTCGCGAAGCCGTACCCGGCGCCCTTCCCGCGCCCCTTTCGGAACGCGTCCCGCCACCCGTGAGCCCCGTCCGTAACGCGCCCGTCGCCCGCAACTCGTCCGCCATTCACATAAGCCCTCCGGTAAGCCCTGAGGACATACCGGCGCGCATATCCGGGCGCCCCGCGCGGCAATTTCCCGGGGAAGGGAAACCGGTCCCGAAACGGGCCCGGAAACGGCCCCCGAAACCGCCCCGGAAACCCGTCATGGGGGCCCAGGTCGCCGACCGGCCGCCGGACCCGCCGGAAATTGATCACCGTGTGTCTTGACCGGGCCCTGTGATCAATTCCGGAATCGTCTCGTACACGACCTGCCGTACCGAACGGAGTAGCGGAAGTCGAGCACTTGAAGGCGGACATATGCGGACGTTCAGCCGCTTCGCGGGGCCGCTGGATGTGTGTAACGTGCGCGTTTCTCTTGTCCCGGAGAACCCCTCCGACCTGCGAATACCCCGTTCCGGGGGCCCGCCGCAGCACGTTCCGGTCGCTGTTGTCAAGCCCCGAGATATGCCCTGACCTGCGAAAACGCCATTCAGAACCCGCCGTTTCCGTGTTACCCTGGATAGCCACGGAAGGGGTACCTGTCACATGACGTTCAAGGTTGGCGACACCGTGGTCTATCCCCATCACGGGGCCGCGCTGATCGAGGCCATCGAAACTCGCCAGATCAAAGGCGTGGACAAGACCTACTTGGTGCTGAAGGTCGCCCAGGGTGACCTGACGGTACGTGTGCCAGCGGACAATGCGGAGTTCGTCGGCGTGCGTGATGTGGTCGGTCAGGACGGGCTGGACCGGGTCTTCGAGGTGCTGCGCGCACCGTATGCCGAGGAGCCCACGAACTGGTCCCGTCGCTACAAGGCAAACCTGGAGAAGCTCGCCTCCGGCGATGTCATCAAGGTCGCGGAAGTCGTGCGTGACCTGTGGCGTCGTGAGCGTGAGCGTGGACTGTCCGCCGGTGAGAAGCGGATGCTCGCCAAGGCCCGCCAGATCCTGGTGAGCGAGCTGGCTCTCGCGGAGAACACCAACGAGGACAAGGCCGAGGCGCTGCTCGACGAGGTCCTCGCCTCCTGACACCCGGGCACCGAGCCCGACGGGTCAGCCCACACACCGAAATGCCGCGGTGCCCGATGACGTCTTCACCGTCGCCGGGCGCTGCGGCATGTTCGTACCCGGACGCGTCCGGACCGAGAGCCACCTGCCGGGCGATCACCGGGGCCCTCCCGCACCAACCCGCGGAACACCCACGATCACCGCTGTCACCGGCATACACGCCGTACGCCGGGGGATTTCTCCCCCGGTACTGTGCGTGCCGGGCTCGGGCAGCCGCCTCGACCAGGGTCACGGAAGGGTCCGGTCAGGGGCGTGTGCCCGGCACGATGTGGCCATACCCAAGTAGGCCGAGCACACAAACCTGACAGGAACCGATGTCTGACGTTTCGCGCCCTTCGCCCTCCGGAGTCCGTACCGCCGCGGTCATCCCGGCCGCCGGCCGGGGAGTACGGCTCGGTCCCGGCGCGCCCAAGGCGCTGCGCGCGCTGGGCGGCACCCCGATGCTCATCCACGCCGTCCGGGCGATGGCCGCCTCCAACCATGTCTCCCTGGTGATCGTCGTCGCCCCGCCCGAGGGGTCCGCCGAGGTCAAGTCGCTGCTCGACGCGCACGCGCTGCCCGACCGCACCGACTTCCTGGTCGTCCCCGGCGGCGCGACCCGCCAGGAGTCCGTGAAGCTCGGCCTGGACGCCCTGCCCCCCGGCTACGGCGTCGTCCTGGTCCATGACGCGGCCCGCCCCCTGGTCCCGGTGGACACCGTCGACGGCGTGATCGAGGCCGTGCGCGGCGGCGCCCCCGCCGTCGTCCCGGCGCTGCCGCTCGCCGACACCGTCAAGGAGGTCGTGCCCGGCACGGTCCCCGGCGAGCCCGAACCGGTGGTCGCCACGCCCGAGCGGGCCCGGCTGCGCGCGGTGCAGACCCCGCAGGGCTTCGACCGGGACACCCTGGTCCGCGCCCATGACACGGTCACCGGCGAGGTCACCGACGACGCCAGCATGATCGAACAGCTCGGCCTGGGCGTGGTGGTCGTCCCCGGCCACGAGGAGGCGTTCAAGGTGACCCGCCCCCTGGACCTGGTGCTCGCCGAGGCGGTCCTGGCCCGTAGGAGGCTCAACGATGGCTTCTGAGCCCGCCGCCGCGCCCCCGCTGCCCCAGGTCGGCATCGGCACCGACATCCACGCCTTCGAGGACGGCCGGGAGCTGTGGTGCGCCGGGCTGAAGTGGGAGGGCGAGGGCCCCGGCCTCGCCGGGCACTCCGACGCCGATGTCGTCGCGCACGCCGCCTGCAACGCCCTGTTCTCCGCCGCCGCCCTCGGCGACCTGGGCCAGCACTTCGGCACCGGCCGCCCCGAGTGGTCCGGCGCCTCCGGCGTGACGCTGCTGACCGAGGCGGCCCGGATCGTCCGGGCCGCGGGCTTCACCATCGGCAACATCGCCGTCCAGGTGGTGGGCCCCCGTCCGAAGATCGGCAAGCGCCGCGACGAGGCCCAGAAGATCCTCTCCGCGGCGGTCGGCGCCCCCGTCTCCGTCTCCGGCGCCACCACCGACGGCCTCGGCTTCCCCGGCCGCGGGGAGGGCCTGATGGCCGTCGCCACCGCCCTCGTCGTCCGCGCCCCCTGACCGCCCCACCCGCCGTTCCCCCGTACGGCGCCACCCATCACCCCCCGCCCACTACCCTGGACCCGTGACTATTCGCCTGTACGACACCAGCGCCCGGCAGATCCGTGACTTCACCCCGCTCACGCCGGGCCATGTCTCGATCTACCTCTGTGGTGCCACCGTGCAGGCGGCCCCGCACATCGGCCATATCCGCTCGGGCCTGAACTTCGACATCCTGCGCCGCTGGTTCGCCTACCGCGGCTATCAGGTGACGTTCATCCGCAATGTCACCGACATCGACGACAAGATCATCCGGAAGTCCGCCGAGCAGGGCCGCCCCTGGTGGTCCATCGGCTACGCGAACGAGCGCGCCTTCAACAGCGGCTACGAGGCGCTCGGCTGCCTCCCGCCCACCTACGAGCCCCGCGCCACCGGCCACATCACCGAGATGATCGAGATGATGCGCGGTCTGATCGAGCGCGGCCACGCCTACGAGGCCGACGGCAACATCTACTTCGACGTCCGCTCCCTGCCCGGCTACCTCTCGCTGTCCCGGCAGGACCTGGACGGGCTGCGCCAGCCCGCCGAGGACGGCGAGACCGGCAAGCGCGACCCGCGCGACTTCGCCATGTGGAAGGCGGCCAAGCCCGGCGAGCCCAGCTGGGAGACCCCGTGGGGTCGCGGCCGTCCCGGCTGGCACCTGGAGTGCTCGGCGATGGCCCACAAGTACCTGGGCTCCGCCTTCGACATCCACGGCGGCGGCATCGACCTGATCTTCCCGCACCACGAGAACGAGATCGCCCAGGCCCGCGCCTACGGCGACGACTTCGCCGCCTACTGGGTGCACAACGCCTGGGTCACCATGAGCGGCGAGAAGATGTCCAAGTCGCTCGGCAACTCGGTGCTGGTCAGCGAGATGGTCAAGGCATGGCGCCCGATCGTCCTGCGCTACTACCTGGGCACCCCGCACTACCGCTCCACCATCGAGTACAGCGAGGAGGCCCTGCGCGAGGCGGAGTCCGCGTTCGCGCGGATCGAGGGCTTCGTGCAGCGCGTGGTGGAGCTGTCCGGCGGCCCCGTCGAGCCCGCCACCGAGGTGCCGCCCGCCTTCGCCGAAGCCATGGACGACGACCTCGGGGTGCCGCAGGCGCTCGCCGTCGTCCACAACACCGTCCGCCAGGGCAACAGCGCGCTGGCCGCCGACGACAAGGAGAGCGCGGTCGCCCGGCTCTCCGAGGTCCGCGCCATGCTCGGCGTGCTCGGCCTGGACCCGCTGGACCCCCAGTGGGCCGGGGAGACCGACCGGGGCGAGGATCTGCACGGCGTGGTCGACAGCCTCGTCCGGCTGGTGCTCGACCAGCGGGAGGCGGCGCGCGGACGCAAGGACTGGGCGACCGCCGACGCCATCCGCGACCGGCTGAACCAGTCCGGGCTGGCCATCGAGGACGGCCCGCAAGGCCCGCGCTGGACCCTCGGCCCGCGCTGACCACCATCCCCCCAGGTGCCGTCCGCCCCCGTGGACGGCACACTGCACAGACGTACGCAGTACTCACTTTCCTAGGCAGGTAGATCATGGCCGCTAACAACCGCCGCATGTCCGGCAAGAAGGGCGCGCAGGTCGGCAGTGGCGGCCAGCGACGCCGGGGTCTGGAAGGCAAGGGCCCCACCCCGCCCGCAGAGATGCGCAAGGGCCACGCCAAGCAGCGCGCGGCGCAGTCCAAGGCCCGCCGTGCGACCGGCCGCGCCCCGCAGCGCCGGGGCGGCGGTCGCGGCACCTCCGAGCTGGTCGTCGGCCGCAACTCGGTCGTCGAGGCGCTGCGCGAGGGCGTCCCCGCGACGATGCTGTACGTCCAGCAGTTCATCGACAACGACGAGCGGGTGCGCGAGGCGCTCCAGCTCGCCGGTGAGCGCGGCGGCATCCACCTGATGGAGGCCCCCCGCCCCGAGCTGGACCGCATGACCAACGGACTCAACCACCAGGGCCTGGTCCTCCAGGTGCCGCCCTACGAGTACGCGCACCCCGAGGACCTCGCCGCCGAGGCCGCCGACGCGGGCGAGGACCCGCTGATCGTCGCCCTCGACGGGGTCACCGACCCGCGCAACCTCGGCGCGGTCGTCCGGTCCGTCTCCGCGTTCGGCGGCCATGGCGTCGTCGTGCCCGAGCGGCGGGCGGCCGGGATGACGGCCGGGGCGTGGAAGACCTCGGCGGGCGCGGCGGCCCGTACGCCGGTCGCCCGCGCGACCAATCTGACCCGGGCGCTGGAGGCGTACAAGAAGGCCGGGATCGTGGTCGTCGGGCTGGCCGCCGACGGTGAGGTCGAGCTGGGGGACCTGGAGGCGCTGGGCGGGCCGGTGGCGATCGTCGTCGGCAGCGAGGGCAAGGGCCTGTCCCGGCTGGTCGGCGAGACCTGCGACTACCGGGTACGGATCCCGATGCCGGGCGGCACCGAATCACTGAACGCCGGGGTCGCGGCGGGGATCGTGCTGTACGAGGCGGCGCGGCGCCGGAGTTGAGCGGTGCGCGGCGCCTGAGTCGAGCGGGCGGATGCCGGTGGGCGGGAACGGGCGTGCGTCCCGCCACCCGTACGGGTCCATTCCGGCGTCCGTCACAGGCTTGACGGGGTCCGGACAGATCCGGCAGGTCAAAGCAGTGTCCTCAACGCACGTCACTCGGTTAGATGAGTGTGGACACCAGAACACCCCGCACACCCACGGGGGACCGCTCGTCGGGGTTCAGCTCCGGATTCGGCTCCGGGCTCGACGACGCTCCCGCGCTGAGCATGGTGAAGGTGCCGAGCGATCCGGCGCAGGTCATCGTCAATCACGCCAGCTTCCGCGTGCAGTTGGGCGCCTCCTCACGGCGCCCCCAGCCGCCGCGCGGCACGCGGCCCGCAGGCGATGCCACGGCCCGCGTCCCCGCCGCCGGCGCCGCGGGCAGAGCCGCCGCTCCCGGCGCCGCCGCCCGGCGCCGCCCCGTCGTCTGGAGCGGCCGTTCGGCCCCCGACGACACCGGCGCCCACCGTCTGCTCCAGGCCGTACGCACCGCGGGCGTCCGCCACCCCGACGAGCCCCTCACCGACACCGGCTCGACCCAGGTCATCCCGCGTGTGCAGGCACCCGCCGGATACACCGGGTACGAGCCCTACGACGAGGACGAACTGATCCAGACCGTCGAGACCCCCGTGGTCGGCGCCCAGCGCACCCACGGCGGCGACGGCACCCGGCTGCTGCCCCATATGCGCACCGTCGGCAGCGTCGACGACGAACCCCCTTACGACGAACCCCCCTACGACGAACCCGCCTACGCGGACCGGGACTTCGGGGACGACGACACCACCGGCCCGGAGACCACCGCCGAGACCCGTCTGCGACGGCAGGGCGACGACCCCGCCCGGCACGCCTACTACCCCGGCCGCCGGATGAACCTCGGTGTCGTCCTCCTCCCGCTGCGCATCTTCCTCGGCTTCATCTCCATCTACGCCGGGATGGGCAAGCTCTGCGACCCCGTCTACTTCGACGGCGGCGAACGCGGCTCCATGGTGAAGTGGCTCAACACCCTGCACCCCTGGCAGGTCGCCGAACCGCTGCGCCAGTTCGCCCTGGAGCACCCGGTCGGCGCCGGTCTGGTGATCGCCTTCCTCCAGGTCATCGTGGGCGTGCTCACGGTGCTGGGCTGCTGGCAGCGGGTGGCGGCGGTGGGCGGTGCGCTGCTCTCCGCGGCGCTGCTGGTCACCGTCAGCTGGAAGAGCGTCCCGGTCTACGACACCCCCGACATCATCTATCTGGCCGCCTGGTCGCCGCTGATCATCGCGGGCGCCCCCGTCTACTCCGTGGACGGCCGCCTCGCGGGCAGCGCCTGGCGCCGCCTCGGCCCCCGGGCCGACCTGTGGGACCTGCGCCGCTACGTACTGCGCCGCGGCGCCCTGATCACCGCCATCGTCGTCGGTCTGACCCTGCTCGTCGGCTCGCTGCTCGGCGGTGCCGTGCGGGACGCCGACCGGGTGGTCGTACCGGGTCCGGGCGAGGCCCCGCGCAATGAACTGCCGGGTACGCCGCTGCCGGGCGAGTCCGGTGAGCAGCAGGCCAGCGGCTCCCCGTCGACGTCCTCCTCGGCCCCGACGCAGGGCGCCACCTCGGCGGCGCCCACGGCGGGGGCGGCCACGACGCCGGGCGCCACGCAGGACACCGGCGCGGTGAACGGGGGCGCGCCCAGCCAGACGCAGGGCGCGGGCGGCGGCGAGGCACCGGCCCAGGAGCCGACGCCGCAGCAGCAGGCGCCCAGCACCTCCACCGGCCCCGCGTCCGGCGGCCCGGCGGGCGCCCCGCCCGAGAGCACGTCCGGCGCCCCCGGCGGCGCCCCCGCCGAGGGCTCCTCCTCCTCGTCCGGCCAGCCCGGACTGGTGGGCGGCCTGTTGGGGTAGAGGGGCCGGTGGGCGACCTCCTGGACCCGCCCTCCGGCTGACCAACACGGCGACACGATGGACGACGGCTCTATCGGCCCCGCGACCCTTGATGGGGGGACGCGGGGCCGATTTTTGTGTGTCGGCGCTTCCGCTGTCCGCGGCTGCCTTTTCACGCGGGGGAGGCGGCGCCTTAGGGGGCGCTGGGAACTGCGCGATCAACCACGATGATGGGAAAGCCCGCGACGCACAGTACTCGGCACCCCGATCCCGTCAACGCCCAAGCGCGGCAAGCTCCTTCGCGGCCTCGCTCAAATCCTTCGCCGTATCGATGGCCCGCCAATACGCCCCCTGCGGAATGGGAAATCCCGCGAGCCGCCGTTCCCGCGCGAGATAGGGAAACGTGGTCCGCTCGTGGTCCCCCCGCTCCGGCAGCATCCCGGCGAACTCCGGCGCGAAAACATAAACCCCGGCATTGATCTCGTACTGCGTGGGCGGTGCTTCGATGAAGTCGGTGATGTGCCCGAAGCCGTCGGTCTGCACGGCCCCCCAGGGAATGCGCGGGCGGGCGAGCGCGAGGGTGGCGACGGCGTCGCGCTCGGCGTGGAAGCCGGCCATGTCGCGCAGCGAGAAGCGGGTCCAGATATCGCCGTTGGTGGCGTACCAGGGCTGGTCGGGGTGGGGCAGCCGGGCCGCCGCGAACTTGAGGCCGCCGCCCCGGCCGAGCGGCTCGGTCTCGACGGCGGTGGTGACCCGGACGGGCAGTTCTGTGCTGTCCAGCCAGCGCTGGAGGACGTCGGCGAGGTGGCCGCAGCTGATGACCACGTCGGTGACGCCCTCTTCGGCGAGCCAGGTGAGCTGGTGGCCGATGATCGGCGTCCCCGTCCCGGGGATCTCGACCATCGGCTTGGGCCGGTCGTCGGTGTAGGGGCGCAGCCGGGACCCCTGGCCGCCGGCCAGCACGACGGCCTGTACGGGGCGGGAGGGGGTGGCGGGGCTGGGATCGGTCATGCCCGCACTGTACGGGGCGCTCCCGCGCGGTACGGGGCGCCTGTGGGGTACGTGGGACGGCGTCACAGCGGAGGGCGCTGTGACGCCGTATGTGTGGGTGTGCGCTGTGAACGGGCCGGGCCCGGGTGGGGTCAGCCGTGGGCGGCGATGACGCCGGTGGCGTACGCGGTGTCGCAGACGGGGCGGGCGAAGGACTGGGCGCGGGTGGGGCCGTAGATCTGGACCGCGGCGCGGCCCAGGGCGCGGGCGATGGACGCGCAGTGCTTGGCGAGCGAGGGACGGCCGTCGACGGCCTCCTGGAGATGGGTCAGGGCGATGCCCGGGTCCTTCTCCTGGACCTCCGCGAGCAGCTTGTCCCGGAGCACCTCGTGCGGTGCGCGCGGGGCGGCCGGCTTGGCGTCGGAGACAGAGGCGTCGGCGGCGGTGAGCACCGGGCCGCCGGCGGGGCTGCCCGACCAGCTGACACGGGTGACCGCGAGGGTCCCGGAGAGCACCAGGACGACGGGCAGGACAAAGGCGAGGGAGCGGCCGATCCGGCGGGCGGGTCCCCGGCCGCGGCGCGTCGCTTCGTAGGTGGAGTGCTTCACGGAGTGCTTCACGCGAGTGAGGGTAGCGCCCGGTGATGATTTGGCGACATTTAGTCACCAATTTGGGGGATGAATTGGTGCCTCTTTCTGGGTACGGGGTTGACGTACGATGATCGAAATGTCTCGTATGCCGGGGTATTTGTCGGTCGTGTGAGCGAACGGAAAAGACCCCGCAGGGGGTTTGCGGGGTCTTTTCCGTCAATGTGTGGTGCGGGGCCCGCCGGTGTGGTGCCGGGTGGCCCGGTTTGACCTGCTGCGTTGTGCGGGTGGCGGCCCGGTCAGTCGGAGAGGCGGGCGCCGGTGGAGGTGGAGAAGACGTGGCTCTCGCCGGCGCGCGGGACGACGTTGAGCTGGCTGCCCTTCTCCGGGACGTCACGGCCGTTGACGCGGACCACCAGGTCCTTGGAGGTGTCGCCGAGCTTGGCGGTGCCGTAGACGTAGGCGTCGGCGCCGAGTTCCTCGACGACGTTGACCGTGACGGCGAGGCCCTGGTCGGACTCGCCACTGGCCACGTCGAAGTGCTCGGGGCGGACGCCGACGGTGACCGTCTTGTCGGTGGTGGCGGAGAGCGCGTCACGGTCGACCGGGACCACGCTGTTGCCGAACTTGACGCCGCCGTCGGCGATCGGGACCTCGACCAGGTTCATGGCGGGCGAGCCGATGAATCCGGCGACGAAGAGGTTGGCGGGGCGGTCGTACATGTTGCGCGGGGAGTCGACCTGCTGGAGCAGACCGTCCTTGAGGACGGCGACCCGGTCGCCCATCGTCATGGCCTCGACCTGGTCGTGGGTGACGTAGACGGTGGTGATGCCCAGGCGGCGCTGGAGCGAGGCGATCTGCGTACGGGTGGAGACGCGGAGCTTGGCGTCCAGGTTGGACAGCGGCTCGTCCATGAGGAAGACCTGCGGCTCACGGACGATGGCCCGGCCCATGGCGACACGCTGGCGCTGACCGCCGGAGAGCGCCTTCGGCTTGCGGTCCAGGTACTCGGTGAGGTCGAGGATCTTCGCGGCCTCCTCGACCTTCTGCCGGATCTCCGCCTTGTTGACGCCGGCGATCTTCAGGGCGAAGCCCATGTTGTCGGCGACGGTCATGTGCGGGTACAGCGCGTAGTTCTGGAACACCATGGCGATGTCCCGGTCCTTCGGCGGCAGGTGGGTGACATCGCGGTCACCGATGCGGATGGCGCCGGCGTTGACGTCCTCGAGCCCCGCGAGCATGCGGAGCGAGGTGGACTTGCCGCAACCGGACGGGCCGACCAGGACAAGGAACTCGCCGTCCTCGATCGCGATCTCCAGCGCGTCGACGGCGGGCTTTGTGGAGCCCGGGTAGATCCGGGTCGCCTTGTCGAACGTGACAGTGGCCATGGCTGTGAAGCCCCCTTCTACCGGCAGGAACGTGCCGGACGATCCGTTGTGGAAGGTGGAACGCGGCCCGTCGCGTGGCGCGCATGGGCCGGATGTGGACGGTACCTCCCGTTCACCTGTTCTGTCAGTAGTCCTGGGGCTGTGAACTTCGCGGAAATTTTCGACGGGGGCGGGGTCTGAGGTGGGTACACTGCGGGGGCGCGGGCGTTACACGCCCGCGTGCGCCTCCTTAGCTCAGCTGGTCAGAGCGCCGCTCTTGTAAAGCGAAGGTCGTCGGTTCGAATCCGACAGGGGGCTCCGCTCTTGCCCTTGCCGACCAGCGGGTCTGGTCGGTGGGCGCTCCTTTCGGCCTCGGGCTTCTCGTCCGGGGCCGTTGGCGTGTGGGGCCCCGCGACCAGGCGCTCACGCCCGTCGGACCCTCCACAGCCACGTCGTCGGGATGAACAGCAGCGCGGCTATCACCAGGTTGGTGACGAGGGCCCCGGTCTCGGACACGGGGGTCTCGACGAAACGGTTCAGGGCGGCGATGAGCGCCATCGGTATCACCGCCGCGAGCATCACGCCGGTGATCTTCTGGACGGCGGTCCAATGGACCGAGGTGCACAGGAGCACCGCGCCGGTGATCCGTAGCAGGCCGCCGACGAGGGAGCCCTCGTCGTTCGGGAAGATCACGGCCATGGGGAGGGCCAGGAGCAGCAGGAGGATCGGGATCGACGGGTGTACCTTGCCGCGGCGCCTCGGGGGCGGGGTCGGGGTGGGGGGCTGCTGGGTGCCCGCCTCCGTCAGGGCCGTCGACGCGATCGTGCGCGGGTCGCCCAGGTCCGCGAGGATCTCCGTGAGGGGGGTGTCGGGGCGTTCGGCGCGGGTCACCTCGATGTGTTCGGCGAGGTCGGCCAGGAGTTCCTGGCGGCGGTCGGCGGGGAGTACGGAGGTCTCCCGCTCCACGGCGGAGAGGTAGTCGCGTACGGGGTCGGCGGTGGTCTTCATACGGGGTCTCCGGTGGGGTGGTACGGGGCGGCCAGGAAGGCGTCCACGGCGTCGCGGAAGCCGGGCCAGACGCGGGTGAACTCGTCGAGTGCCGCTCGGCCGCTGTCGGTCAGCGCGTAGTAGCGACGAGGTGGTCCGGAGGCGGATTCCTGCCAGGTGGTGGTGACCAGGTCGTCGCGGCGCAGCCGGGAGAGCAGCGGGTAGACCGTGCCCTGGCTGGTGGCGAGGGCGCCGGACTCCTCCAGTGCCTGGAGGAGTTCCACGCCGTAGCGGGGGCGGTCCCGCATCAGGGCGAGTACGCAGTACTCCAGGACCCCTTTGCGTAGCTGGGTCGCCGCGCGGGCCTGCTTGGCCGCATCACCTGGTTCCATGCGATGCAAGATACCTGGTCGGGCAAGTGGTGGAGACAGGGGGGTGTCTAGATGTGTTTCGAAGGTGGGTTCGCCCGGAGGGGGAGGGTGTCGAAGGTGTGGTCTGCCCACAGTCGGCGGGACGGCTCCTCCGGGTACGGCGTCGTCCTGCCCGGGGTGTCCAGGACGCGGGTCCGGCGGGTCCCGGTGTCGTACGGCGGCCAGCCCGGCGTGCCCTCCTCGGCGAACGCCGTCCACGCCGAGCGGAACTGTGCGGAGACCTCCTCCGCCTCCGGGGTCGGGGTCAGTCCGAACAGGTCGGCGATGCCCTCGTACATGCCGAAGGTGAGGGGGACGTCCAGGCCGTGGCAGGCGCCCAGGGTGCCGTCGTCGGCCGGGGCGGGCCAGGTCAACTCGTAGACGTACGACCGGCCGCCGCCCCTCGTGTGGGCCTCCGCCAAGTGGAGCGAGGGCATACGGAACGTCCAGTCGGACTGGACCAGCACGTACAGCTCGTCCTCGGTGGCGTCGGGGTAGGCGGCGCGGTAGGCGGAGTTCGGGGAGGGGCCTGGGCCGAACCGGTCCAGTGTCGTGCGCGCCGATGCCGCCGCGATCGGGCTCCGTCCCTTCTGTTCCGTCCTCAGGGCGTGGAACAGGCGGAACTCGTCCCGGGTGTGGCCGGTGAGCAGGGGGACGTCCCTGGCCGCGCCTGCTGCCAGAGCCCGCCACGGCGCCTGGGGCAGGACCTCGCCGTCCACCACCGGGGAGAACGGGGTCAGTGTGTGCGCCACCACGCCCCAGCGGTCGTGGTGGTCCGTCATCGACGGGAGCAGCGCGGCGCTGGTCATGGCCAGTTCGTGCGGGTCCACTGCGGCCAGCGCGGCGGCCGTGGGGGGCAGGTCGAGCGGTGCCACCAGGGCGGACGCGATGTCACTGGCCAGCTCGGGGGAGAAGAACGTACCCGGCACGCTCTGTGCGACCGCCCGCTGGAAGAGGCCCTTCGCGTCCGGCATCACCAGCAGCGCCGCCACCGAACCGGCGCCCGCCGACTCGCCGAAGACCGTGACCCGCTCCGGGTCGCCGCCGAACCCGGCGATGTTCTCCCGCACCCAGCGCAGCGCGGCGACCTGGTCCAGCAGGCCCCGGTTGGCGGGGGCGTCGGGCAACTGGCCGAAACCCTCCATCCCGACCCGGTAGTTGAGGGTCACGATCACCTGGTTCCGCTGCCGGGCCAGCCGTCGGCCGTCGTAACCGGCGGAGAAACCGGCCGCGTAGGCGCCGCCGTAGATCCACACCATCACCGGCCGCCGCGCCGCCGGGTCGGGCGCCGGGGTCCACACGTTCACCGTCAGCCAGTCGTACGAGGCCGGCGGCGGCAGTGGGAACGGGGGGCCCAGGGGGGTCTGCGGGGGCGGTGGGCCGAACGCGGTGGCGTCCCGGACGCCGTCCCACGGGACGGGGGGCAAGGGGGCCGTGAAGCGGGCCTCGCCGACCGGGGGGCGGGCGAACGGCACGCCCCGGAACACGGCGAGGTCGTCCTCGTTCCGGCCGCGCACCGCGCCGGACGCTGTGCGGACGATGGGGGAGGGGGCGCTGGTCACTGCGGGCTCCTTCGTGTGTGGGGCACGGGAGGGCGTCAGCGGCGGATCAGGCCCAGGGTTGTCGCCGTGGCCACGGCCGCCGTACGGGAGTCCACGTCCAGTTTGGTGTACACGCGGGCCAGATGGGACTTGACGGTGCCCTCGGTGAGGTGGAGCCGGTCGGCCACGGCCTGGTTGGACAGGCCCTCGGCGACCAGGGTGAGGACGTCCGTCTCCCGGGGGGTGAGGGCGGTGGCGGGGGTGCGGAGGCGGATCAGGAGGCGTTCGGCGACCGCCGGGGCCAGCGCGGTGCGGCCCGCGGCGGCGGTCCGGACGGCGGCGGCCAGCTCCTCGGGCGGGGCGTCCTTGAGGAGATAGCCGGTGGCGCCCGCCTCGATCGCGGGCAGGGTGTCGGCGTCGGAGTCGTAGGTGGTGACGATCAGGACGCGGGGGGCGCCGGGGCGGGCGGTGATGGCGGCGGTGGCCTCCGCGCCGCCCATTGCCGTGCCGGTTGCCGTGCCCATCGCCGTGCCGGTCGTCGTGCGTGTGCCGCCGCCTCCGCCGAACCTGAGGTCCATCAGGACCACGTCGATGTCCCCGGCCGCCGCCCGCTCGACGGCCTCCTCGGCGGTGGCGGCCTCGGCGACGATCGTGAGGCCCGGCTCGGTCTCCAGTACCGCGCGCAGTCCGGCCCGCACCACAGGGTGGTCGTCGGCGAGGAGCAGCCGGATGGACGGTGGTGGGGTGGAGGGCGGCGAGGTGGTGCCGGGGGGTGGGTTTCCTTGCGGGTTCATGGGGCGTCTCCGGGCGGGGTCATGAGCGGGCCGTCTCCTGGAGCGGTCGCGTAGGAGCCGTCTTCGGGAGTGGGCGCATGTGAGCCGTCTCCCCGAGCGGTCGTGTAGGGGCTGCCTTCCGGAGCGGGCACATACGCGCCGCGCCGCGCCGCGCCCCGATCACGATCACGCCCACCCCTCCGCCCCGTTGCCGGCGCCAGCGCCCGCGCTCGCCTCCGGCACAGGAAGGACCGCCCTCAGTGCCGTGCCCTGGCCGGGGGCCGACTCTATGGTCAGCGTGCCGCCCAGGGACTCCGCGCGGGCGCGCATCGCCGAGGTGCCGAAGCCGCCGTCCGGTGAGGCGGGCGGACGGGCGGCGGGGTCGAAACCGGTGCCGTCGTCGGTGACGGTCAGGGTGACGAGGGCGGCGGTGTAGCCGAGGGTCAGGTCCGCGGTGGTGGCCCGCGCGTGCCGGACCGTGTTGGCGAGGGCGGACTGCGCGATCCGCAGCAGGGCCACCTCATGGGCGGTCGGCAGGGGCACGGGGTCGCCCGTGACGCGGGCCCGTGCGCTGAGCGGATGCCGGGCGGCGGTGGTCGCGCACAGTCGCTCCAGGGAGCCCGCGAGGGTGCTGTTCTCCAGGGCGGGCGGGGTGAGCGCGGCGACGAAACGGCGGGCCTCGGCGAGATTGTCCATCGCCGTCTGCCGGGCCTGGCCGACATGGCGGGCGGCGGTGTCCGGCCGGTCCGGCAGCGCCCGCTCGGCGGCCCGCAGCAGCAACTGGACGCTGGTCAGCCCCTGGGCGAGGGTGTCGTGGATCTCCCGGGCGAGGCGTTCGCGCTCGGCCAGCACACCGGCCATGTGCTGGGCGGCGGCGAGATCGGCGCGGGTGGCGGTCAGCTCCTCGATCAGCCGGCGGCGCCGCTCGCTCTCCTGGTACAGCGCCTGGTACCCCCACACCACCGCGACCGCGACGGCCGCGCCCAGCGCGGGCCCGATGACCATCGCCGCGGCGAACGAGTCCTGGTGGGCGGCGAACCCGGCGACGGCCGCGCCCGCCGTCGCCGACACCGCGGCGAGTCCGGCCCGGCGGGAGAGCAGATGGAGCTGGAGGAAGTAGAGCGGGAAGGCCACCCAGACGGCGTCGGCGGACAGCGCCAGCAGCACCAGCCAGACCGCGCCCACACCCGCCAGCCACAGCGCCGCCGCCCGGCGGGACCGGCCGACCGGGGGCAGCAGCGGGCCGACCGCGTAGGCCAGCCCGCACAGCGCGGCCACCGCGACGACCGCCCCGGCGTGCGACTGCCCGTCGGCCACCGCCCGTACGGCGGTCAGCGCGAGCAGCCCGACGACCAGCAGGTGCAGACACCAGGTCAGGGCCCGGGTGACGGGCGGTACGGCGGCGGCTGGGCCGGAGACGGCGGCGGGGGCGAGGTTCACGGTGCTTCCTGGGTCGCGGGCCTTCCAGGGTAAGGAAGCCGCGGGCGCCCCGGCCTCTGTCGAAAGGTGCAAACCGCGGGGGGTCTTTCGGCCCGCCGGTTCCCCTCCCCCGCCAGAAGCGCGGCCGGGGCGGGGGCGGGGAGGGTGAGCAGGGCCATGGGGGAGCACCAGCGCGGTAGGAGCCTCAGGGCCCTGGCGCCGCACCCGCACACAGCGCATCCGTACACAGCGCATCCGTACACAACGCACCCGTACACAGCGCACCCGCACACAGCGCACCCGCGCCCAACCCATCCGTGCACCACGCACCCGCACGAAAACCGCACCCGTACACACCCCCCCCAACAGCAGAAAGGCAGGCCCGGTCGTGTTCGTCGCCTGGAGGGACCTCCGGTTCGCCAAAGGGCGCTTCGCCCTGATGGGGACCGTCGTCGTACTGATCACCCTGCTGGTCGGGCTGCTGTCCGGGCTGACCGCCGGGCTGGCGCGGCAGAACATCTCCGCGATCACCTCGCTGCCCGCCGACCGGATCGCCTTCGCCGCGCCCGCCGCCGGACAGGACCTGTCGTACGCCGACTCCACCGTCACCGAGCGGCAGTGGCGGACGTGGGCGGACGCGCCCGGGGTCACGTCGGCCGAACCGCTCGGTCTGGCCACCACCCGGGCCACCGCGGGCGACCGGGGCGCCGGAGTGTCCGTGCTCGGTGTGCGGCCCGGCTCGCCGCTCGCCCCCGACGCCGGGGCGCCGACCGGGCGTACGGCCGTGCTGTCCGTCCCGGCGGCCGACGAGCTGGGCGTCGGACCCGGGGACAGCCTCACCCTGGCCGGGCAGCGGCTGACCGTCGCCGCCGTCCGGGGGGACGCCTACTTCAGCCATACGCCGGTCGTCTGGACCGACCTCGCCGTCTGGCGGCGGATCGCCCCGGCCACCGGGGACGGGGAACGGCCGTACGCCACCGTCGTCGCCCTGGACACCGCGTCCGGCGTCGACCCCGCCGCCGTCGACCGGGCCGCCGGGACCCGGACGGTCGGCAAGGACGACTCGCTGTCCGCGATCGGCTCGTACACCTCCGAGAACGGCTCCCTGCAACTGATGCGGGGGTTCCTGTTCGCGATCTCCGCGCTGGTCATCGGGGCGTTCTTCACCGTGTGGACCATTCAGCGCGGTGGTGACATCGCCGTGCTCAAGGCGCTCGGCGCGGGCACGCCCCGGCTGCTGGGGGACGCCCTCGGACAGGCGGTCGTCCTGCTGGTCGGCGGCACCCTGCTCGGCACCGGCACGGCCGCCGCGCTCGGCGCGGTCGTCGCCCGCTCCGCCGTCCCCTTCGTCCTCGACCCCGCCACCCTGCTCGGCCCGGCGGCGGTGACGGTCGCCCTCGGTGCGCTCGGTGCCGCCCTGTCCGTGCGCCGGATCACCTCCGTCGATCCGCTGACCGCCCTCGGAAGTGCCCGATGAGCCTGAACCTGACCGGCGTCACCCTCACCTACCCCGACGGCGACTCCCGGCTGACCGCGCTGGACCGGGTCGGCCTGGACGTGCCCGGCGGTACCCTCACCGCCGTCGTGGGTCCCTCCGGGTCCGGCAAGTCCAGCCTGCTGGCCGTCGCCGCCACGCTGATCACCCCGGACGCCGGGACGGTCACCGTCGACGGCGTGGCGACCGCCGGGATGAGCCGGGGCGAGCTGACCGCGCTGCGCCGCCACCGGATCGGCACGGTCTTCCAGCAGCCCCATCTGCTGCCGTCCCTCACCGCCGCCGAACAGCTCCAGGTGATGGCCCATCTCGACGGGCGTTCCGCGCGGAAGGCGGCGCCCCGGGCCCGGGACCTGCTCGACGCCGTGGGACTCGGCGGGCTGGCGCACCGGCGGCCCCACCAGCTCTCCGGCGGTCAGCGCCAGCGGGTCAACATCGCCCGCGCGCTGATGAACGACCCCAAGGTGCTGCTGGTCGACGAGCCGACCAGTGCCCTCGACCACGAGCGGGGGGCCGCCGTCCTGGAACTGATCGCCCGGCTCACCCGGGAGCGGGGCACGGCGACCGTCCTGGTCACCCACGACCGCACCCACCTCGGGGTCGCCGACCGTGTGACGGAGGTTCTGGACGGGCGCCTCGGGGCGTTGCGCTGAGCCCCCGGGAGTTCACCGCCACGCCCGCACCCTCCGCCCGATCTCGATCACTTCCTCCTCCATCTCATCCCCGTCCTCGACCGCCCAGAGGGCGTTCTGGAGCACCCGGGCGAGCGTCCACGCGCGCGCTCGGTTCCGGTCCAGGCCCAGGACGTCCGTCAGCGCGTCGAAGCGCCAGGGCAGGTCCGCCGGGTCGAAGCGGTTGGCGAGCGCGGGGTAGAGGTCGAACCCGGGGTCCCCGGCCAGCGGCTTGGGGTCGATCGCCAGTGAGGGGGAGCGCTCCGCGCGGAGCACGTTCTCGTAGTGCAGGTCCCAGTGCAGCAGCCGGTCGCCGGGTTCCGGCAGCACCTCCCGTACGGCCGCCGCGCAGTCGGCCAGCAGACGGCGGGTGTCCGGGTCCGGGACCCGGGTCAGGGCCCAGGGGGTCCGGTCGGTCAGGTCGCCCGCGATGTCGGCGAGGCGGCGCAACCCCGCCGGAGCCGGGACGGCCGTCAGACGGGCCAGCAGCCGGGCGACGACCAGGACCGCCGTGTGCGGGTCGGGGTGGTGGACCGGGGTGAGGCGCTCCAGGAGCAGCGCGCCGGTCGCCGGGTCGTGCTCCAGGAGCCGGACCGCGCCATCGCCGTCCCACGCGCGCAGGGCGAGTGGCTCGCCCTCGGTCTCGGCGTCCCGGAACGGCAGCTTGAGGACGGCGGCGCTCCCGCCGTCGTCGCCGGGTACGGCGTCACTCCCGCTGCCGTCGCCGTCGCCGGGTACGGCGGTGGTCCCGCTGCCGTCGCCGCGCCTCACCGGCAGCACCAGCGCGGTCATCCCGCTCATCGGTGGACCGTCCGTCCGCAGGTCCCAGCGGTCCAGGAGATCGGCCGCCAGGCCGGGCAGCGCGGCCAGGAAGGCCCGTCCGGCGGCGCCGTTGGAGCGTGTCTGGGCGGTGGCGAGCGGCTCAGGGATCTCGATCCCCATCGGGACTCTCACCCACGGGACTCTACGGACGTACCCGCGCCGGATCACCGCGTTTTCCGTCGTACGGCACCACGGAACCACGGAATCCGAAGAAGACAGGGGCAGCGCACACGGGTTACCGTCCGGGCCATGAGCAGCAGTGTCGGCAGCCGTGCCGTGAACGGCGGTGTCTCCTTCTGGTTCGCGCAGGACGGCTTCCCGCCGCCCCGGGAACCCCTGTCCGGCGACACGGACGTGGACGTGGCCATCGTCGGCGGCGGGTACACCGGGCTGTGGACCGCCTACTACCTGAAGCGGGCCGCGCCCTACCTCCGGATCACCGTGCTGGAACAGAAGTTCTGCGGCTACGGGGCCTCCGGCCGCAACGGCGGCTGGCTCTACAACGGCATCGCGGGCCGCGACCGGTACGCGCGGCTGCACGGCAAGGACGCCGCCGTACGGCTCCAGCGGGCCATGAACGACACGGTGGACGAGGTGATCCGGGCCGCCGCGGCGGAGGGCATCGACGCCGACATCCACCAGGGCGGTGTCCTGGAGGTGGCGTGCACCCCGGCGCAGCTCGCCCGGCTCAAGGCGCACCACGAGCACGAACTCTCCTACGGCGAGCGGGACCGGGAGCTGTACGGCGCCCGGGAGACCGCCGAACGGGTCCGGGTGATCGACGCGGTGGGCTCGTCCTGGACCCCGCACGGCGCCCGAATCCACCCGGTGAAACTGGTGACCGGTCTCGCGGCGGCCGTCGAGGCGCTCGGGGTGACGATCCACGAGGGGACGCCGGTCACCGAGATCCGCCCGCAGCACGCGGTCACGCCGTACGGCACGGTACGCGCGCCCTATGTGCTGCGTTGCACCGAGGGCTTCACCGCCTCCCTCAAGGGCCAGCGGCGCACCTGGCTGCCCATGAACTCCTCGATGATCGCCACCGAGCCGCTCACCGAGGAGCAGTGGGCGGCGGTGGGCTGGAACGGCCTGGAGACGGTCGGCGACATGGCCCACGCCTACATGTACGCCCAGCGCACGGCGGACGGCCGGATCGCGCTCGGCGGGCGCGGAGTGCCGTACCGCTTCGGCTCGCGCACCGACAACGACGGCCGTACCCAGGCGGCGACCGTGGTGGCGCTGCGCGAGATCCTCGTCCGGATGTTCCCGGCGCTCGCCCGGGTCCGGGTCGCGCACGCCTGGTCGGGGGTGCTGGGCGTGCCGCGCGACTGGTGCGCGACGGCCACCCTGGACCGCTCCACGGGGCTCGGCTGGGCGGGCGGTTACGTCGGCTCGGGCGTCGCCACCGCCAACCTCGCCGCCCGCACCCTGCGCGATCTGGTCCAGCGCGACTCCGGGCAGGGCGGACGCACCGAACTCACGGACCTGCCCTGGGTCGACCACCAGGTCCGCAAGTGGGAGCCGGAGCCGCTGCGCTGGCTGGGCGTGCAGGGCATGTACGCCACGTACCGCGCGGCGGACCGCCGGGAGACCACGGCCCCGGCGGCCCGCTCGTCCCGACTGGCCCGGGTGGCGGACCGGGTGGCGGGACGGGACTGAACCCGCGCCCCGGGCCTCACGGGGCCGCTACCAGGCCCCGCGCGGGCCGTCCCCGGTCCGGCAGCGCGGGCAGCGGCACGGCGGCCAGCGTCGGGTGCCGATCCCGGGGGGCACCTCGCCGGGCCGGTACACGATCACCGGGGTGCGGTCGACGCGTTCGCCGTCCGGGCGGACCCGGTAGGTCTCGATGGTCAGGTGCGAGGCGCCTGGGGCGGGGGGCGTACCGGCGTTCACCGCGCCTCCACCTCCCCGGCGTCGCCGTCCCCGGACGGCTGCCGGGGAATGTGCCGGTCGATCAGCTTCCGCAACCGCCCCGCCTCGCGCTGGAACTCCGGATCGCTGCGGATGGCTTCTGCTACGGGGTCGGTGTATTCGAAGGTGTGGCAGCCCGGATGGCCGTCGAACAGGGTGCACACCGTGTCTTGGCCGCTGTTGCAGTCGGGTACGGTCCGGAACGTGTCGGGCGGGCAGCCGTCCGCCCACTGGGCCCACACCTCGCCGTCGCTGGGATCGTCCAGTTCCCACACCAGGTCGTGATGACGGCCTCCGGAGTGCTCCTGGAGACAGCAGCGCAGTGAGCGGGCAACGGTGTCCGGGGCGGTGTCCTTGACCGACACGAACATGATGGCGATGAGGTCGACGGGCATCACGGTTTCCGTGCCGCACATCCGGGGCCGAGGGCACTTCTTCAGCGATACCACCGCGGACCCCCACCCCTCGTCTGCGGGGTGGACGCGTCCGCGCACACAGCGCGTACCGAGTCCTCGGCGGCCCGCCGCAGCGTGAACGCGAGCGCGCGCCGACGCCACCGTTCCCGCTCGCTGTCCTGCCAGTCACGGACCCGTTCCCGCTCCCGGGCGCGGTCGTCCTCACCGGCCGGGTAGTAGGGCCGCACCAGGACCGCCGTACCGGCGTCGAACTCGCTCTCGGCAGCGGCCACATACGGGCCGGACCAACGCCGTAGCCGCCCCGTCCGGCGGCGTAGGGACCCCGTAGGGCGACCGGGGCGCGGGGGCCTGGGGAGCCGGACGGGCACCCGCCCGCCGCTTCCCCTCCCCGGGCAGTAAGACACCCAGCGCCCAGCCCACGAACGGGCGGATAAACTTCAGCATGTTGACCTGCTCTCTCAGGTTGGCCACGCCCCCGGACGTATCCGCGTCGCGGGGGTCTTCTGTGCTCACCTCAGAGTGCCGATGCGAAAGGGCCGCAGTGTTCCCCGATCAGGAACACTGCGGCCCTTGACAGGCCCTACATGCCAACCCACGCGGCAAGGGAGGCCAGTCCCTGTGGTGCGCGCCGTTGCCGACGCACCAGGACAGCGATGGTTTCCCGCATCAGCGGATGATATCGAGCCTGCTGTGGAGCAACCTCCCGCGCGATGTTCAGTGCTTTCTCCGCCGATTCCGGCTTCCCCATCTGCGAGTAAGCCCGAGCCATTTCGATGTGGTATCGACCGATGCGCATTCTGGGATGATCGGAAGGGAAATGAAGTTTCCGGGCCGACTTCATCGCCGCTCCGAAATTCCCCAGTTCAACCGCCGTGGCGACGTCGAAGTGAGTGACGTTCGTCCCTCCGAACGACGTCCAGTAGACCCGAGGGACATCCCGACCGATCTGCTGTGCTGCTCTACGCGCTAGTTCTAGTTGACCGCTGACTGCGTCACCGTTCTTCGCTTGCGCTGCTGCGATGGCGCCAGCCAGATGAAGGGTTCCGGACAGTGCCAACGCCTCAACCGAATCAGGTTTGCCGTACTGATCAATCAGTCGGTGACCCCGCTCCAGCACCTTCAACGCCAACTGATTGTTCCCGCGCCGAAGCAACATGCTGCTTCGCTTGCCCAGACGGAGGGCGAGCAGCAAGGGGTCCTGTGCTTGCTCCGCCATCCACCCCATGCGCTCCAGCGCGATCGTCGCGAGTTGTTGGTAGCCGAGTCGATAGGCGAACTCGTAAGCAACCCAGTATGCCCAACTAAGCGATGAAGCAGCCTCACGGCGCTCGCGACCATCAGGCAAGAGGCTCACGGCAGTTGTCAGCTCACCTATGAGACCAGGGAGCTTGGAACCCACACCCTGATACTCGGTCGCGCAAGCGCTGGCACACAACTTCCTTACGTCATCCGCTATCACGGCGACAGGTCTTGGGCTGACTTCCAAATCTGGCCCAAGGTCGTACAGGTCGAGTGCGTCGGACAGCGGCGTAATCATGCGGTCCAGCTTGTCCTGCTGCATTTCTGACACGTAGGGCTGACCATTGAGAACCGCGACATCGACCTCAAGTACTCGGGCCACCGCAGCAACGATTGCCGGTGTCGCAGGGGTTAGTCCGGCTTCTATCTTGGCGATTGTCCCTCGGGATACGAAGGCGCGTTGGGCTAGTCCCGTCTGCGTGAGTTGGCGCAACTTCCGGTAGTCGGCAATGCGTGCGCCAATGTGGTCGTCCGTGTGCTGGGGCATACTGACTCCGTTCTCACCTGGTCACTCAGAACGGTACCCCCGACGTATCAAGGGCGTACGGGGAACGGCGATTGGCTCCCGTTCCGGCGGGGCCGATCGCTCACGGGTCAGCCTCTCGCCCCCGCGCGGAAAAGGAACTTCCGAGAGTGGAGAACGCTCCGCGCTCCATCTCGGCCCCCTGCTGCGGTCGGGGGCCCGTCCGCCCGTTGGCCGGTGCGGCGTCAGGACACCGACTCCGGGACCGGGCTGCTGGTCCTCTCCAGCGCGACTCCGGGCAGGGCGGACGCACCGAACTCACCGATCTGCCCTGGGTCGACCACCAGGTCCGCAAGTGGGAGCCGGAGCCGCTGCGCTGGCTGGGCGTGCAGGGCATGTACGCCACGTACCGGGCGGCGGACCGCCGGGAGACCACGTCCCCGGCGGCCCGCTCGTCCCGGCTGGACCGGGTGGCGGACCGGGTGGCGGGACGGGACTAGGACGGGGCCTTTCCGCTCGCCGCCCTTCTTGGCGTCCGGATACCTGTGTGAACACTGTCGGATACATGTGTCACTATCCCCTCAACTTTCACCGATCCTGGGGGGATTGCGTGCCCGAAGATTCCCGTCCGTCTGCGAGACAGCCAAGACGCCTGAGCCGACTGAGACCCACCGGACGTACGACCGACCGGCGGCTGTTCACCACCTCCGCCGGTCTCGCCGCCGTCGTCTCCCTGCTCGCCTCGCTGCTCACCCTCACCGGTGCCGCCCCGGCGACCGCCGCCCCGGCCGCCGACTGCGCGCCGCTCGCCCTCGCCCCCTTCGGCGACCCGGGGGACGCCGTGGGGAAGGCGGACATCCCGGCCGACGGGAGCGCCTGCTTCACGGTGACCGTCCCAGCGGCCGGTCTGTACAAGGCGTCGCTGTACAACGCGCCCGACGCGTACATCGAGCTGACGGCGGCCGACGGCACCCCGGTGGACTGCCACGACGAGCAGACCCGGGAGAACGGCTGGTGCGAGGTCCCGGCCGCCGGTGACCACACCCTCAAGGTCGTCAACGACCGCGGGAATCCGACGTCCGCCCGGCTGACCCTGGTCCCCCTCGGCGCGGCCACGGAGGGCTGTTTCAGCCCCGTCGGCACCCGCTGGGACACCCCCACGGCCAGCCGGTTCGCGCGCAGCGCCCTGCAACTCGACTGCCAGCCCTTCACCGGCGTCCCGGGCGAGAACGTCCTGCTCACCCGGAACACCAAGGTCTACGGCGGGGTGAACGCCTGGATCACCGACACCACCGGCGCCCGGATCTGCCCGCCCTTCGCGCCCGACGGCCAGCATGAGGACAGCTGCGTACTGCCCGGCGAGGGCCCCTACCGGGTCATCTCGCAGGTGCCGACGCCGGGGCGGGGCTTCCCCGCCGAGTACGCGGTCAAGGCCCGCTCGCTCACCGACCCGCAGGGCTGCCGGACCGCCGCCGTCCGCCCCTTCGGCCCGCTGACCGGCCTGGACTTCCGGGTGCACCCCTGTTTCACCTTCACCGTCGACCAGCCGCGTGCCCTGCTGGTCCACCAGGTCGACAAGAATGCCTCCACGCCTGTCATGGTGCTCGGCCCGGACGGCGAGCGCGTCTGCTGGGCGACCGACCCCTGCCGACTCCCCGCCGAGGGCCGCTATCTGGCCGTCCTCGACGAGGCGTACCTCTTCCGCGACACCGCCGAAGACCTGCTCCTGTACGACCGCTCCTCCGCCGCCGGATGCGTGCCGACCCGCACTGGGCTGTACCGGGGCGAGCTGAAGTCGGCCGGGCAGTACGACTGTCTGGCGCTGGACGTGCCCCGGGGGGCCCGGATCGCGGCGCTCACCCCGCTCGCCGTGACCGGCGTCGATGTCGAGGTGGAGGCGGTGGACGCCACCGGCACGGCCCAGTGCTCGGCGTCCCAGCTCGCCCTCGGCGACTGCGAGCTGACCGGCACGGCCCCCTACCGGGTGCTGGTGCACACCGAGGACAGCGCCGAACACGCGCTCGGTGCCTACTCCCTCGCCCTGTACCGCACCGACGGGCCGAGCGGCTGCCCGGTGCTGCCCGCCGGGAGCTTCGCGGACGGCGGCGCCAAGGCCGCCTTCACCACCGGCGAGGACGCCTTCGCGCACTGCTTCACCCTCCCCGCCGATCCGCGTCCGCGCACCGAGGCGCTCCAGCTGATCGCCACCTCGGGCGGAGCCGCGGCCCGACTCTCGGTCCTGGACGGGTCCGGCGAGAGCGTCTGCGACCTGTACGCCGCCCATGGCTGGACGGCCTGTTCGCTCGCCGCGGGCCAGGTCCACACGGTCCTGGTCACCGGCCGTGAGCAGACCGCTTCCTACACCCTGACCCGGCGGGACGTCACCGCGACCGCCTCCTCGGCGGGCTGTGCCACCAGCGCGGCGGCGAAGGTCGGCGGACCCTCCCTGGCGGGCACGTCCGGCGGGCCCGGCACCCTGCGCTGCCACCGGATCACCACCGGCGCCGCCACCGACGTGCTGCACCTGAACGCCCGGGACGCCCAGGGCACCGCCAACCTCGTGGTGTTCGACGCGGACGGCGAGGCCGACTGCTCCTGGCGCAACCGCTCCTGCTCGGTGACCGGTTCCACCAGCTACCAGGTGCTGGTGCAGACCCCGGCCACCCTCCCGGCCGCCCCCGCCTACCGGCTGGACGCCCTGCGGATCGGGACCGCCAGCGGACCGGCGCCCGAATGCGTACGGGTGCCATCCGTGGCCTACGGCTACGGCCCGATCACCGGCACGCTCGACGAGAGCCGTACGGCGGTCTGCGCGGTGCTGCCGACCGCCGGGTTCGACCGTTTCGACCTGGACGTCACCGACACCACCGGTGCCACCGCCACGGCGGTCCCGGCGCTCTACAACACCGCCTGGAACAACGGCTGCCAGGAGTACATCCCGACCGGCTGGCAGTGCGCGGCGGGCGGCAACTCGTCGCTGGCCAGCCCCAGCGTGTTCCTGCTGGGGCTGCCCGAGAAATCCTCCCGCACCTCCTACCAGGTACGGCTGGCCTGCCGCTCGGCGGTGTGCGGACCGGACGACACGGATGTCACCGGGATCAGCCCCGCCACCGCCGTCTCCGGCACCAAGGCCAAGGTGACGATCACCGGTACCGCGCTGGGCCCGGCCACCGAGCTGCGGATCTACCGCGACGGCCGCACCATCCGGTCGGTCCCCGACTCGGTCGCCCCCGACCACCGGTCGGTCACGGTCACCCTCGACCTGACCGGCGTCGCGCCCGGCTACTGGAACGCCTCGGTGTACACGGGTTGCTGCCAGCACCAGGTCAACGGCTTCACGGTCACCGAGCCGCAGCTCACCAGCACCGCAGCGCCCAAGGTGACCGGCACGGCCAAGACCGGCGCCAAGGTCACCGCCGCGCCGGGCACCTGGTCGGCGGCGCCGACCTCGTACACGTACCAGTGGAAGGCCGACGGGCGGGCGATCGGCGGGGCGATCGGGAAGACGTACACCGTGCCCGCCTCGCTCGTCGGCAAGAAGCTGACGGTGACCGTGACCGCGCACCGGTCGGGCTGGCGCCCCGGTGCGGCGACCTCCCCGGCGGTGACCGTGGCCAAGGGGGACGCGCCGAAGGCCACCAAGGTCCCGGTGATCACCGGGACCGCGAAGGTGGGGCGGACGCTGAAGGCGGGCAAGGGGACATGGAGTCCGGCGCCGACCTCGTACACGTATCAGTGGTACGCGAACGGGCGGGCGATCGGCGGGGCGACCAAGGCGTCGCTGGTGCTGAAGTCGGCACAGAAGGGCAAGAAGATCACCGTCAAGGTGGTCGCCAAGCGGACCGGTCACAAGGACGGGTCGGCGGTGAGCAAGGCGACGAAGGCGGTGGTGAAGTGACCGGCGTCGGTTGACGTCCGTCGGCTGGAGGGGGCGGTTCCGCTGGGCGCGGGGCCGCCCTCTCCGTTGCGCTGGGCGAGCGGCTGCGGGGCCGCCCTTCGCGCTGCCCGGGGCGGGCGGCGTCAGGAAACCGACTCCGGGACCGGGCTGCTCGTCCTCGACTCGTGATTCGGGGCCTTCGCCGTGACCATCAGGCCCGCCACCAGGGCCGCCAGGACCATGACCCCCGCCGCCCACCAGATGGCCGTCGTGTAGCCGTGGACCGTGCCCTCGGCGACGACCCGGGCGCGGCCGGCCGGGCTGGTCAGGTGGGCCGCGATGTACGCCGTCGTACTGGTGGTGGCGATCGTGTTGAGCAGCGCCGTGCCGATGGAACCGCCCACCTGCTGGGCCGTGTTGACGGTCGCCGAGGTGACCCCGGAGTCCTTCGGGGCGACCCCCGCCGTGGCGGTGGCGAACACCGGCATGAACGTCAGGCCCATCCCGAGGCCCATCAGGGCCAGCGCCGGGAGGATCTCGCTGGCGTAGTCGGAGCGGACCGTGATCCGGGTCAGCAGCAGCATCCCGCCCGCCGCCAGCAACATGCCCGGCACCATCAGGGCGCGCGGCGCCACATGCTGGAGCAGCCGGGCCGAGATCTGGGTCGAGCCGATGATGATGGCGACCGTCAGCGGCAGGAAGCCCAGGCCGGTCATGACGGGGGAGTAGCCCAGGATGACCTGGAGGTAGTAGGTCAGGAAGAGGAACAGCCCGAACAGCCCGATGGTCGCCAGGGTCATGGTCAGGAAGCAGCCCGCCCGGTTGCGGTCCTTGATGATGTGCAGCGGCAGCAGCGGCCTGGGCGCCCTGGTCTGCCACCACACGAACGCCACCAGCAGCGCCACACCGCCCGCGAACAGGGCGAGCACCAGCGGGTCGGTCCAGCCGCGCGGCTCGGCCTCGCTGAAGCCGTACACGATGGCGACCAGGCCGCCGCAGCCCAGGATCGCGCCGGGGATGTCCAGCCGGGCGCCGGGCTGGCCGGGCTGCTCGTGCAGCAGCGACAGCGCCCCGAACACCGCGATGATCGCGATGGGGACGTTGACGTACAGACACCAGCGCCAGTTCAGGTACTCGGTGAGCAGTCCGCCGACGATGAAGCCGATCGCCGAGCCGCTGCCCGCGATCGCCCCGTAGATGCCGAACGCCTTGCCGCGCTCGCGTGGATCGGTGAACGTCGTGGCCAGCAGGCTCAGCGCGGAGGGCGCGAGGAGCGCGGCGAAGACGCCCTGGAGGGCACGGGCGCCGAAGAGCATCCCGGAGCTGACCGCGGCCCCGCCGAGCGCGGACGCCCCGGCGAAGCCGATCAGCCCGATGACGAAGGTGCGCCTGCGGCCGACCAGGTCGGCGACCCGGCCGCCGAGCAGCAGCAGCCCGCCGAAGGCGAGCGTGTACGCGGTGATGACCCACTGCCGGTTGCCGTTGGACATCCCCAGGTCGGCCTGGGCCGAGGGGAGCGCGATGCTGACGATGGTGGCGTCCAGCACCACCATCAGCTGGGCGAGACCGATGATCACCAGGCCCCACCAGCGGCGGGAGTCGGACTGTGTGGCGGGCTCACCTGCTCGGGTGCCACTCATCCGCTCAGTCGACCATGGATGGGTACCCCCCGCATCCGGGGCGGGGGCCGGACCGGGGCCCTTTGCCAATGCTTTGTCGCGGTCCCGGGCCCGTCCTGCTAAGCCGCCGCCTTGTGACGGTCACGGCTCAGTAGGACCTTGCCGCCTTGTGACGGTCACGGCTCCAGTACGACCTTGCCGATCGTGCCCCGGGTCTCCAGCGCGCGGTGGGCCGCCGCCGCCTCGGCCAGCGGGAAGCGCTGCACGGCGGGGACCAGCCGGCCCGCGGCGGCCTCCGCGAGGGCCCGCAGCTCCAGCGTGCGGACCGGGTTGGGGCCACCGGCCTTCTGCATCATCACCGGCCCGAGCACTTCCTCGGAGACGCCCTCGACGAGATACGGCTCCCCGTCGTGCAGCCCCTCGCCGGACCAGCCGAAGACCAGGTGCTGTCCGCCGGGGGCGAGCAGGGTGAGCGCGGTACGGGCCGCGTCGCCGCCGACGCCGTCGAAGATATGGGTCACCTGACGGCCGTCGAGCCAGGTCCGCAGCTCGTCGGCCCAGGCGGGGTCGCGGTAGTCCACGGCGAGATCGGCGCCGTTGGCCGCGACCCGCGCGGTCTTCCCGGGTCCCCCGGCCAGCCCGATCACGGTGGCGCCCACGTTCTTGGCGTACTGCACCACCAGCGTGCCGATGCCTCCGGCGGCGGCCGGGACCAGCACCACCGAGTCCGGGCCCAGCTCGGCGAACTGGAGGATGCCCATGGCCGTACGGCCCGTGCCGATCATCGCGACGGCCGCGGCGGGGTCGAGCCGTTCGGGGATCTCGTGGACCCGCTCGACATCCGTGACGGCGAGTTCCGCGTAGCCGCCGGGGGCGAAGCCGAGGTGGGCGACGACCCGCTTGCCGAGCCATTCGCCGGGGACTCCCGCGCCGACCGCGTCGACGGTCCCGGCGACCTCCCGGCCGGGCACGGTCGGCAGCACGGGCGGCTCGGGCAGCGGGCCCTGCATACCCTCGCGCAGGGCGGTGTCCAGCAGATGCACTCCGGCGGCGGCTACGGCGATCCGGACCTGGCCGGGGCCGGGGGTCGGGTCGGGGAGCTGCTCGTAGGTGAGGTTCTCGGCCGGGCCGAAGGTGTGGAGACGGATGGCGTGCATGAAGGGCTCCCCCGAGGGTCGTGATGGTTGTGAGGGTCGTGGTGGTCCCGGTGGGACGGGATTGGTCCCGGTGGGTCGGGATCTTGTGGTGCTGATCCCTACTGTTCAACCTGAAGTTTGGTTGAGGTCAAGGGAAGGGTCGGTGTGGTGACCGTCACTGATAGGTGCGCTGCCGGTGCCGGTGCCGGTGTTGCCCCGGTCGCCGGGTCGGCCCAGCGCCAGCGACACCGCCGTCAGCGCGCTGGTGAACGACACCTCCGACAGCACCCCGGGCGCGGCCACCTCGTCGCCCGCCAGATACACCCCGCCGCCCCGGTCGATCGCGGGCCGGTCCCGCCAACTGGTGCCGGGCAGGTCCACCGCGCCGGTACGGCCCTGGGCGAGGGACTCGCAGCGCCAGGTCACCCGCTCCCGCCAGCCGTCGTACGCCAGGTCGAGCAGTTCCTCGGCGCGGGCGATCCCGTCGGCGCGGGACTCGTCCGGGGCGATCGGGATCTGCCCCTGGATGAGCTGCTCGCCCGCAGGGGCGAGGGTCCGGTCCTGCGCGGTGAACCGTTCCAGCCAGCCCGGCGCGTCCAGGTCGGACAGGACGAAGGGGTCGCCGCGCCGGGTGCGCAGGGCGAGGTCGATGAGGACCGTCCGGCCGCCGGTCCAGGTCAGCGAGGCGTCCCCGAGCAGACGCCGGGCGGCGGCGAGCGAGGTCGCGACGACGACCGGGGTGTCGGTGGGGAGCGTGTCGACCCGGGAGTGGGTCTCCATCCGGACGCCGAGGTTCCAGGCCCGTGCCGCCATCCGGTCGATCACCGTGGCCCAGCCGCCGCGCGGATAGTGCGCCTCCGGGGGCAGCCGGGCCGCTCGGTGCAGCCGCTCCTGCACGAACGCGGCGGACAGCGAGCCGGGGTCGTGGTGGAAGAGGGCGACGGCCGCGTAGTGCGCGGCGGCACGGGCGCCCTCCGGGCCGACCCGCTCGGCGGCCCAGGTGTGGAAGTCGGTGTCGACGGGGGCGCGCCGGGCGTCGAGGCGGGCCAGCTTGAGCAGGGCGAGGGGCGGGGTGCGGCGCAGCCGTCCCTGGTGGCGCAGCCGGAACCGGGCCGCCTCCAGCGCCGGGATCGGGGCGAGGGGGCCGGTCAGGTCGCGCTGACGCAGCCAGGTCCAGTGCGGGCCGCCGCTGTAGAGGGCGTGCGGGCCGTCGTTCGTCCGGTAGGCGCCCTCGGCGGTCCGGGCCCGGCCGCCGAGGGTGTGGTGCGCCTCATGGACGGTGACCTCTGCGCCCGCCTCGGCGGCGGCGATCGCGGCGGTGAGTCCGGCGAAGCCGCCGCCTATGACGGTGATGCGGTGCATGGATGCTCTCCTCGGTGGTCGGGGCTACGGGGCTAGGGGGCTGTCGGGCCTTTCTGGCTCTGTGGGGGGCTGTTGGTATGACCCCTGGGGCGGGCCGGAATGTGACATCGGGTTCGGTCGGTGACCGTTCGGCGGGGGTTTTTGCAGGTCAGGGGGATTGTCAGTGGTGGGGTGCAGGATGGGCGGATGGCGAGGCGAGCGGTGGGACGGGCAACGGGACCAGCGGCGGGACGGGCGGCGGGTGGCTCCCGGGCGGCGGGGACGGACGGCGACGGCCCGAAGGAGGTCCGGCTGAGACCGGCGCGGCGGCCGGAGCTGCGCCTGCCCGCGCTGGAGCCGTTCGGGGGCGCTGACCTGGAGCCGGACGGGGACTACGACGGGGTGGAGTTCCGCGACGGCGACTTCGGCGGGTCGGACGGCGGCGGGGCCCGTTTCATGGACTGCGCGCTGCGCGGCTGCGCGCTGGACGAGGCCCGGCTGACCCGCGCCCGCTTCCTGGACTCGCTGATCGAGGCACCGCGCGGAGTGGGCACCAACCTGGCGGAGGCGACCCTGCGGGACGTGGAGGTGCGGGAGGCACGGCTGGGCGGCGTGCAGCTGCACGGGGCGGTGCTGGAGCGGGTGCTGATCCGGGGCGGGAAGATCGACTACGTCAATCTCCGCTCGGCGCGGCTGAAGGACGTGGTGTTCGAGGGCTGTGTGCTGGTCGAGCCGGACTTCGGCGGGGCACGGCTGGAGCGGGTGGAGTTCGTGGACTGCACGCTGAAGGGCGCGGACTTCAGCACCGCGACGCTCACGGACGTGGATCTGCGGGGCGCGGCCGTGCTGGACATCGCGCGCGGGGTGGACCGGCTGGCGGGCGCGGTGATCTCCCCGGGCCAGCTACTGGAACTGGCGCCGGTGCTGGCGGCGGAGCTGGGGATCAGGGTGGTGGCGTAGCCACGGGCCGGGGATCAGGGGCGGTGGCCGTAGCCACGGGCAGGAAACCCGCCGCTACGAAACCCTCGGGAACCACGAAACCCTCGGGAACCACGAAACCCTCAGGAACTACTACGAAACCCTCGGAAAGCGGGCCTGGAGCGTCCAGATCGCCGGGTTCTCCCCGAGGTCGTCGTGCAGATCGATCAGATCGGCGAGCAGATCGTGCAGAAAGTCCCGGGCCTCGCGGCGCAGTTCGGTGTGGGAGAAGCTGAGCGGGTGCTCGTCGGCCGGCATCCAGTCGGCGTCGATGTCCACCCAGCCGAAGCGGCGCTCGAAGAACAACCGGTCCGTGGACTCGGTGAAGTCCAGCTCGGCGTGCTGGGGACGGGCGGCGCGGGAGCCCGCCGGGTCGCGGTCGATCCGCTCGACGATGTCGCACAGGGCCCACGCGAAGTCGAGCACCGGCACCCATCCCCAGGCTGTGGACAGCTCCCGGTCCGTCTCGGTGTCGGCGAGATAGACATCGCCGCAGAACAGATCGTGCCGCAGTGCGTGCACCTCGGCGCGGCGGTAGTCCGTCTGCGGCGGGTCCGGGAAGCGGGTGGAGAGCGCGTAGCCGATGTCGAGCACGGAGGTGATGGTGTCACGGCCGCCATAGGATCACGGACGTGCCCCGATTCACGGCTGTTGTCCTCATACTCGGCCTCGCCCTGACCGCCGCCTGCACCACCGCCGACGGCGCTCCGGGCGCGGTGGGCGGCGCGGGCGTCGGCGACCCGTACTTCCCGCAGGCGGGCAACGGCGGCTATGACGTGACGCACTACGCCCTGGATCTCGCCTACACCCCCGAAGAGCGCCGCCTCACGGGCCGGGCCCTGCTCACCGCGACGGCGCTGGAGGACCTCGCCGCCTTCAACCTGGACCTGCACGGCATGACGGTCGAGTCGGTGGAGGTGGACGGGGCGCGGGCGGGCTGGGACCGCGCGGGCCAGGAGCTGACGGTGCGCCCACCGGACGGTCTGACGAAGGGCGGGACGTTCCGGGTGGCGGTGGCCTACGCGGGCGAGCCGCGCACCATCACCGACCCCGACGGCTCGAAGGAGGGCTGGCTGCCGACCGGCGACGGGGCGCTGGCGCTGGGCCAGCCGGTCGGCTCGATGGCGTGGTACCCCGGGAACCACCACCCCTCGGACAAGGCGGCCTACGACATCGCGGTCACCGTCCCGAAGGGCCTGACGGCGGTCTCCAACGGTGAGCTGACCGCCCGGCGCGCCACGGCCGCCGGGACCACCTTCACCTGGCGGACCACCGAGCAGATGGCCTCCTATCTGGCGACGGTGGCGATCGGCCGCTTCGACGTGACCCGTACCTCGACCCGGGACGGTCTGCCGGTGTACACGGCGGTCGACCCGGCGGAGACCGCCGCGAGCCGTGCGGTGCTGTCCCGCCTCCCCGAGGTGCTGGCCTGGTCGCAGGACCGTTTCGGCCCGTACCCCTTCTCCTCCACCGGGGCGATCGTCGACCGCGCGGGCGCCCTCGGCTACGCCCTGGAGACCCAGAGCCGCCCGACCTTCCCCGGCGCCCCCACCACCCGGCTCCTCGTCCATGAGCTGGCCCACCAGTGGTACGGCGACTCGGTCACCCCGAAGACCTGGCGGGACATGTGGCTCAACGAGGGCTTCGCCACCTACGCGGAGTGGCTGTGGGAGGAGGACGAGGGCGGTCTGACAGCCCAGCAGACCTTCGACGCCCTGTACGACGGCACGTACTACCCCGACCCCGCCGACAACCGCGCCGTCTGGTCCTTCCCGCCGGGCGACCCGCCCGACGCCGCCCATATCTCCGGCCGCCCGGTCTACGACCGTGCCGCGATGGTCCTCCACAAGCTCCGCCAGACGCTCGGCGACACGGCGTTCGACGCCCTGCTCCGGGACTGGCCCGCCAGCCACCGCGAGTCCACGGCGAGCACGGAGGACTTCAAGGCGTACGTGGCGTCGAAGGCCCCCGGCACGGACTTCACACCCCTCTGGGAGGACTGGCTGATGGGCCCAGCCAGACCGGCACGCCCCTGATCTGCCGGTCACTCCACGTCACGGCCGCTCCACGTCACGTCACGTCACGCCCCACCACACCCGGCCCCGCACACAGCGAGACCCCCCAACGAACCGTTGGGGGGTCTCCGCTGCGGATCACGCCGGACGGCCGCCGTCGGACACCTCACCGCCCGGACGGCTCACCGCCGGACCGCCACCGCGCGGACGCGCGCCGTGGGACCGGCGACCGGCTGACGCCGTAGGACCGGCTGACGCCGGACCCGCGACCGTCAGATGTTCACCCCGAAGTCCTGGGCGATGCCCGCGAGGCCCGAGGCGTAGCCCTGGCCCACCGCGCGGAACTTCCACTCCGCGCCGTTGCGGTACAGCTCGCCGAAGATCATCGCCGTCTCCGTCGCCGCGTCCTCCGACAGGTCGTAGCGGGCGATCTCCGTGCCGCCGGCCTGGTTGAGGATGCGGATGTACGCGTTGCGGACCTGGCCGAAGTTCTGCGAGCGGTTCTCGCCGTCGTAGATGGAGACGGGGAAGACGACCTTGTCGATGTCGGCCGGGAGGCCGGCCAGGTTGACGTTGATCTGCTCGTCGTCGCCCTCGCCCTCACCCGTGCGGTTGTCGCCCGTGTGGACGATCGTGTTGTCCGGGGTCTGCTTGTTGTTGAAGAAGACGAAGTGGGCGTCCGAGTAGACCTTGCCCTGCGGGTTGACCGCGATCGCGGACGCGTCGAGGTCGAAGTCGGTGCCGGTGGTGGTACGGACGTCCCAGCCGAGGCCCACGGTGACGGCCGTCAGGCCCGGTGCCTCCTTGGTCAGCGAGACGTTGCCACCCTTGGACAGGCTTACAGCCATGGTCGGGAGTTCCTTCCCTCGATACGTGCGCTATGCCTTCTGCGGCTTCGTACAGCACGAAGCTACAGCTACCCCTATGAACGCCGAGAGGGGTGTCACAGGTTCCCCCGCCACGCAGGCGCCTTTACTTTCTTTACCTTGGGTTTCACCTTGGGTTTCACCTTGGGCTTTCACCTTCGGCCTTCACCTTCGATATTCGGATGACGCGGACACGCCCGGCCCGCGACCATGGAGGGCATGTCCGGTCCCCATGTCGTCCGCGGCTCCGTCTCGCTTCCCGAGGCCGAGCTGATGTGGCGTTTCTCCAAGTCCTCCGGGCCGGGCGGTCAGCATGTCAACACCACCGACTCGCAGGTCGAGCTGCGTTTCGACCTCGCCGCCACCGAGGCCCTGCCCCCCGTCTGGAAGGCCCGCGCCCTGGAGCGGCTCGCCTCCCGGCTGACCGACGGTGTGCTCAGCGTCCGCGCCTCCGAGCACCGCTCGCAGTGGCGCAACCGCGAGGCCGCCGCCGTCCGGCTGGCCGCGCTGCTCGCCGAGGCCACCGCGCCCCCGCCCAGGCCCCGCCGCCCCACCCGCATCCCCCGCGGCATCAACGAACGCCGCCTCCAGCAGAAGAAACAGCGCTCCCAGACCAAGCGCGGCAGAAGCGGCCGGGACTGGGGCTAGCCCCGGGAGCCGCCCGCCCCACCACGGAACCGGCCGCTGTCACATTCCACCGTCCCCGGACGGCGGGCTCGTCCGCGTGCTCCGTTTCACCTTCGCCGGGGACCGGACCGCCGTCGTCGAGGTCGTCACGGCGCGCGAGCGCCTGGACCGGCTGACGGTGGAGATCCCGCACTGACCGGCCATGACTGGCCATGAGCGGCCCGGCGCGGCCCTGAGCGCCCGGCGCCTTCGCGGAAGCGACCGGTGGAAGCGGCGTGCGGAAGCGGTCGTTCCGACCACCCCCCGCCACTCACCCCAACTGCCGGTAACGCCCCCGGAAGTACGCCAGCGGGCTGCCCTCGGCGCTCGGCACGTGTGCCGTCAGGACCCGGCCGATCACCAGTGTGTGGTCCCCGGCCGGGACGCGCTGCTCGGTACGGCACTCCAGGGTCGCCAGTGCCCCGCCCACCAGCGGGGCGTCGGTGCGCGGGCCGCGCGTGTAGGGGATGTCCTCGAAGAGCAGCCGGTCGCTGATGCGGCCCTTCATGGCGAACCGCCCGGCGATGTGGCGCTGGCTCTCGGTGAGCACGGACACCGCCCACAGCGGCTGCTCGGCGAGCAGGTCGTCCATCCGGGAGCCCTCGCGCAGGCTCACCAGGACCAGCGGCGGGTCCAGGGACACGGACATGAAGGCGGTCGCGGTCATGCCCACGTCCTCGCCGCCCGGCGCCTGCGGATCGTCCGGGTCCAGCGGCGGCTCCTGCGCGGTCACCAGGACCACTCCGGCGGCGAGTCGGGACAGGGCGGCACGGAACTCGTCGTTGCTCACCCCCTCAGGATGCCCGGCGGCACCGGCCGGGTACGGGGCGGTCCGGCTGGCGGGGAGGACGAGCGAGGCGGCGCGGGCGGAGTTCTGCACGCCCCGCACGCTAGTCTCCGCCCTGCGGGCCGCGCATCGGACCTCCGTCCGAGGCCGGACCGGGAAGAGGTCCTAGGACCCGCCTCCGTGGCACCCTGGACGATCCGGGACACCGGCGCACAAGTTACAAAGTTTGCGTTCAGTAAAAGCACAGGGAAACGAGGGAAACCTGACGCAATTGTTCAGGTTTCGCTGTGACTTGAGTCACAAGGCAGACTAATTGTTGACCCTGTGTACCGAGTGAGCAGCGCGCTGTGATTCAGTGGCGGGGAAGCTGACGGAGTACACGGGGTACACCGGAGGCTGACGGAATACACCGAGTGCGCCGGGTACAGCGGAGCGGGAGTACCCGGGGTACGCCGGGGACAACCCTTGATTCGCTGGTTTCGTCTGATTCGCTGCGAGGTCTCGGGGGGAGGCAAGCATGGAGACCGAGTCGGAGCCCTACGTCCGTCTTGCATCCCTGCGGCAACTGCACCAGGCCATGGCCGACATGAACACGGCCCGCAGTCTGGCCGACACCTTGCAGACCGTCTCGGACGGAGTCGTCAGCGCCCTCGGGTACGAGCTGGCGTGTGTGAACCTGGTCCGCCCCGACGGCGACCTGGTCGTCGCCGCCTTCTCCGGGAACGCCGCCGCCGAGGCCCTGATCACCGGCCGGGTCGGCTCCCGCGCCTCCTGGGAACGCCGCCTGGGCATGGGCGAGACCTGGGGCGACCTGATCTTCATACCGCACACCGAGGGCTGGGTCCTCGACGACGACGACGTCCCGCAGTGGTACACCGAGGGCCCCGCCCCCCGCTTCGAGGACGAGTGGCACCCCTCCGACCGCCTCTTCGCCCCCATGTACGCGCCGGGCGCCCAGGGCGGCCCCGCCTCCGGCGAACTGATCGGCGTGCTCTCCGTGGACCGGCCGCGCAACGGCCGCCGCCCCGGCGCCTGGGGCCGCGAGGCGCTCCAGATGTACGCCTTCCAGGCGGCCATCGCCATCAGCAACGCCCGTCTACGCGCGAATATGCAGCGGGCACTGGTCAGGCTGGAGCGCGAGCAGCAGGCGCTGCGCGCCAGCGAGGAGAGCTTCCGGCAGGCGTTCGAGTACGCCCCGTCCGGCATGGCCATCGCCGAGATGGGCGGTGACCAGCACGGGCGCATCCTGCGCAGCAACGACGCCCTGTGCCGCCTCCTCGGCCGCCCCGCCTCCTCCATGCGCCGCTACGCCTTCTCCGACCTGGTCCACCCCGAGGACATCGGCACCCTGCTGCGCACCTCCGCCGAGGGCGGTCGAGCGGAACTGCGCCTGATCCGCCGGGACGGCACCTATGTCTGGGTCTCGCTGCGCAACTCCGTGGTGGCGGACGCCGCCGACGGCCCCCGGTTCCTGCTCACCCATGTCGAGGACATAGAGGAACGCAAGCGGCGCGAACTCCAGCTCGCCCACCGCGCCTCCCACGACTCCCTGACCGGTCTGCCGAACTCCGCCGAACTGCGCTCCCGGCTCTCCGCCCGGCTCTGCGCCCGCCCCCAGGCCGCCCACCCCGGCGCCGTCGACGCCATGGACGCCGCCTACGGCCACCCCGCCTTCGACGCCAACGGCCATGGCTTCGACTACCGCCCGGACGCCCCCGGCGACACCCCCGACAGCTTCGACGGCTACGACCACCATGTGCACACCGCAACCCCCGAGAGCGAGCACGACGACGGCACCAAGGGCCTCGCGGTGCTCTTCTGCGACCTCGACGGCTTCAAGTCCATCAACGACCGGTTCGGCCACAACGCGGGCGACGCGGTCCTCATCGAGGTCGCCCGCCGCCTCTCGCGCGGGGTGCGCGACGGGGACACGGTGGCCCGGCTCGGCGGCGACGAGTTCGTGATCCTCGCCGACGGCCTCGGCCGGGCCGACGCACAGGATCTCGCCGTACGGCTGCGCAACGAGATCATCCAGCCCATCCGCGCCGAGGGCCGCGCCGTACGGGTCGGCGCGAGCTTCGGTATCGGCTGGGCGCACTGTGGGATGACCGCCGACGAAGTACTGAAGTCGGCCGACGAGCGGATGTACGTCGAGAAACGATCTCGTCCCAAACAGCACAGACGCGCGGGATGATCCCCAGGTCAGTGGTGTGATGCCGGATGAGTCACCCGTTCGGGCCATACGAACGGGGTAGGCTCGCCATTCTTGACCTGTGAACCGCTGTCTTTCGTTCCTTCCGCATCTGTTGAGGAGTACCAAGGGATGACGCCCGGCAACAACGGCGCGAGCACGCCCGAGGACGACGACCCGTTCGGCTACCTCTACGCCGACGGGCAGGCCAACGGCGCCCAGCCCCCCTCCGGCGGCTACGGCTACCCGAACGCGGTCAACAGAGTGCGTACGGTCGGCGAGCGCCAGTACGGCCAGCAGAGCCCGGCCGGACCGCCGTCATACGGCCAGGTCCCGCAGCAGCAGGGCGGCGGGTACGGGCAGCAGCCCAGCGCGCACTACGCGGCCCCCGAGACCTTCCCCGGCGCCGGTGCGCCGACCGCGCCGCAGCAGCCCGCGCGGGGCGGCGGCCGGGGCCGCGGACCCAACACCAAGGGCCTGCTGATCGGCGCGGTCGCGGTGGTCGCCGCGGTCGTCATCGGCATCGGCGTGGCCATGATGGGCGGGGACGAGGAGCAGCCGGGCGGGGACACCGCCGCCGACAGCACCCCCAGCCAGCAGGCGGAGTCCGGCGGGCCGAGCCCGTCCGCCGAGTCCAGCGTCTCCCCCGGCGCGGAGCTTCCGGTGGTCGACGTCCAGGGCCTCCAGCTCGCGGGCTCGGCCGCCAAGGCGTCCGACGTGGCGGGCGCCCAGGCCGACGGCGGGACGTACGTCGGGGGGCTGAACCAGGTCGGCTCCTCGGTCACCTGGACCGTGAACGGCATCCCGGAGGACGGCACCTACACCGTCTTCGCCCGCTACAGCGCGGTCGGCGACGACCAGGAGATGACGCTCACCATCAACGGCAAGCCGTTCGGCAGCAAGCTGAACCTGTCCAACTTCACCGGCGCCGACGACCCCGCCAAGGGCTGGACCGACACCTACGCCTGGCCCACCCTCAGCAAGGGCACCAACACCATCTCCGTCTCCTGCAACGACGGCGACAAGTGCGATGTCCTGCTCGACCAGTTCTGGCTGAAGAAGGGCCAGGTCACGAGCTGACCCGTCAGGCCGCGCTGGTCCCGCCGGTCACCGTGACCCGGGCCCGCAGCTCGTCGTAGGTCCGGCGGTCGAACTCGCCCGCCACCGGGGCCCGTACGGTCGCCGCCGCCAGGGCCGTCGCCCGCACCAGCCGGTCGTGCCACGGCAGCCGCTCCACCAGACCGGACAGCAGACCCGCCACCACGGAGTCGCCCGCGCCGGTCGGATTGCCGGACAGCCGGGCCGGTGCGGTGGCCCGCCAGCGGCCCTCCGGAGTGACCGCCAGCAGCCCGTCCGGGCCCAGCGAGGCGACCACCGCGCGGGCGCCCCGCCGCCGGGCGTCCAGGGTGGCGCGCAGCGGCTCGTGGGAGCCGGTCAGCTCCGCCAGTTCGTCGGCGTTCGGCTTCACCAGGTCGGGACGGGCGGCGACGCCCCGGCGCAGCGGCTCCCCGCCGGTGTCCAGCAGCACGGGCACCCCCGCCGCACGGGCCGCGCGGATCAAGGTGGCGTACGCGCCCACCGGGACGCCCGGGGGCAGGCTGCCGCACAGGGCCACCACCGACGCCGCCGCGACCAGATCCCCGTACGCCTCCTGGAAGGCGGACCACTCGCGGGCGGTGACGGGCGGGCCCGGTTCGTTGAGCTGGGTGGTGTCGCCGGTGGTCTCGTCGACCACGGCGATGGTGCGGCGGGTGGCGGCGGACACCGGGACCAGGGCGTCGGTGACGCCCGGGACGGCCAGCAGCGCGTCCTGCACCTGGCGGCCGGTCGCGCCGCCCGCGAAGCCGGTGACCGTCGTCCGATGGCCCAGCGCGGCCAGCACCCGGGCCACGTTCACGCCCTTGCCGCCGGGCCGTTCGACCACCTCCGACACCCGGTGCGAGCCGTGCGGGCGCAGGGCGCGGACCCGGTAGGTGAGATCGAGCGCGGTGTTCAGGGTGACCGTGAGTATCACCAGGCCCGACCTCCCCGGATGCATGTGCGTGCCGTATGTGCCGCTGACTCGATCATGCCAAAGAGACGGCGACCGGCCCAGACCCACGACCGGCCACCGTTCCGGTGGATCAGCCGGGGTTACCCGGCCTCAGGGGCATCGGGAGCCTCAGGGGCCACGATCCACGTCCCGCGCCGCATCACGCCCCGGATCTCGAAGTCCGCGTCCAGCAGGACCAGGTCGGCGTACTTGCCCGGCTCCAGCGAGCCGATGGAGTCGGACATGCCCAGCAGCCGGGCCGGGTTGACGGACAGGGCCTGGACGGCGGCCTCCACCGGGAGCCGGTCCACGGTGACCGCCCGCTGGAAGGCCCGGTCCAGGGTGAGCGTGGACCCGGCGATCGAGCCGCCCTCCACCAGCCGCGCCACGCCCTCGCTGACCTCGACCTCCAGGGGGCCCAGCATGTAGCGGCCGTCGCCGAAACCGGCCGCGTCCATCGCGTCGGTGATGAAGGCGACCCGTCCGGCGCCCGCGTGATGGAACGCCAGTTCCAGTGCGGCCGGGTGCAGATGGGTGCCGTCGTTGATCAGCTCGACCGTGACCCGGGGGTCCTCCAGCAGCGCCGCGATGGGGCCGGGGGAGCGGTGGCCGAGGGCGGGCATGGCGTTGAAGAGGTGGGTGGCGACGGTGGCGCCCGCGTCGATCGCCTCGACGGTCTGCTCATAGCTGGCGTCGGTGTGCCCGATCGCCGCGATCACCCCGTGCTCGGCCAGCAGCCGTACGGAGTCCAGGCCGCCCGGCAGCTCGGTGGCCAGGGTGACCATCTTGGCGTGGCCGCGTGCCGCGTCGACCAGCTTGCGCACATCCGCCGGGTCCGGGTCGCGCAGCAGCTCCTCGGAGTGGGCGCCCTTGCGGCACGGGGAGATGAACGGGCCCTCGAAGTGGATCCCGGCGATCTCGCCCTGCTCGGCCAGCTCCGAGAGCAGGCCCGCGCGGTGGGCGAGGAAGTCCAGCTCGCCGGTGACGGTGGAGGCGACCAGGGTGGTGGTGCCGTGCAGCCGGTGGGTGTGGATGCCCTTGAGGATGTCGTCGACCGTGCCGGAGGTGAAGGAGGCGCCGCCGCCGCCGTGGTTGTGCAGATCGACGAAGCCGGGCACCAGCCAGTGGCCGCCGACATCCACCCGGGGGGCGTGCTCGGGGGCGCGGGCGGCGATGCGCTCGCCCTCGACGGTCACCTCACCGCCGTCCACCACGCCCGTCGGCAGGACTACCCGCGCGCCGGTGAGGACCTGGACGTCGTACGGCGGCTGCGGGCCGGTGGGGGTTGTTCGCGCAGTTCCCCGCGCCCCTGGGGCGGTTGCCATCAGGCCGATTCCTCCTTGGAGTCAGACATGGAGCCGGATGTGAAGCCGGAGGTGAAGCCGGATGTGAAGCCGGAGGTGCCGAGGAGATCCCAGGCCAGCAGGCCGGCGCCCAGGCAGCCGGCCGTGTCGCCGAGGGCCGCCGGGACGATCGACGGCAGTTTCTGGAAGGTGACCCGCCGCCGGACGGCGTCCCGCAGCGGTGTGAACAACGTTTCCCCCGCCTCGGCCAGCCCGCCACCGACGATCAGGGTGCGCGGGTCCAGCAGGGTGAGGGCGGTGACCAGACCGTCGGCGAGCGCGTCGACGGCCTCCTGCCAGACGGCCAGCGCGCGCGGGTCGCCCGCCTCGACGGCGCGGGCGCAGTCGGCGGCGTCGGCCTTCGGGTCGCCGCTGGCCCCGGCCCATGCCTCGCTGACGGCGGACGCGGAGGCGTACCGCTCCAGACAGCCGCGCTGCCCGCACGGACAGAGCGTCCCGCCGGGCCGTACGACGATATGGCCGATCTCGCCCGCGAAGCCATGGGCGCCCGCCTCGACCCGGCCGTCGATGCCGATGGCGCCCGCTATGCCGGTGCCCAGCGGGATGAACAGAAAGCGGTCGGCGCCCTGTCCGGCGCCGATCCGGCCCTCGGCGAGTCCGCCGGTGCGCACATCGTGGCCGAGGGCGACGGGCACGCCGAGCCGGTCCGTGAGCAGCTTGCGCAGCGGTACGTCACGCCAGCCCAGGTTGGCCGCGTAGGCGGCGATCCCCTCGGCCTCGTCGATGATCCCGGGCACGGCGACCCCGGCGGCGACGGCGGGCTCGGCGAACCGTTCCTCCCCGTGTGTCCGCAGTTCGGCGGCGAAGTCGAGAATGGTCTCGACCACCGCGTCCGGTCCGCGCTCGCGGCCGGTCGCCCGGCGCGTGGTGTGCAGGAGCGTGCCGTCCGCCCCGACCAGGGCCGCTTTCATCCCGGTGCCGCCCACATCCAGGGCGATGACGTGTCTCACGTGGGACAGTGTGACCCGTTGACCCATAAGAGGTCTAGTCCATTCACGTGGTGTAGACCTTGATTCGTCAACGGGAACGACCAAAAACGGAACCAGCGACAAAGGACAGGGTGGGACCACGACAGTGCGGCAGCGCAGCAGCACAGCAATGATCGCGATGATGTCCGTGGCGGGTCTGACGGTGGCACTGGGCGGGTGCGGGGTCGGCGACTCCGACGACGTGACCCTGACACTGGTCGCCGCCGACTACGGCGACAGCTCCGCCAACGGCTCCGAGGAGTACTGGACGGACCTGGTCGCCCGCTTCGAGGCCGACCATCCCGGGATCACCGTCGACGTCCGGGTCCATGCCTGGACCGACGTCGACCGCGAGGTCAAGGCCATGGTCGACGCCGGGGACCCGCCGGACCTCGCCCAGATAGGCGCCTACGCCGACTACGCCGACCAGGACCTGCTCTACCAGGCGGGCGATGTGCTCTCCATACCCGTCCAGGCGGACTTCGCCGACCAGTTCGCCCTCGCCGGGCAGGTGCACGGGGTGCAGTACGGCATGCCGTTCGCCGCGTCCACGCGGCTGCTCTTCTACAACAAGGCCCACTTCGAGGACGCCGGTCTCACCCCGCCCACCACCTGGGACGAACTCGCGTCCGCGGCCGGTGAGCTGAAGGACGCCGGGGTGAAGTACCCGTACGCGCTGCCGCTCGGCTCCGAGGAAGCGCAGGCCGAGACCATGCAGTGGCTGCTCAGCGGCGGCGCCGGCTATGTCGACCCGAACGGCTCCTACGCCATCGACGCCCCCGAGAACGTCGAGACGTTCACCTGGCTGCGCGACGAACTCGTCGGCAAGGAGCTCACCGGGCCGGTCGCCCCCGGCGAGCTGAACCGCGCGGACGCCTTCGAGGCGTTCGCGAACGGCGAGGTCGGGATGCTCAACGGACATCCCTCGCTGATGAAGATGGCCACCGCCAAGGACGTCGAGTTCGGCATGGTCCCGGTGCCGGGCGTCGAGGGCGCCGACCAGGCCACCATGGGCGTCGCCGACTGGATGATGGCCTTCAAGGAGAACGGCCACCGCGACCAGATCGCCGAGTTCCTCGACTTCGTCTACAGCGAGCGCAACGTCCTCGACTTCTCCCGCCGCTACGACCTGCTCCCGGTGACCGACTCGGCGTCCGAGATCATGGCGGGCGCGAAGGAGGACGCCGACCTCAGGCCGTTCCTCGACGAACTCCCCCTCTCCGAGCTGTACCCCGTCAGCCGCACCTCCTGGGCGACGGTGAGCGCCGGGGTGAAGGCGGAGATCGGCAAGGCGGTGGCCCAGGACGGCGACCCGTCGGCGGTGCTCGCCGCGCTCCAGTCCACGGCGATGTCGGCGGAGAGCCGCGGCGGGTCGAGCGGCTAGGGCCTGCCGTCCGGATCATGCCGGCCGGGGTTGTCGGCTTGCCCCAGCGGGGTCTGGTGCGTGCGGCTGCACGGCCGAGGAGGGAGCCGACGGGGCGGATGTGCGTGCCAGGGCCCGCGAGGCGCCGGGCCCAGGCGTTGTCAGTGGCGGCGGCTACGGTGGAGCGCATGGAACCACTGGGCAGCCGGGAGCGGAGCGTCCTCGCTCTGGAGCGGCGCGGCTTCGCGGGGCCGGGCGCGAAGGAGCGGGCGATCCGTGAGGAACTCGGCCTCGCCCCCGTCCGCTACTACCAGCTGCTCAACGCCCTGCTGGACGACCCGCGGGCACTGGCGCACGACCCGGTGACGGTCAACCGGCTCAGACGTGTCCGGCAGTCCCGGCGTGCCGGGCGATGACGTGGATAGGCTCGGCACATGGGCAGCCACGAGCGTGACGCGAACGGTTTTCCGACGCCGGTGACCGAAGCCGGGCGGGAGGGGGTGCGGGCGCTGCTGGCGGCGCCGGGGTCGGCGGTGATCGGCCTCGACTTCGACGGGACGCTCGCACCGATCGTGCCGGACCCGGAGCGGGCGCGGGCGCACCCCGGCGCGCTGGCCGCGCTGGTGGCCCTCGCGCCCAAGGTCGCCTCCATCGCCGTGATCACCGGCCGCCCGGCGGAGGTCGCGGTCCGCTACGGGGGCTTCGCCGGAGTGCCCGGTCTTGAGCACCTGGTGGTGCTGGGCGCGTACGGGGCGGAGCGGTGGGACGCGGCGACGGGGGAGCTGACCGCGCCGGAGCCGCCGGCGGGGGTCGCGGCGGTACGGGCGGAGCTGCCGGGGCTGGTGGGCGCCGGCGGTGACGGTGGCGCCGGCGGAGTGTGGATCGAGGACAAGGGCAGGGCGCTGGCGGTGCACACGCGCCGGGCGCCGGACCCGCAGGGGGCGCTGGATGGGCTGCGGGTTCCGTTGCGGGATCTCGCCGACCGGCACGGTCTGGTGATCGAGCCGGGCCGCTACGTCCTGGAGCTGCGCCCGCCCGGCATGGACAAGGGCATGGCGTTGACGACCCACGTCCGGGAGACCGGCGCCGGGTCCGTCCTGTACGCGGGGGACGACCTGGGTGACCTTCCGGCGTACGCGGCGGTGGGGGCGCTGCGGGGGGAGGGGGTGCCGGGTGTGCTGGTGTGCAGCGGCAGCGACGAAGTCCCTGCGCTGCGCACCCAGGCGGACGTGGTGGTCCCCGGCCCCGAGGGAGTGATCCACCTCTTGACGACCCTGGCGACGACACTCCGTTAGCACGACCAGGTGCGGCCCGGTGGTCGCCTCTCGCGCAGTTCCCCGCGCCCCTAGATGGTGGGTCCGGTCGTGATCATGTGCGGGCCGGTGGTCGCTCTTCGCGCAGTTCCTCCCCCAGAGGGGGTACCCCCAGCGCCCCTGGGGGTGGGGCTGCGCTTGTCGAGTGGCGTCAGGGCGCACCCCCTAGGGGCGCGGGGAACTGCGCGACCAGCCACACCCCACCCGCACCCGCCCACCGCACCTTTCAGGGGCGCGGGGAACTGCGCGAAAAGCGACCACCCACCCGCACCCGGCGACGAGACAGGGCGCTCCCCCCTCCCCTCCCTCAAGCCCGCACCCGGCGACGAGACAGGGCGCTCCCCCTCCCCTCCCTCAAGCCCGCAGCGCGTCGAGCTGGTCCAAGAACCAGCGGGCCGGCGGCAACGCCGTCCCGGCGGCAGCCAACCGCTTGGTCCGCTCCCCCCGCTCCCCCACCGACATCTCCAACCCCACCCGCAACGCCTCAGCCGTCGCGGACACGTCATACGGGTTCACCCCCACCGCGTCCTCCCCCAACTCCTCCCACGCCCCCGCCTCCCGCGACAGCACCAGCGCACACCCCCCGTCGGAGACCACCGGCACCTCCTTCGCGACCAGGTTCATCCCGTCCCGGATGGGATTGACCAGCGCCACATCCGCCAGCCGGTACGCCGCCAGCGACCGCGCGAAGTCGTCCTCCAGATGCAGCAGCACGGGAGTCCAGCCCTCCGTCCCGTACTCCGCGTTGATCTCCGCCGCCAGTCGCCGTACCTCCGCCATGTACGCCCGGTACACCGCGAGGTCCTGCCGGGAGGGGTACGCGAAGGCCACATGGACGACCCGCTCACGCCACTCGGGGTACCCCGCCAGCAGCTCCCGGTACGCCAGCAGCCCCCGCACGATGTTCTTCGACAGCTCGGTGCGGTCCACCCGTACGATCGTCCGCCGCTCCGCCCCGCCGATCTGCTCCCGCAGTACCGCCATCCGCTCCGCGACATCCGGTTCGTGCGACCGCCGCCGAAGGAAGTCCGCGTCGGCCCCCAGCCCGTGCACCCCGATCGCGGTGTCCCCGGTCCCGCCCGGCACGAACGCCTCGCAGCACGCCCGGAACGCGTCCGCCCAGCGCCCGGTGAGAAAGCCCAGCCGGTCCGCGCCGAGCATCCCGCGCAGCAACTGCCCGGCGATGTCGTCCGGCAGCATCCGGAAGTACTCCGGCGGCGCCCACGGCGTGTGCGAGAAGTGCCCGATCCGCAGATCCGGCCGCAGCGCGCGCAGCATCCCCGGCACCAGCGCCAGGTGGTAGTCCTGCACCAGCACCGCCGCGCCCTCGGCCGCCTCCGCCGCCAGCGCCTCGGCGAACGCCCGGTTGTACGCCTCGTACGCCGCCCACTGCCGCCGGAACCCGGCGTCGAAGACCGGCTCCAGCGGCGTCTGGTACAGCATGTGGTGGACGAACCACAGGACCGAGTTCGCGATCCCGTTGTACGCGTCCGCGTGCACGTCCGCCGGGATGTCCAGCATCCGTACGCCCGGCTCGCCCACCCCCCGCCGGACCGCCTCGCGGTCGCCGTCGCCGAGCGCGGAGCACACCCACAGGGCGTCCGCCTCGGGCCCGATCGCGGAGAGCCCGGACACCAGTCCGCCGCCTCCGCGCCGGGCATGGAGGGTCCCGTCGTCGCCCACGGTGTACGTGACGGGACCCCGGTTGGAAGCGACCAGTACGCGCGCGGCGCCGGAAGTGGGTGCGGCCATACGCCTCAACCTAGCCCGCGCCGTAAACGCTCAAACGTACGGTTCCAGCACCTGTCCGTCGTATACGGCCGCCCGCGCGGCACCCCTCACGCCACCTTCCGGGCCGCGTACTCGGCGATCTCCACCATCGGCGGGCGCTCCTCGGTGTCCACCGCGTACGTCCGTGGCGCGAAGCCGTCCTCGACCCGCTCGAACTGGGTGAGCGAGGGCCGTACGAGATGCCCGCGGGCCAGTCTCAGCTGCGCGGTCCGGTAGATCGCGGCGGCCATCCGGCCCAGCGCCTGCCCGTCCTGGTGCCGGTGCTTGCGCACCCCGACGTCGACCTGTCCGAGCGCGTCCAGCCCGACCAGGTGCAGCGAGTCCACCAGCATCCCCAGCTCGACGCCGTACCCGACGGGGAAGGGCAGCTGCTCCAGCAGGGCGCGCCGGGCCGCGTACTCCCCGCCCAGCGGCTGTACGAAACCGGCCAGCTGCGGCCAGTGCAGATTGAGCAGCGGGCGGGCCACCAGCTCGGTGACCCGGCCGCCCTGTCCGGCCGCCCCGGCGAGCGGACGGTCGTACATCCCCTTGACCAGGTCCACGCCCGGCTCGGTGAGCAGCGGGCCGACGATGCCGGAGACGAAGCCGGACGAGAAGTCCCGCAGGTCGGCGTCGATGAAGCAGACGATGTCACCGTCGGTGACCAGCAGGGAGCGCCACAGCACCTCGCCCTTGCCGGGGGCGGCGGGCAGCCGGGGCAGGATCTGGTCGCGGTGCACCACCCGGGCGCCCGCGGCGGCGGCCCGCTCGGCGGTGCGGTCGGTGGAGCCGGAGTCCACGACGACGATCTCGTCGACGAGCGGCACCTGGTCCATCAGATCGCGGCGGATCACCGTGACGATCTCGCCGACGGTCTCCTCCTCGTTCAGCGCGGGCAGCACCACACTGACCGACTGGCCGGTGGCGCGTTTGGCGGCCATGATGCGATGGAGCGGTCGGTCGGACAGGGACCAGGTGCGGGTCCTCAGCCAGCGCTCGACTTCTTCCAGCACGGTCGGCGGCTCCTCACTGTTCGGACCATCTGGGGGCGTCTCGTGCCCGTATGTGATCCATCTCGCGGTTCGGACGACTATCTCAACTGTGCTGGCCTTCGGTTACAGTCTTGAACAACGCTGGTGACCATCGCATGTCAGGGTCGACAGCGTTCACAACCGCTCGGACAACCGTATAAACAACCACATATTGCTCATCCAGAGGGGCAGAGGGAAACGGCCCGATGAAGCCCCGGCAACCCTCCAGCCGGTCTCGTAGCGATCAGATCCGCCAGTTCTGCCGGATCAGTGACGATCGTCCCCGCGAGGCTCCCGGCTAGGGAAGGTGCCAAATCCGTCTCACGGCGAAATGCGTCGTGAGGAAGATGAGGAGAAAGGGCCTCGCCTCACATGGCTGTGCAGACTGTCGCGAACACCGGCAATTCCACCCTCGATCTCGGACCCGCCGCCGCGCTCTCCTGTCGCGAATGCGGCCACCGCGTCCCCCTCGGCCCGCTCTTCGCCTGCGAGGAGTGTTTCGGCCCGCTGGAGATCGCCTACGACTTCTCGGCCTACGACACCGAGGAACTGCGCAAGCGGATCACCGCGGGCCCCGCGAACATCTGGCGGTACGCCCCGCTGCTGCCCGTCCCCGCCGACGTGGCCGAGAAGCCCAATCTGAACCCCGGCTGGACCCAGCTCGTCCAGGCCGACAACCTCGCCCGCGAGCTGGGCATCACCGGCGCTCTCTTCGTCAAGGACGACTCCGGCAACCCGACCCACTCCTTCAAGGACCGGGTCGTCGCCCAGGCCCTGGAGGCGGCCCGCGCCTTCGGCTTCACCACCCTGTCCTGCTCCTCCACCGGCAACCTGGCCGGCGCGGTCGGCGCCGCGGCGGCCCGCGCGGGCCTGCGCTCCTGTGTCTTCATCCCGCACGACCTGGAGCAGGGCAAGGTCGTCATGGCCGCGGTCTACGGCGGCGAGCTGGTCGGCATCGAGGGCAACTACGACGACGTGAACCGCTTCTGCTCCGAGCTGATCGGCGACCCCGCCGGAGAGGGCTGGGGCTTCGTCAACGTCAATCTGCGGCCCTACTACGCGGAGGGCTCCAAGACCCTGGCGTACGAGATCTGTGAGCAGCTCGGCTGGCGGCTGCCCGACCAGCTCGTGGTGCCGATCGCCTCCGGCTCCCAGCTCACCAAGATCGACAAGGGGCTGAAGGAGCTGATCGCGCTCGGGCTGGTCGAGGACCGTCCCTACAAGATCTTCGGCGCCCAGGCGGAGGGCTGCTCGCCGGTGTCGGCGGCCTTCAAGGCGGGCCATGACGTGGTGCGCCCGCAGAAGCCGGACACCATCGCCAAGTCGCTGGCCATCGGCAACCCGGCGGACGGCCCGTACGTCCTGGACATCGCGCGGCGCACCGGCGGAGCGGTGGAGGACGTGACCGACGCGGAGATCGTCGACGCGATCCGGCTGCTGGCCCGCACGGAGGGGATCTTCGCGGAGACGGCGGGCGGGGTGACCGTCGGAGTGACGAAGAAGCTGGTGGAGAGCGGGCTGCTCGACCCCGCCCTGACGACCGTCGTCCTCAACACCGGGGACGGGCTGAAGACGCTGGACGCGGTGGCCGACACGGGGCTGACCGCGACGATCCGGCCGAGTCTGGAGTCGTTCCGCGACGCGGGTCTCGCGTCGGCGTCGTCCTAGTCGTTGTTCTTCGCCCAGTCGTTGTTCCCTGCGGGCCGGTGGGGGCTGGTCGCGCAGTTCTCCCCCAGAGGGGGGACCCCCAGCGCCCCTGAGCGCGTTCCCTTTTTCCGGAGGTTTTCATCGTGAGCGTCAGTGTCCGCATCCCCACCATCCTGCGCACCTATACCGGCGGTGCCGCCGAGGTGACCGCCGAGGGCACCACCCTCGGTGAGGTCATCGCCGACCTCGAGGCCAAGCACACCGGGATCGCCGCCCGCGTGCTGGACGACCAGGGCAAGCTGCGGCGGTTCGTCAATGTGTACGTCAATGACGACGATGTCCGCTTCGAGCAGGGACTGGAGACGGCCACTCCGGACGGCGCCGGGGTGTCGATCATCCCGGCGGTGGCCGGCGGCTGCTGAGCGTCACACACTGTTCCCTGAATTGCCCCCTCCGTGAGAGAAGCGGAGGGGGCAATTCTCTATGGTTAGACGAGGTAGAGTTGGGGAACCGCTGCCGATCGCGTTCCACTTTCCTTCCGCTCTCGTTCTGAAGCAGCGATGAGAAGTAGCCAAAGTGTGTGGTTCCTTTGCGTCTTTAGTTCTCTTTGTCGGGCCCGACTTGCCCCGAACTCTCAGTAATTCTCCAGAAATTCCCGACCGGTCCTGCCCGGATTTCTCGTCCGATTGACCTGTTGCAGACGGCAGTTGGACAGATACATTCGGCCGCGGTCGACGCGTTCCGGCGCACGCCCCCACCGATCGGGGGGTGAGGTCTGACCCGGGTCCGCGAAGGGTGGATCTGTGCAAGGGCCAGTAATAGGGGAGTTAGGCATGGCTCAGGGCACCGTCAAGTGGTTCAACGCGGAGAAGGGGTACGGCTTCATCGCGGTCGACGGTGGTGCGGACGTCTTCGTCCATTACAGCGCCATTCAGATGGACGGCTACCGCACCCTGGAAGAGGGCCAGCGGGTCGAGTTCGAAATCTCGCAGGGCCAGAAAGGCCCGCAGGCCGACATGGTTCGCGTGACCGCCTGAAACGTTTCTGTCCGGAAGGGCCCGCATCCACCTGGGTGCGGGCCCTTCCGCCTGCCCGGCGCGGGCCCCGTGCCGAGGGCGTCCCGGACCCCCTCGCGGACCGGCGGATCATGGCAGGCGCTTGCACTCTCCTAGGGCGAGTGCTAATCATTGGCGTTAGCACTCTGAAGGTGAGAGTGACAACGAAGGACCGGGTCGGTGAGGCCGCAGGCCGGGTGGGGCAAGGAACCACGAGGCAGGCGAGCCGTCCGTCGCGGGCGCGGGCGCGGTCCGATGAATCACCCCCAGTCCTGGAGGGACCACTTCACATGGCCAAGATCATCGCGTTCGACGAGGAGGCGCGGCGCGGCCTTGAGCGCGGTATGAACCAGCTCGCCGACGCCGTCAAGGTCACCCTCGGCCCCAAGGGCCGCAACGTCGTCCTTGAGAAGAAGTGGGGCGCCCCCACGATCACCAACGATGGTGTCTCCATCGCCAAGGAGATCGAGCTCGAAGACCCGTACGAGAAGATCGGCGCCGAGCTGGTCAAGGAAGTGGCGAAGAAGACGGACGACGTCGCCGGTGACGGTACGACGACGGCCACGGTCCTCGCCCAGGCGCTGGTCAAGGAAGGTCTGCGGAACGTAGCCGCGGGCGCCAACCCGATGGCCCTCAAGCGCGGTATCGAGAAGGCCGTCGAGGCCGTCTCCGGTGCCCTGCTCGACCAGGCCAAGGAGGTCGAGACCAAGGAGCAGATCGCCTCCACGGCCTCCATCTCCGCCGCCGACACCCAGATCGGCGAGCTGATCGCCGAGGCCATGGACAAGGTCGGCAAGGAAGGCGTCATCACCGTCGAGGAGTCCCAGACCTTCGGTCTGGAGCTCGAGCTGACGGAGGGCATGCGCTTCGACAAGGGCTACATCTCCGCCTACTTCGCCACCGACATGGAGCGCATGGAGGCGTCGCTTGAGGACCCGTACATCCTCATCGCGAACTCCAAGATCTCCAACGTCAAGGACCTGCTCCCGCTCCTGGAGAAGGTCATGCAGTCGGGCAAGCCGCTGCTGATCATCGCCGAGGACGTCGAGGGCGAGGCCCTGTCGACCCTGGTCGTCAACAAGATCCGTGGCACGTTCAAGTCCGTCGCCGTCAAGGCCCCGGGCTTCGGCGACCGCCGCAAGGCGATGCTGAACGACATCGCCATCCTCACCGGCGGCGAGGTGATCTCCGAGGAGGTCGGCCTCAAGCTGGAGAACACGACCCTGGACCTGCTCGGGCGGGCCCGCAAGGTCGTCATCACCAAGGACGAGACCACGATCGTCGACGGCGCCGGGTCCTCGGACCAGGTGGCCGGCCGGGTCAACCAGATCCGCGCCGAGATCGAGAACTCCGACTCCGACTACGACCGCGAGAAGCTCCAGGAGCGCCTGGCGAAGCTCGCGGGCGGCGTGGCCGTCATCAAGGCCGGTGCCGCGACCGAGGTCGAGCTGAAGGAGCGCAAGCACCGCATCGAGGACGCCGTGCGCAACGCCAAGGCGGCCGTCGAGGAGGGCATCGTCGCCGGTGGTGGCGTGGCGCTGCTCCAGGCTTCCTCGGTCTTCGAGAAGCTGGAGCTCGAGGGCGACGAGGCGACGGGCGCGGCTGCGGTCAAGCTCGCGCTGGAGGCTCCGCTGAAGCAGATCTCCGTCAACGCCGGCCTTGAGGGCGGCGTCGTGGTGGAGAAGGTCCGCAACCTCACCCCGGGTCACGGTCTGAACGCCGCGACCGGTGAGTACGTGGACATGATCGCCGAGGGCATCATCGACCCGGCGAAGGTGACGCGGTCCGCGCTGCAGAACGCCGCGTCGATCGCCGCGCTGTTCCTCACCACGGAGGCGGTCATCGCCGACAAGCCGGAGAAGGCCGCGGCGCCTGCCGGTGGCGGTATGCCGGGTGGTGACATGGACTTCTGATCGGGCTTGCTCGATCTGTGTCCTGCTGGTCCGAGGGCGACACCTTCCGGGGTTCCGGGGGTGTCGCCCTTGGGCGTTTGGGGGGCCTGGCGGGCCCGCTTCTCGTGCAGCGCGGAGGTCGCGTGCGGTGCACATGCCGTTGATGTCTCGGGGTGGGCATGTCGTCTCCGCCGGTGAAGGGGGCGGGGTGGTGGTCCGCCGGGCTGCCGACCCTCAGCGTGAGCCGTGGGTGGCCGGGTACTCAGGGGGGCGAACGCTTTCGCACAGGCTCCGGATGACCGCCACGGCGCGGGTGCGCAGTGTGTGCAGGGCGGGTCGTAGCCGTGGCTTGCGGTGGCGGGCGCGGCGGGGGTGCGGGGTCGGTGGGGTGCGTGGGGTGGATACGGGCCAGAGGGCGAGGACGTAGAGCCCGGTGTGATCGGCGGCGATGAAAGCGAAGGGGTCGCCCGATTCCAACTGGGCGACGACCGCGCGCTGTTCGCCGGGGGAGTTCGCCCACTGACGCAGGAGGGTCGGTACGTCGCCCTCCGCCTCGCTGACGGTCGCGGTGACCGGCCGCAGTGCCGCTGCCGGAACCCAGGGCTCCGCGGGGTGTGGGTCGAGCCGGTTCGCGATGCGCAGGGCTTGGGTGGCCAGCCAGTGGGCCGAGGCGTGCAGATGGGGGCTCTCGAACTCGGCGAGGACGATGCGGGCGGTCTCGTCGCGGCCGTGGACGGGGCCTTCCGCGGTGATCTCGGCCCAGTAGCCGCCGGTGGGGTTCACCAGGTCACGTCCCCTCGGCTGCGGGCGTTCACCTCGGTGAGGGCGGGCCTGAGCTGGTCCGCGACGGTCGCCGGCCGGACGTCGTCGTGCGACGCGTACCACTCGATGCCGCCCCTGGGCGGGCGGAGCGCGTAGCGGCCGTCGCCCCCGTCCGCGCCGGTGTCCATGACGACGCCGAGGGCTCTGGTGCGGGTGTCGAACGCCAGGTCACCGATGCTGAGTTGGGGGGCCTGGTGGTGCTCCGGTACGTTCCGGTCGGACATGGCCGACTCCTCTCCGTAGTGATTTCACTACCGGATGGAGTCAGCGTGGCTTCGGCTGGGACCTCAATCAACGTGGCTGTCAGGACAGAGCAGTTGGGGGAACGGATGGTGAACCGCAAGGATCTGAACCCGGATGCCTCGCCACAAGCAGCGTTCGGCGCGCGTTTACGCAGTTCACGGGAGGCGCGTGGCTGGACGCAGGAAGATCTCTCCACGCATATGGGTGTGTCCAGCGGGCATATTTCGGGCGTCGAAACTACCCGCAAAACACCTTCCTTGCGCTTCGCGAAGGCTGCGGACAGGGCCTTTGGCCTGGAAGGCACGGTAGATACGTTCGAACGCCAGTGGCGTGAGATGCAGAACGGCAGCTTGCTGGAGGGTTTTCCGGAGTACGTCGGGTACGAGGAGCGGGCTGTAGAGATCCGGATCTTCGAATCCGGACTGGTTCCCGGACCGCTCCAGACTCGCGAATACGCACGGGCGCTGGCTGACTTCGCGGTCCAGCGAGGCGATATCACGCCCGAACAAGCGACTGAGCGGGTCGATTTCCTCATAGAGCGGCAAGCCGCGCTGGTCCGGACCCCGCCGCCGATCGTCTTCGCGGTGCTCGATGAGAGTTGCATCCGTCGGCCCATCGGGGGACCCGACGTCATGGCGGGTCAGTTCGCGCGGCTGATCGAGTTCGCCAAGGAGCCGAACACTTCGTTCCAGATCGCTCCGTTCGCCTTGGGGGGACGGACGCCGTTCCGTCGGCTGGTCCACCTTCTGACCATGACGGACCGGACTCTGATGTCCTACGTCGAGTCGCAGACGCAGAGCCATCTGGAACGTGAACTGTCCTCCGTAGTACCGCTGATGAGGAACTACCATCAGTTGCAGGTCGAGGCTGCCTCACAAGCTGAATCGGTCGCCATGATCGAAGAGCTACGAAAGGGACCTATGTGATGGCCACAACCAACTCTTTCTCCATACGGTGGGTCAAGTCCTCCTACAGCGTCGACAACGGCGGATCGTGCGTCGAGTGGGCGCCCGAGCACGCCGCGGCCTCCGGCATCGTCCCGATCCGCGACAGCAAGTGCGCGGACGGCCCCGTGCTGACGGTGTCCCTGCACGCGTTCGCCGGGCTGGTCGCTCTCGCCCAGTCCGCCGACCTCTAGCACCGCGCCACCCCGGGCCCCGCCGTTTCCCGAGATCTCCTGGAGCGGCGGGGCTCGGGTGTTTGGGGTTCCCGGATGGTGATTCCTTTTGTTCGTACCTACAGATCGAGGCAGCCTCACAAGCGGAATCGGTCGCCATGATCGAGGAGCTACGAAAGGGAAGTATGTGATAGCCACAACCAACTCCCCGTCGCTGCGCTGGGTCACGTCCTCCTACAGCACACAGAACGGCGGATCGTGCGTCGAGTGGGCGCCCGAGCACGCCGCGGCCTCCGGCATCGTCCCGATCCGCGACAGCAAGCGCGCGGAGGGTCCCGTACTGGCGGTTTCCGTGCGCGCGTTCGCCGGGCTGGTCGCCCTCGCCCGGTCCGCCGACCTTTAGAACCGCGCCGCCCCGGGCCCCGCCGTTTCCCGAGACCTTCGGAGCGGCGGGGCTCGGGCGTTCGGGTCCCCGGAAGGTGGGGCCTTCTCCTCGTACGCCGCACGCGGAGCGCAGGTGGCCGCTAGCGTGCCGCGTATGCGCATTCTCCATCTGTCCGACACTCATATCGAGCGGACCGCCGGGCCCAACCGGCACGGCGTCGACGCCACCGAATCGTTGCGCCTGATGCTGGGCGAGCTGCGACATCAGCGCGGGGTCGACGCGATCATGGTCACCGGGGACGTCGCCGACGACGGCGCGGTGGAGTCGTACACCATCGCGCGGGAGTTGATCGGGGAGTTCGCGGCTCAGTTGGGGGTGCCGCTGTTCTTCACCGTGGGGAACCATGACGACCGGGCGGCCTTCGGGAAGGTGCTCGGCAGCGGGCATCTCGCGGTCGACGGTTCGGACCGTGCCACGACGGTCCTCTCCTCCGCCGAGGGCGAGAAGGCCGCGGTGAGCGTGGTGCGCGGATACCGGTTCATCACCATGGACTCCCAGGTGCCCGGCCAGGTGTACGGCGGGCTGAGCGATGCCCAGCTGGACTGGCTGAACGATCTGCTGCGCACCACCGGCGAGCGCGGCACGATCGTCGCCTTCCACCATCCGCCGATCGCCATGGACGTCGACACCCAGCGCGCCTTCGGGCTGCGCAACCCGCGCTCGCTGGCCGAGGTGCTGCGCGGCAGTGATGTACGGGCGGTGCTCACCGGGCATTTCCATCTCCAGTTGTTCGGGCTGCTCGCCGCGGTTCCGGTGTGGGTCGGTCCGGCCGTGGTCGACCGGATCGATCTGACCGCGCGTCCCGACACCGAGCGGGCGGTGCGGGGCGCCGCCGCGTCGGTGATCGACATCGGCGGGGCGGCGGGGCCGCTCTTCCACACCCTGCACGCCCGTGATCCACGCGCCCACGAGACCGTCTACGAGCTGGACGAGGACCAGGTGCTGGAGGTCATCGAGACGCGGGGCTGGGTGCGCTGAGTGCGCTGAGCCGGTCGGGCACCGGCACGGTGGCGGTCACGGTCGGCCGGTACGGGCGGGTGTGCGAGGAGCGGCTCGCGCCCCCCGCGGCGGCTCGCGCCCCCTGCCGCCTCCATCGGGGGCGCTTCACTCCTGTCCCCTGAGCATTATTTCTTGAGTAACTCAATCAATTGCCTTACCGTTGCCTCGGTCAATCACTTTGTGCTGTCCGACGGAGGCCCCGACATGTCCGACGCTCCCGCGCCCACCACCGCGACCGGGGGAGCGGCACCGCCCCGCAGCAACGCCGTGGTGGCGGTGCTGGCCTTCAGCGGCATCGTCGTCTCGCTGATGCAGACGCTGGTCATCCCGATCGTCCCGGAGCTGCCGCGGCTGCTCGCCGCGCCCGCGTCGGACGCCGCGTGGGCGGTCACCGCGACCCTGCTGGCGGCGGCCGTGGCCACCCCGGTGATGGGACGGCTCGGGGACATGTACGGCAAGCGGCGGATGCTGCTGGCCAGCATCGGGCTGCTGGTCGTCGGCTCGGTGGTCGCCGCGCTCAGCGACACCCTCACCCCGATGATCGTCGGACGGGCCCTCCAGGGGCTCGCCGCCGGGGTGATCCCGCTCGGCATCAGCATCATGCGGGACGAACTGCCCGCCGAGCGGCTCGGTTCCGCGACCGCGCTGATGAGTGCCTCGCTCGGGGTCGGCGGCGCGCTGGGGCTGCCCGCCGCCGCGCTGATCGCCGACCATTTCGACTGGCATGTGCTGTTCTGGACGTCCGCGGTGCTGGGGGTGGTCGCCGGGGCGCTGGTGGTCGCGCTGGTGCCCGAGTCGAAGGTGCGTGGCGGGGGACGGTTCGATGTGGTCGGCGGCGCCGGGCTGGCCGTCGGGCTGGTCTGTCTGCTGCTGGGCATCTCCAAGGGCGGCGACTGGGGCTGGACCAGTACGACCACGCTGGGGCTGTTCGCCGCGGCCGTGCTGGTGCTGCTGGCGTGGGGCCGGTGGGAGCTGCGGGTCGCGGAGCCGCTGGTCGATCTGCGGTCCACCGCGCGCCGCCAGGTGCTGGTGACCAACTTCGCCTCGATCGCCGTCGGCTTCGCGATGTTCGCGATGTCGCTGGTCATCCCGCAACTGCTCCAGCTGCCGTCGGAGACCGGGTACGGGCTCGGGCAGTCGATGCTCTCCGCCGGTCTGGTGATGGCCCCGTCCGGGCTGGTCATGATGGCCATAGCGCCGGTCTCCGCCGCCGTCTCGCGGGCGAAGGGGCCCCGGACGACCCTGATGATCGGCGCGCTGATCGTCGCCGCGGGCTATGGGCTGAACATCGCGCTGATGTCGGAGGTCTGGCACTTCGTGCTGGTCTCCTGTGTCATCGGCGCCGGGATCGGCTTCGCGTATGGCTCGATGCCCGCGCTGATCATGGGGGCGGTCCCGGCGTCCGAGACGGCCGCTGCGAACAGCTTCAACACGCTGATGCGGTCCATCGGCACCTCGGTGGCGAGCGCCGTCGCGGGGGTGATCCTGGCCCAGCTGACGACCACGCTCGGACCGGTCACGTTCCCGTCGCAGGACGGGTTCCGTACGGTGCTGGCGGTGGGCGCGGGGGCGGCGCTGCTGGCGTTCGCGGTCGCCGCGTTCATTCCGCGGCGCGGGGGCGTGGCGGTGGGGGAGGAGACGCTGCGGGCTTCTTCTGCGGAACCGGATGGGGCGGACGGGGTCGATGGGGTCGACGGGGCGGGTGTGAAGGAGCCCGTGCGTAAGGGGTGACGGGGTGACGGGGTGGCGTCGGGCTGTGGGGTGGAGGCGGAGGCGCCCGATGCCTGAGGGGCTGTCCGTCGTGGTGTCCCCAGGGGTGGGCTACAGGTTGCCCATCGGCTCGATGTCCGTGCGGACGGGGGTGCCCCAGACGCGGAGGACCTCGTAGTCGGTGAACTCATGGACCAGGCGGTAGGCCATCGCCGGGCGGGAGCCGCGGCGCTGGGCGGCGAGGTACAGCTCCGCCTCGTGGCGGTCGCGGCGCGGGGTGCCGCACAGCTGCCACTCCTGGCCGTTCCACAGCTCCGGCAGCCAGCGCTGCTGGGGCTGCGGGCGGTCGCCGCGCACTCCGTAGCGGGAGGGGGTGCCGGTGGACTGGCCCGCGGGGCCCGCCGGGCCGTTGAACTCCGCCCGGCGGGCCGCCCGGCGCCGGGTCTCGCACAGCAGGCACAGGTCCGGCGCGCTCGTGTCGACCGGACCGCCCGGATGCTCGGCGCAGCGGGTGGTGGGCTTCGCCGCGGTGACGCTCTCCTCCAGCAGATCCAGGGCGCGGCGCAGATCCGCGCGGATCTCGTGCAGCTTGGCGTCCGGGGTCGTGCCGGTCAGGGCGTCGCCGTGCTCACCGACGAGTCGGAGGGCACGGCCCAGGGCGGTGAGTTGGGCGTGGTTCATGGGTCCAGTGTCGTATGCCGCAGTCCGAAGGCGTATGTCGCGACGAATCCGGCCGCGTAACCGGTGGCCAGGCCGCCCGCGTACACCGCCGTCGTCAGGCCGAGGCCCCGGTTTCCGGCGAGCAGCGGGAACAGGGCCCAGCCCGACGGGCCGATCGCGGTCGCGCCGACCTTCACGCCGAGCATCGCGAACACCCCGATGAACGCCCCGCCCGCCGCCCCGCCCGCGCACGCGGTCAGGAACGGGCGGCCCAGCGGCAGCGAGACGCCGTAGATCAGCGGTTCGCCGACGCCGAGCAGTCCGGCCGGGAGCGCGGATCTGATCGTCGTCCGCAGGGAGCGGTTCGTCGTCCGCTGGGAGTGGTCGTGGCGCAGCCGGACGTACACGGCCGCCGCCGCGCCGACCTGGCCCGCGCCCGCCATGGCGAGGATCGGCAGCAGGACGGTGTAGCCCTGCTGCTCGATGAGGGTGGCGTGGATGGGGATGAGGGCCTGGTGCAGGCCCAGCATCACCAGGGGCAGGAACAGTCCGCCGAGGACCAGGCCCGCGAGGGCGCCGGTGGTGGTCAGCAGCCAGTCGGCGGCGGTGCCGATGGCGGCGGCGACCGCCCCGGCCGCGTACATCAGGCCGTACAGGGTGGCCAGGCCCGCGACCAGGACGGTGACCGTGGGGGTGACCAGGACGTCGAGGGCGGCGGGGACCCGGCCCCGGCACCCCTTCTCCACGTACGTGGCGAGCAGCGCGGCGGCGAGGGCGCCGAGGACGCCGCCCTGGCCGGGGGCGAGGGTCACGCCGAAGGCGGTGACGTTGGCGACCCCCGGGTAGACCACGACCGCCGCGACCGCGCCGCCGAGGATCGGGGTGCCGCCGAACTCCTTCGCCGTGTTGTAGCCGACGAACACCGCGATCAGCGCCATGAAGGCGGAGGCGACGGCGGCCAGGGCGGGGGTGACGCCGGGCAGCCAGCCCGCGTTCAGCAGCAGTCCGTTGAGCCCGGCGAGGATGCCGCAGCCGATCAGGGCGGGGATGAGGGGGACGAAGACGTTCGCGATGCGGCGCAGGGCGGTCTTGGCGGGGGTGGCGTTGCGGCGGCGTCGCTCGGTGCGGAGGGAGTCGCCGCGGTCGGCTAGTTCTTCGGCGGTGGTGGTGGGGGGCGCGGTGGTGGTGGGCGTCGTGGTCGTGGCCGTACGGGGGGCTTCCGTGAGCAGGGTTTCGAATGCTTCCGTCACCCGGGTGACGACCCCCGGGCCCAGCACGATCTGGTACGTGTCGTCGGCGACCGTGCCCAGGACGCCGGGCAGCGCGCGCAGTGCCGTGTCGTCGACCAGCGCGGGGTCGTCGAGGCCCACCCGCAGACGGGTCATGCAGTGGGCGACGGAGGTGATGTTCGCCGGGCCGCCGAGGAGGGGGAGCAGGGCGGAGGCGAGGACGGACGCCGGATCGGGGCGAGGGGTGGGCGGCTCTGGCTGGGGTACGGGTGGGTCGGGCTGCGGGGTGGGTGGGTCGGGCTGGGGGATGGGGGGATCGGGCTGAGGGGTGGGCGGGTCGGGCTGGGGGATGGGGGGATCGGTGCGCACCTCCCGAGCGTGCGGGTCAGTGGGGTGCGGCGGCGAGCGCGGCGCGCAGATGGCCGTCGGACTCCTCCAGAAGGCGGGCGGCGGTCGGGCCGTCCACTCCGGCCAGGATGGTCAGGATGGCGTCCTTGACCTCGCCGTCGGTGGCGGCGAGCGCGGTCTCGATCTCGTCCTCGGGCGCGCCGGTGGCCAGCGCGACGATCCGGCGGGAGCGGGCGCGCAGCTTGGCGTTGGAGGCGCGGACGTCGACCATGAGATTCCCGTAGGTCTTGCCGAGCCGGATCATCGTGATCGTCGAGAGCATGTTGAGGACCAGCTTCTGCGCGGTGCCCGCCTTCAGCCGGGTGGAGCCGGTGAGCAGTTCGGGGCCGACGACGACCTCGATGCCGTGGTCGGCGGCGGCGGCCAGCGGGCTGTGCGGGTTGCAGGACAGCCCGACGGTCAGCGCGCCCAGCGCGCGGGCGTGTGCGACGGCGCCCACCGCGTACGGGGTGCGGCCGGAGGCGGAGATCCCTACGACCGTGTCGGCGCCGGTCAGCTTGAGCGCGTCCAGGTCGGCGCGGGCCAGGTCGGGGGAGTCCTCGGCGCCCTCGACCGAGGTCACCATGGCGGACGCGCCGCCCGCGATCAGCCCGACGACCTGGTCCGGGCCGGTGTTGAAGGTGGGCGGGCACTCGGAGGCGTCGAGCACCCCGAGCCGCCCGGCGGTACCGGCGCCCGCGTACACCAGCCGCCCGCCGCGGGCCATCCGGGCGGCGACGGCGTCGATGGCGGCGGCGATCCGGGGGAGCTGAGCGGCGACGGCGGTGGAGACGGTGGCGTCCTCGCCGTTCATCAGGGTGGCGAGGGCGAGGGTGTCCAGCCGGTCGATCTCGGCCAGCTCGGGGCGGAACGCCTCGGTGGTCAGGGACTCCAACTCGGCACGAAGACCACGGGGTTCTGAGGTGGAGGTCATGGTGTCAGACGGCTCTTTTCCACGAGGGGGTGCCAGGAGGGGTAGGGGGCGTACGGGTGAGGGCGGTCTGTCTCACAGCCGGTGTCCGGCGCGGGGCGTGGCCCGCAGGGGGCTAACGCCGGTGGCGGTGGGCGAGCGCCTCGTAGGACGCGGCCAGCGCGGGCGCGGCCGTCTCGTACGTCCGTTGCGCCACGCCCACGAAGAGACAGTCCACGACCAGCAGCTGTCCGGTCCGGGAGGACATCGCGGCGGGCCGCAGCTCGCTCTCCCGGGCGGTGGAGGTGGTCAGGACGTGGTCGGCGTACTGGGTGACGGGGCCGTCCGGGCGGCCGGTGATGGCCACGGTGGTCGCCCCCCGCTCGAAGGCGGCCCGCAGTGGCTCGATCACGTCCCCGGTGGAGCCGGAGTGGGTGATGGCCACGGCGACATCGCCGGAGCGCAACTGGACCGCGTTGGTGACGGCGAGATGGGGGTCGGAGTGGGCGTGGGCTATGAGCCCGATCCGCAGCAGCTTCTGGGTGAGGTCCTGGGCGACCAGGCCGGACGCCCCGATGCCGTACACATCGATCCGGCGGGCCGTCGCGGCGGCGGCGACGGCGGCGCCGAGCTGCGCGGTGTCCAGCCCGGCGGCGGTGTCGGCGAGGGTCTGCTGCTCGTCGTAGGCGAGTTTGGCGACGACGTCGGCGATGGGGTCGTCCACGGCGATGTCGGTGGTGATCGCGGGTGCGCGGCCGGACTGCTGCTGGGCGGCCAGTCCGGCGAGGGCGAGCCGCAGATCGCGGTACCCGGGGTAGCCGAGCAGCCGGGCCGTGCGGACGACGGTGGCCTCGCTGGTGCCGGTGAGTTCGGCGAGGCCGGTGACCGTGAGGGCGGCGCAGCCGGCCGGGTCCCCGGCGACGGCCTCGGCGACCCGCTGCATGGAGCGGGTCATCGAGGGGGCGAGGGTGCGTACCTTGGCGGCGAGTGCGGCGGGGGCGGGGGCGGTCGTACCGCCGAAAATTTCCTTCACCTTCTGGGTCACCTCTGAAAGATATTTTCGGGCGGATGGTCCGGTCAAGCGTGCGCACAATGGGGGTATGCCCGCGCAGCCTTCTCCGCCCCCATTTCCGCCCCGGCCCGTCAGTGCGCTGGAACAGGCGCTGCACACCGCCCGTGCGCGGGTGCTGGCCGATCTGGTCGCCGGGGAGGTGGCCGAGGCGGACGTGGTGTCGCTGGTCGAGGACGCGGTGCGGGAGCGGCGCTGGTGGGTGGAGCAGTGGCCGGACGGGGCGGCCTTCGTCGCCGGGCTGGTGGCGCAGGACGTGCAGGACGCGCTGCTGGACCGGTACGGGCGCTGGCCGCTGTGCCCGGTGTGCGGTGCGGGCGACCCGCACGCGCTGGAGATCGAACCCGAACTCGGTCCCGACCCGCACTGGGTGTGCCACCAGGCGGGGGTGCGGGTGGCGGCACTGGGAGCGCTGGGCTCGGCTGTGGGGGGCGGGGCCGGGGGTGGGTCCGGCGGCGGGTCTGATGGCGGTTCCGGCGGTGGGTCGGATGGTGGGTCTGATGGTGCGTTCGGTGGCGGGTCTGCCGATGGGCTTGGCGGCGGGGCGGGTGACTGGTCCGGCGGTGGGCCGGGTGGCTGGTCGGGCGGTGGTTCCGGTGGTGGGCCTGGTGACGGTTCCGGTGGCTGGACCGGCGGCGGATCTGGTGACGGATCTGGTGACGGATCTGGTGGCGGGGCGCCCCTCTCGTGACGATCTATATCGACCCGCCGGTCTGGCCGGGTCATGGCCGGGTGTGGTCCCACCTGATCAGTGACGCCTCCTTCGATGAACTCCACCGCTTCGCGGCCGGGCTGGGCGTGTCGCCCAGGGCCTTCGAGCGCGACCACTACGACCTGCCGTCGGAGCGGTACGCGGACGCGGTCCGGGCGGGCGCGCGGGAGGTGAGCAGCCGGGAGGTGGTACGGCTGCTGACGGGCTCAGGGCTGCGCAGACCTAAGGGCCGCGCGGTCGACTCAGCGGACTAGGCCGGGCCTAGGGCGTCAGGGGGCCGCGCAGTTCGTAGGCGAACAGGGGTCTGGTCTCTGGGGTGTCGTCGGGGTGGTGGTCGTCGGCGCGGGTGAAGCCCGTGCGGGTCAGGACGGCCTGGGAGGCGACGTTGTCCGGTTCCACCGTGGCGAACAGGGCGCGTACGTCGGTGCGGGCCAGGGAGCGGGCGGCGAGCGCGCGCAGTGCCTCGGTCGCGTAGCCCTGGCCACGGGCGGTCTCGACCAGGTCGTAGCCGATCTCGACCCGGCCGTCGTCGTCGGGAGCGCCGTGGAAGCCCATGGCGCCGATTGCCCGGCCGTCGTGGTGCCTGACCAGCACGGACAGCCCGAACTCGGGCCGGTACACGCCCGCTTCATACGCTCTGACCAGCATCGCGGCGGCCACCCGGGTGCCCTCGAAGGGGGTGCCCCCAGCCCAGTCGAACCCGCCGTCGCCGCCGTCGGCGAGCGCGCGGGCGGTGTCCGGGCCGATGCCCTGGAGGGTGAGGCGCCCGGCCGGCGTACGGGGCGGCGGGCACTGCTCGGTGTCGGTCACGCGCGGGGTCCTTTCGAGGGGCCGGGTCCGCCGAGCAGCTCCAGTTCGGCGGTGATGTTGTAGCGGGCGGTGCGCTCCCAGTGCTCCGCGCCGTACGGGGTGCGGAAGAGGGCCGGGAGCGCGAGCAGCCCGCGCAGCACTTCCGCGCGTCCGTTGCGGAAGTCCTCGGGCGGTACGAAGCCGTACTCCTCGCGGACGGCGGCCGTGTATGCGGCGTACGCCGACGGGGGCGCCGCCAGGATCGCCAGATCGGCGTCGCACAGGGCCTGGCCGTTGCGGTCACCGGCGGCCGGGTCGTGACCGGTGGTCAGCCGGATCAGCCGGGCCACCTCGGCGGCGCGGTCCGCCGGAACCCCGGCCTCCGGCAGGGCGCGCTCGGCGAGCCGCGCCGACCGCTCCTCGTTCTCCGTTCGGTCCGGCCGGTACACGGCGTCATGGAACCAGGCCGCCAGCCGTACGGCGTCCGGGTCGGCGGCGTGGTCCGCCAGCGCCCCGTCGAGGTGGTCGAGCACCGCGGTGAGGTGGGTGAGCGTGTGGTAGTGCCGCTGCGGTTCGCCCCAGCGGGCGAGCAACTCATCCGCGTACGGCGCCGGATCGGGTCCGTCCGTACCGCCGCGGGCGCCGGTGAGGGCGGCGGCGAAACGGGCGCGCAGGGCGTCGGGATCGGCCATGTGGCCATTCTCCCTCCGCCGGGGTGTCCTGCTGGGCGGGGCTCCGTGCCTAGTTTGGGGTCATGACTGACAAAGGTGTTCATGGTGGCGGCGCGGCGGTACGGGATCCGGAGCTGCCGGGGCGGCTGCTGAGAGTGGAGCGGGACGAGTTGGTGCCGTGGCTGCGCGGCCTGGCGGACGCGGACTTCGCGGTCCGTACCGAGGCGTGTCCCGAGTGGACCGTGCGGGACCTGCTGGCGCATTGCGCCTCTGTGCTCCGCCGGGTGGTGGAGCGGCGGTACGAGAAAGACGTGTTCTCGCCGGCCGCCAACCAGCGGGACATCGAGGCGCTGTCCCCTCTGTCCCACCAGCAGATCGTGGACGAGCTGGAGCGGGGGATGACCGAGGCGGGGCCGGTGATCGCGAGGGCGGGCGGGGTTCTGGACGGGATCGGGCTCGGGGAGTGGGTGCACGCGGGCGATGTCCGCGAGGCGCTGGGCGCACCGGGCGCGTACGGGGGCGCGGGGCTGCCGGACGCGCTGGCCCTGTTCGCGCGGATCAGCCGGGAGCAGGGCAAGGTCCTGCTCCATGCCGACCTGGACGACCGGGACGAGCCTGTACTGCTGGGAGAGCCGGACGGACAGCGTCCCCCGGCCCGGTTCATCGGCGACGCGACCACCCTCGTCCGGCTGTGCTCGGGCCGATCGGTGCGCGGCGCCGACTTCGAACTGGTGGGCGCAACGGCGGCGGAGCTGAGCATCTACTGACCTCCTCCTGAACATCTACGGCTGACGGGCATGGAACGTGTACGGCTGACGGGCACGGAACGTGTACGGCTGACGGGCGCTGCACACGTGCGGCCGACTGGTGCCGAACGCCTACGGCTGACGCACGGAACAGGTACGGCTGACCGGTGCTGACCATCGACCGCTGACGGGCGCGAGATCGGCTGAATGTGGTCCCTGTGACCGCGCGGCCGATCGTCCGTTACGCGGCAGAAATCCTTTCATCGGGCAAACATTTACGCGTGACAACTGCGACGGTCACCTTCTAGGACGGGGCCCCTCCTCGCGGCCTGCGGGTTCGCGGCGTACTCTGATATTGGACTAGACCTGTAGTCGCCAGGGGAAACGGGAAGGGGTCCTGATGGTTTCGCGTGCAGTCCTGGAGGTGATCGCGCTCGATCCCGAGGACGCGGTCGCCGCCCAGGCGGGGGGTGCGGACCGGCTGGAGCTGGTCACCGACATGTCGGCGGACGGGCTGACCCCGTCCGCCGAGACCTTCACGGCGATCCGTGCAGCCGTGGACATTCCGCTGCGGGTGATGCTGCGGCTCGCGGCCGGGTTCGCCGCGGGGGACACGGAACGGCTGGTGGACGCGGCACGGCGGATGCGGGGGGCGGGGGCGGACGAGTTCGTGCTCGGCTTCCTGGACCCGCACGGGGGGCTGGACCTGGCCGTGGTCGAACAGCTCGTGGGGGAGCTGGACGGCTGTGCCTGGACCTTCCACCGGGCGATCGACCGCGCGGCGGACCGGGACGCGCTGCGCAAGCAACTCGACGGGCTGCCCGGCCTGGACACCTACCTCACGGCCGGTGCGGCGGGCGGGGTCGACGAGGGCCACGCGACCCTGCTGACCGAGGCGGGGCGGCGGGGCGAGCCGGGCTATGAACAGCAGCTGCTGGTGGGCGGCGGCCTGCGCCTCGACCACGTCCCCGCGCTGCGGGCGGCCGGCATCGACGCCTTCCACATCGGCGGCGCGGCGCGCCCCACGGGATGGGAGGGACCGGTCTCCGCGGTGGCCGTGCGGGAGTGGAGGGCCGCGGTGGACGGGGGCGTGGATGGGGGTGTGGATGGGGGGTAGGTGGCGAGGGTTCGCCGGGGTTCGTCGTCCGGTGTGCCTCCGGCGCTCCTGAGAGCGCCGGTGGTCACCGGCGGCGTACGCCCGCTTCCTCGCCGTACTCGCCGAGGATGACGACATCGAACGCCGCACCCGCGAACACCCGCACGGCACGCACGGCTTCACCTATGCGATGCCGGTGGGCCCCGGCGACTGCGGTGGCACCCGAGGGGCGCCCGGGAACTGGGGAGATCGTGGCTGCGCTCATGCATCCATAGTGCGTTCCCGGAGGTGAAGACGGCATCGGTCTACGGAGCCAATTCCCCCGCCGCCGCCGTCCACCCGGGGGTGGAGCCGAACCCCCAGGGAAGCCCCTCCGCGAGGACTGCAGTCCCCTAGGGGTTGTCACCGAAAGATCTTCGCGGCGTGCCGATGAGGTGTCGGCGGGGGCGTGGGTGGCGGTCTCGGCGACGGCGGGGACGCCGATGACGTGGCCGGTGGTGTGCCTGCGGTGGGGGCGGCTACTCCATGACCGCGCGGGGCGCGTCGAGGAAAGCAAAGCCAGCCGGTTGCCCTCCCGATGATCCCGCACGCTCTCGCCGTCCAGGGCAGGCCCTGCCACACGGCTCGGCTGAAGGCCGCGCGTTCCGCTTCCGCGCCGACCTCAGAGCGCTGACCCGGCATGGCGATCATCGCCCCACGGCGAAATTCAGTGGCCCCTCGCCGGTCGTTCCTCTAACATCTCCGCTCTTGCCCGCCTCCCTTCCGGAGTGCCGCCGACCGGACGGAAACCGGCCGGTCTCCCGCGTACGCGGCACCGCGCGCCGCCCCGCACACCCCGCAGACCACTCCCGGAGGCACCGCCTTGTCCACGCCCGCCATCGACCCCGCCGACCCCGGTACTGCCCCCGGCGCTCCTCTAGGAGATCCTCCCGGCGTACATGATCCGCTCTCGCGTGAGCGCGCCCATCTCACCTCCTCGCGGGCCGCCCTGCGGGCCATGCGGGAGGAGGCCGAGGGGCTCGACATCAGCGATGTCGCCGCGAACTGGGTGAGCGCGGAGGCGCTGGCCCACCAGGTCGAACTGCGGGTGAAGGCGCTCGCCGACCTCGCCGGCACCCCGCTGTTCTTCGGCCGCCTCGACTATCTGCACGCGCCCGGCGCCGAGCGGGCCGAAGGCGCGGACGGCGAGCGCTTCTACATCGGGCGCCGTCATGTGCACGATGGCGAGGGCGACCCCATGGTCATCGACTGGCGGGCACCGGTCGCACAGCCCTTCTACCGGGCGTCCAGGAAGGACCCCCTGGACATCGCGCTGCGCCGCCGCTTCGGCTACACCGGCGGCGAGCTGACCGCGTACGAGGACGAGCGGCTGTCCGACCCGGCGGAGACGGACCGCACCAGCCGTCTGCTCCAGCGGGAGATCGAGCGCCCGCGCGTGGGGCCGATGCGGGACATCGTCGCGACGATCCAGCCCGAGCAGGACGAGATCGTACGGTCCGGGCTGTCCGGGACGGTGTGTGTGCAGGGCGGGCCGGGCACCGGGAAGACGGCGGTGGGGCTGCACCGGGTGGCGTATCTGCTGTACGCCCACCGTGAGCGGCTGGCCCGGACGGGGACCCTGGTGATCGGCCCGAACCGGTCCTTCCTCCACTACATCGAGCAGGTGCTGCCCGCGCTCGGGGAGTTGTCGGTGCGGCAGGCTACCGTGGACGATCTGGTGGCGCGGGTGGAGGTGCGCGGTACGGACGAGGCGGCGACGGCCCTCGTCAAGGGCGACGCCCGGATGGCGCGGGTGCTGCGCCGGGCGCTGTACGCGCAGGTGACGACGCCGGTGGAGCCGGTGGTCGTGGTGCGCGGCTCACGGCGGTGGCGGGTGTCGGCGTACGAACTGGCGGAGCTGGTACGGGAGCTGCTCGACCGGGACATCCGCTACGGGGCGGCCCGGGAGGCGCTGCCGCAGCGGATCGCGCACGCGGTGCTGGTGCAGATGGAGCGGTCCGGGGAGGCGCCGGACGACCGGGTGCAGGACGCGGTCGCGCGGGACCGCGCGGTGAAGGCGGCGGTCAAGGCGGTGTGGCCCGCGATGGAACCGGCGAAGCTGGTGCTGCGGCTGCTGGGCGAACCGGAGTTCCTCGCGGAGCACGCGGACGGGATTCTGTCGGAGCGGGAGCAGACGGCGCTGCGCTGGGCGAAACCGGTGCGGTCGCTGAAGGCGGCGAAGTGGTCGGCGGCGGACGCGGTGCTGGTGGACGAGGCGGCGGATCTGATCGAGCGCACGCACTCGCTGGGGCATGTGGTGCTGGACGAGGCGCAGGACCTGTCGCCGATGCAGTACCGCGCGGTGGGACGGCGGTGTACGACGGGCTCGGCGACGGTCCTGGGGGACCTGGCTCAGGGGACGACCCCGTGGGCCACGCGCAGCTGGGCGGAGGCGCTGGGGCACCTCGGCAAGGGGGACGCGGTGGTGGAGGAGCTGACGGCGGGGTTCCGGGTGCCGACCGATGTCATCGCGTACGCGTCACGGCTGCTGCCGCACATCGCACCGGGCCTGGCGCCGGTGGAGTCGGTACGCGAGAACCCGGGCGCCTTCGAGGTACGGCAGATCTCCGACGACTCCGAGGTGGTGGACGCGGTACGGGAAGCCCTTCAGCGGGAGGGCTCGGTCGGACTGATCGCGGCGGACGCCCGCGCGCAGACGCTGGCGGAGGCCCTGCGGGCGGCGGGCGTCGGCTACCTCGGACCGGGCGAGGAGACGACCCGGGAGACCCGGCTGACACTGGTCCCGGCATCGCTGGCGAAGGGCCTGGAGTACGACTACGTGGTACTGGACGAACCGGGCGCCGTGGTGGCGGGGGAGCCTGATGCCCGAACGGGGTTGCGGCGGCTGTATGTGGCGCTGACCCGGGCGGTGTCGGGGCTGGTGGTGGCCCATCGGGGGGAGCTGCCGGGGGAGTTGGCGGGGTGAGGGGACGCGCCGTCGCCGACCGTGTGTCCGTGTGAGCCCGTGTACGACGCTCATAGCCCGGTGAGTCCTCGCCCCTGCCCCCTCCCTCCCGAGTAGGAGGCGCGGACTCCCCCCAGGGAGGGACACGGGCGGCCGGGGAATTGGCTCTGTAGACCGATGCCCTCTTTACCTCCGGGAACGCACTATGGATGCATGAGCGCAGCCACGATCTCCCCAGTTCCCGGGCGCCCCTCGGGTGCCACCGCAGTCGCCGGGGCCCACCGGCATCGCATAGGTGAAGCTGTGCGTGCCGTGCGGGTGTTCGCGGGTGCGGCGTTCGATGTCGTCATCCTCGGCGAGTACGGCGAGGAAGCGGGCGTTCGCCGGCGGTGAGCGCCTAGTGTCGCCGGGTGATCCGTTCCTCACTCCTGGTGACCTTCTTCGGCTCTCTCACGTCCCGGTCGGTCGCCGGCCTTCTCTGTCTGCTCTCCCTGAGCGCCTTCTGTGCGCTGTGTGCCGTGCGCGGGCTGCCCATGGCCGATGTGCTGGTCTACCGGGCCGAAGGCGCCGCGGTCCTCGACGGCCGTGATCTGTACGGGTTCACCGTCACCGAGTGGCGGCTGCCCGCCACCTATCCCCCCTTCGCCGCACTGCTGTTCACCCCGCTCGTCTGGTTCCCGGTCCCGGTGCTCAAGGCCGTGGTCCTGGGCGGCAATCTGGTCCTGCTGGCCTGGCTCGTCCAGCTCTCCGCCCGGCTGGCGGGCCGGACCCGGCTGCCCCGGCCCGTCGTCTGTGCGTGCGCCGCGCTCGCACTGTGGCTGGAGCCCGTCTTCCAGACGCTGTTGTTCGGGCAGATCAATCTCGCCTTGGTCTGTCTGGTGCTGTGGGATCTCACCCGGGCTCCCGGTGCTCGGGGGCGGGGCGTGGCCATCGGGATCGCGGCCGGGATCAAGCTCACCCCGGCGCTGTTCCTGGTGCACCTCGCGCTGCGCGGCCGGTACCGGGAGGCGGGCGTGGGACTGGCGGCGTTCGTGGGGACGGCCGTGGTCGGTGCGCTGGTGCTGCCTGCCGCCAGTGTGGATTTCTGGACGCGGCGGCTGTTCGAGACGGGGCGGGTCGGCAAGGCCTGGATCGTCGACAACCAGTCCTTGCAGGGGCTCGTCGCCCGCGCGCTCGGCGACCCCCACCCGGGACCGGCGTGGGCACTTACGGCGGTGGCGGTCGCGGCGGCCGGGCTGTGGCTGGTGCGGAGCGCGCCGGACGAGCGTACGGCCGTACTGCTCACGGCGGGCACCGCCCTGCTGGTCTCACCGATCAGCTGGAGCCACCACTGGGTGTGGTGCGTGCCGCTGCTGGCCGTGGCGCTCGCCCAGGGACAGCTGAGGGCGGCGGGGCTGCTGGGGCTGCTGTTCACCGCGCGCACGATGTGGCTGGTGCCGCACCAGGGCGACCTGGACCTGCGGCTGCCCTGGTGGCAGCAGCTCGCCGCCTCGCCGTACCCGCTGCTGGCGCTGGCGCTGTTCGGGGCGGTTCAGCTCTCGGCGAGAAGCTCGTCCGCGTCCATGATCCGGTACGCGTAGCCCTGTTCGGCCAGGAACCGCTGGCGGTGCGCGGCGAAGTCCTGGTCGATGGTGTCGCGGGCGACCACGGAGTAGAAGTGCGCCTGATGGCCGTCCGCCTTGGGGCGCAGGACCCGGCCGAGGCGCTGCGCCTCCTCCTGGCGGGAGCCGAATGTGCCCGACACCTGGACGGCCACCGTGGCCTCCGGCAGATCGATGGAGAAGTTGGCGACCTTGGACACCACCAGCACACTGATCTCGCCCTCGCGGAAGGCGTCGAAGAGCTTCTCGCGCTGGGCGTTGGAGGTCTCCCCCTTGATCACCGGGGCGTTCAGATGCTCACCGAGTTCGTCGAGCTGGTCGATGTACTGGCCGATCACCAGGATCTGCTGCCCGGCGAAGCGGCGCACGATCGCCTCGGTCACCTTCCGCTTGGTCGCGGTCGTGGCGCAGAAGCGGTACTTCTCCTCGGTCTCCGCCGTGGCGTACGCCAGCCGCTCGGAGTCGGTGAGATTGACCCGGACCTCGACGCAGTCGGCGGGCGCGATGTAGCCCTGCGCCTCGATCTCCTTCCAGGGCGCGTCGAACCGCTTCGGCCCGATCAGCGAGAACACATCCGACTCCCGGCCGTCCTCGCGCACCAGCGTCGCGGTCAGACCGAGGCGGCGGCGCGCCTGGAGATCGGCGGTGAACTTGAAGACCGGCGCGGGCAGCAGATGCACCTCGTCGTAGAGGATCAGGCCCCAGTCGCGGGAGTCGAACAGCTCCAGATGCGGGTAGACGCCCTTCCGCCGGGTCGTGAGCACCTGGTACGTGGCGATGGTGACCGGCCGGATCTCCTTCTTCGTACCGCTGTACTCGCCGATCTCGTCCTCGGTCAGGGAGGTCCGCTTCACCAGCTCGTGCTTCCACTGCCGGGCCGAGACGGTGTTGGTGACCAGGATCAGGGTGGTCGACTGGGACTGGGCCATGGCACCCGCGCCCACCAGCGTCTTGCCCGCGCCGCAGGGCAGGACGACGACTCCGCTGCCGCCGTGCCAGAAGTTCTCCACCGCCTGCTTCTGGTAGGGGCGCAGCGCCCAGCCCTCCTCGTGCAGGGCGATGGGGTGGGCCTCGCCGTCCACATATCCGGCGAGGTCCTCGGCCGGCCAGCCGAGCTTCAGCAGGGTCTGCTTGATCTGCCCGCGCTCGGAGGGGTGCACGGCCACGGTGTCCGGGTCGATCCGCGCCCCGACCAGCGGCGCGATCCGCTTGGAGCGCAGCACCTCCTCCAGCACCGGCCGGTCGGTGCTGGACAGCACCAGCCCGTGCGCCGGGTGCTTGGCCAGGGTCAGCCGTCCGTACCGGTCCATCGTCTCGGCGACGTCGACCAGCAGCGCGTGCGGCACGGGGTAGCGGCTGAACTGCACCAGCGCGTCCACCACCTGCTCGGCGTCGTGCCCGGCGGCCCGCGCGTTCCACAGGCCCAGCGGGGTCACCCGGTAGGTGTGGATGTGCTCCGGCGCCCGCTCCAGCTCGGCGAACGGGGCGATGGCCCGACGGCACTCGTCGGCCTGCTCGTGGTCCACTTCGAGCAGCAGCGTCTTGTCGGACTGGACGATCAATGGGCCATTCACGCGCGCCACCCTTTCCCGCGGCCGGACGGTTCGGCCAAACGTCCAGTGTGCCTGATCGAGGCGGCGGGGCGGGGGGACGGCGGGGGACGGGCGGAGAGGACCCGGTGCCCTCGTGCCCGGCCCGCGGGTCCGTCCGGTTCGGGGGCGGGGCGTGACCGGTTCCACGGCGCGGACTGACCGGGTTCGTCACCGATAGTGATCGGATCATCGGGATCAGTCACCCTTAGTACGGGATGTCTAATCAGTCCTGAGGGTGGCCGGGCTTGAGCCGAACGGCGGTGAGGTCCGGAGAATCAGGCGGTGTGCAGCATTCCTCCCCCACCTACCTGGCCCCCGCCCCCTACGCCCCGTCCTCCTCACCCCCGCCCCGCACCCTCGGGCTCGCCCTCTTCGCCACCCGCTGGCTCCAGGCCCCGCTCTACTTCGGCCTGGTCGCGGTGCAGGGGGTGTACGTCTACAAGTTCTTCTACGAGCTGTGGAAGCTGATCCTCACCTGTGTGGGAGGGCGGGCCACCGAGACGTATGTGATGCTCGCCGTCCTGAAATTAGTGGACGTGGTGATGATCGCCAATCTGCTGATCATGGTGATCGTCGGCGGCTATGAGACCTTCGTGTCCCGGATCGGCCTCCAGGGCCACCGCGACCAGCCCGAATGGCTCTCGCACGTCAACCCGAACGTCCTCAAGGTGAAGCTGGCCACCGCGATCGTCGGGATCTCCTCGGTCCATCTGCTCCAGATGTTCGTGGATGTGCACCGCACCTCCCGCCACTCCCTGCTGTGGGGAACGGTGATCCATATGGCGTTCATCGTGTCGGCCGCGATCCTCGCCTATATGTCCGGGCCGATGGCCGCCCGCGCCGACCAGATCCACAGCGAGATCCAGCAGCAGTACCGCGAGGCCCATTCCCGCGCCGACGACCAGGACGCCCCCGCGTCCCCGTCCACGCCCCCGCCGGGGCCGACCGCCGCGATCCCCGCGCCCCGCACGGGTGAGCCGGGCGCGGAGTCCCGGATCACCGAGGCCGGATTCCCCTCCCGGACCCTCCTGGAGCATTTCGACGCGGACCACCCCCGGCTGTTCGACCGGGAGCGGATCGCCCGCCTGGGCAAGCTGGACTTCCTGATCGCCCGGCACAACGTGGTCTTCACCGGCCCGCCCGGCACGGGCAAGACCCATCTGGCCGTCGGCCTGGGCGTACGGGCCTGCGAGTCGGGCCACCGGGTACTGTTCGCGACCGCCGCGGAGTGGGCGGTCCGGCTGTCGGGCGCCCGCACCGCCGGACGCCTCGACCAGGAACTCACCGAACTGGACGGCTACGGACTGCTCATCGTCGATGAGATCGGCTATGTGCCGTTCGACGCCGACACCACCGCGCTCTTCTTCCAACTGGTCGCCCACCGCTACCAGCGCGGCTCGATCGTCGTCACCGGAGACCGCCCGCCGGGCCGCTGGGACGAGATCTTCAGCGGCCCCGCCGCGGCGGCGATGGCGGACCGGCTGGCCCACCACGCCGAGATCGTGCGGCTCGACGGGGACAGCTACCGCACCCGGCGGCTCACAGCAGGGGCGTGAGCGAGGGCAGCACGATGTTCTGGAGCAGCGGCCCCTCCACCGTCACCCCCTCCGTGATCAGCGTCTCCGCCCCGGCGAGGGGCAGCGGCAGCGGGGACGGGTTGTGAGGGGCCGCGGACACGGGGGACCGAAGAGCCGAGGGAGCCGCCGGAGTGACGGCACCGGCCTCCGGGGCGAGCACCCCCAGCAGCGCGGCGGCGGAGATCAGCGCGGTGAGCGAGACGGCGACGCTGGTGGACGGGGCGGGGACGGAACGCTGGGCACGCATACGGGCGTCGGGACCTTTCCGAAGGGGGTGAGGAGAGGGGCGAAGGGGCGCAAGGGCTGAGTGCTGAAGGAACTGCCGGAGCCGCCGAGCACCGACCTCCCAAAGGTCAGGTCAGGTCCGGCGGGAGCGGACCACCCCGTGGCTGCCCGTCCCCGCCCACCCCGATGCGACCCGCCCGGCAACCTCCCCCATGGGAGCGAAGCCCCCGGCGTGGCGCGCATGAATCGCCGCGTACACCCGGCGGAGTGACGGGGACCCCCGTCAGCGCGGCCCAGGCTCTCGCCCACCGGCTCCGTGATCCCGGTCAGCGCCGCCCAGGACCCTCGCCCTCCGGCTCCGCGCCCCCCGTCAGCGCCGTCCAGGACCCTCGCCCACCGGCTCCACGCTCCCGTCAGCGCGGCCCAGGACCCTCCCCCGCCAGCTCCGCGACCCCCGTGATCCGGTGCAGTGGATACGTCCGTACCTCGTCCGCCGTATGGTCGTACGCCGTCACGAAGCCGCCCTCGACCCGCACCGGGGCGATCACCCGCTGACTGGCCGCGCCCTCCGCGTTGACATAACCGATCCACAGCGCCTGCCCCGTGAGCACGGCGGCCTGCACCGCCGCCAGGGTCTCGGCGGGCCCGGTGCGGGGCAGCTCCCCGCCGGTCGTCTCCGGGGTGACCGGCCGGCGTGGCGCGGTCGCGGCGAGATCACCGGCCCGGATCGCCCGGATCGCCGCCGTCAGCAGTGTCGCGTCCGGCGGCGGCGGACCGTCCGGGACCGGCTCGGGAACGGCCCGCGGCGGCGTACGGCGGGCCAGCGCGCGGGTGATCAGCACATCCCCCTCCGCGGACTCCGCGGCCGGGGCGAACCCCATCGCCCGCAACCCCTCCAGCAGCGCACCCGGATCGCTCTGCGCGGCCAGCACGGTCGGCGCAAGGCGCCGCAGCCGCAGCCCGGCGGAGCGCTTGTCGGCGAGGATCTCGCCGAGCACGGCGTCGTCGTCGCAGCGCACATACGCGGAGGCGGCGCCCACCCGCAGATGGCCATGTCTGCGGGCCACGTCGTCGATCAGATAGGCCAGCGGCTGCGGCACCGGCGTACGGGAGTGCGCGGCGAGGAAGGAATGCAGGTCGGACGCGGTCTGACCGGCGTCGAGACCACGCCGTACGGAGGCCGGGGTGAACCGGTACACCGTCGCCCCGCCCTTGGACTCGACGTCCGCGACGACCCCCATCACCTCGGCCAGCGGACGCCGCAGCGGACCGGGCGCGACGGCCGTCAGATCGGCCTGGAGCAGCACATGGTCCAGCGGCTCGGGCAACTGCGGGGCCAGCAGCCGGGCCGCCGCCGCACCGGCCACCGTCTGCTCGGCGGCGGACAGCGGCTCCGGCGGCGGGACACGGTGGTGCAGATGCCGTACGGGCAGCTTGTCCCCGGCGTCGGCCGGACCGTCGCCCGCCACGGCCGCCGGGCCCCCGGCCGGAGCCGCCACCGCCGCCGCCCCCACCGCCGCCGCCCCCACCGCCGCCGCCCCCACCGCCTCCGGCAGCCCCAGCAGCGCCCGCCCGAACGCCGACAGCGCGCCCCGCCCGGTGACCCCCAGCAGCTCCGCCTCCGACAGCGCCCAGCGCGCCAGCCGCTCCCGCAGATCGTCCTCCCGGCGCGGCGGACGCTCCCAGCGCAGCCGGTCGAGGACCGTCGCCGGGCCCGGAGCACCGCCCGGCGCCAGCCCGCCCAGCAAGGTCAGCACCCGGTGCCGCACCTCGGGCGCCGCCGCGCGGTCCAGCCCCGGGCCGAGCGCCGCCAGCGTGCGGTCCTTGCCGTCCCGGCCGCCGACCAGCCCCGGCGCGCGCGTCCCCGACAGCCACGCCACGGCCAGCCCCGCCCAGCGCTCGGCGGCGGGCCTCTCACGCCACTCGTCGTAGCGCGGTGTCACCGCGTACCGCTCGTCGGCCTCGCCGTCGGAGGCGATCAGCCCGGCCGCGTACGCCAGCTCCACCCAGAACGCGGCGACCGGCTCCGCCACGTCCAGCGCCACCGCCGTCCGCTTCAGATCACGCACGCTCAGCCCACCGGCCCGCAGCACCGCGGGACCGCCCTCGTCCCAGTCCCCCAGCAGCTCCTCGACCGTCGCCAGAGCCGTGAACGCCTGTCCCGCCGCCGTGGCGTCCACCAGCCGGGGGGAGTGCGTGGCGGCCGGGACCACCGCCGTCGGCAGCGGCTCCGGCGCCCGGTGCGCCCGCCCGTCGCGCAGATGCAGCGCCACCTCCCGGGGCAGCACCACCGTCCCGGGCGCCGTCGGCAGCAGCAGCCCGCGGTCCAGCAGCCAGCGCAGCCGGGGCGCCGGATCGGCCGTGACCTGCCCGTACGGCGGCCCCCACACCAGCCGGGCGAGTGCCTCGAGGGACTCCGCCGGAGCCTTCGCCAGCAGCGCGGACAGCCGCGCCCGGTCGCTGAACAGCGCGCTCAGCGAGGCCGCCGCCGACACCGCGTCAGGCGTACCCGGCAGCCCCGCCGCCGCCACGATCTCCTGCATCCGCCCCGGCGACATCCCCGCCGACGCCTCCCGCACGGCCGGCCCGAGCCCGGTCGGCGACGGATACTGAACGGACGGCGCCAGCAGCTCCCGCGCCGTGCGCACCAGCCGCAGCCGGTCGTCGCCGCCCCACACCAGCGCCAGCTCGCGCAGTGTGCCCACGGCGCCCGGCAGCGCGCCCGCGACCACCGCGTCGCCCTCGTCGCCCGCCATCAGCGCCAGCAGCTCCCCGTACGACGCCGGATCGGGGGCGACGGCCAGCGCCTGCGCGGTCTGCTGGGCGAACCGGTCCAGCCGCTCCAGCGCCCGCAGCACCGAGGCACGGGTGGCCGCGCGGGTGGCGAGCTGGGTCAGATCCGTCGGCACCGGCGTGATGAGATCCGGGCGACCGCGCAGCAGCACGGCCAGGGAGGCGTCGTCCCTGGCGCGGAGCGCCTCCGCGAGGGAGCGCGGGGCGGGCGCCGGCTTCTCGTCGCTCATCCGCTCCACGTTAGCGGGTCCCTACGACAGCCCGCCCTGTGTCCACGCCCCCTCCTGACCCCGCCCCGCCCGGAAAGGCCGAACCCCGGCCGGTGCGGCCCCATATGCCCGCACACCCCTGCGCTACCGTCGTCCCGTGGGGATCGAGAGCGACCAGGTCGTCTACGAGTATCTGAGCCGTGTCGGCGATGTGGCGCAGCAGCGGCAGCTGCCCTCGGCGGCCCGGATGCGGCTGGTCAACCAGTTGCGCGACGAGATCGACCGGCGCCGCGCCAAGGTCCCCGTCGACAGCCCCGCCGCCGTACGCCGCATCCTCACCCGGCTCGGCACCCCCGACGAGATCGTCACCAAGGCGGGCGGCGACCCGGTCGTCCCCGACACGCCGAGCCCCGGCGTCCCCGTCCAGCGCGAGGACGGCACGCCCCCCGCCCGCACCGGACGGCTGCGCCGGATGATCCCGAGGCCCCGCACCGCGGACCCGGCGGACGGACCCGACCCGGGCCCGCCGTTCGACCCGGCCCCCGGACCGTCCGCGCCGCATGTGGCCCCCGCCCATGAACTGGGCGACCCCGCCACCCAGCCCGACTGGTGGCGCACCGACAGCAGCCCCTTCGGCCCCGGCGACGAGGTCCCCGGCTTCATCGGCGGCGTGGAGATCCCCGAACTCCTCAAGCCGCCACCGCGGGGGGACGACGACCCGAAGGCGAAGAAGCCCGGACCGGCGGACGACGACGAGGAAGACACACCGGAGCCCGAGGAACCGGAGGACGCCGAGGAGGGCCGGACCCGCCGTTTCCTGCCCCGGCTGCCCCGCCTGCCCGAGGGCCGCTCCTGGCAGAACCCGCTGCTGCTGATCGCCGCCGCCCTGCTGGTCGCGGGCGCGGTCCTCGGCAACCTGCTCCCCCTCGCCCTCGGCTGGCTCATCGCCTGGGCCTCACGACGGCTGACCCCGGCCGAGACGAAATGGGCGGTGGTGTGGCTGCCCGGTCTCGCCGTCACCGCCGGGGTGGTCTGGCTCTGGGGCCGCGCCGACGGCCGCTGGGGCGACCCCCTCACCGAGGGCCATATGCGGGACGCCCTCGGCGAGACCTGGCCGTGGGTCCTGCGGGGCGCGGCCGTCGCGTCGGCGGCGTTCCTGGTCTGGCGCTCCCAGCGCGACCGGTAGCGCCGGGGGCCGTCACCCGCCGACCGCCACAAGGGACCCATGATGGACCCATGACTGACTCCGCCGCCGCCCCCACGCCGGTCCCCGCGCCCACCGTCGGGTTCGACCTCGACATGACGCTCATCGACTCCCGGCCCGGCATCCACGCCTGCTACCGGGCGCTGGCCGAACGGACGGGGACCTACATCGACGCCGATCTGGCGATCACCCGGCTGGGCCCCCCGCTGGAGGAGGAGCTGATCCACTGGTTCCCGGCCGAGCGGGTCGCCGAGACCGCCGACCTGTACCGCTCGATGTACCCGTCCATCGCCATCGCCGCGACCCCGGCCATGCCCGGCGCGCACCAGGCGGTGGCGGCGGTCCGGGCGGCCGGTGGACGGGCGGTCGTCGTCACCGCCAAGTACGAGCCCAACGCCCGCCTCCACCTGACCCACCTGGGCATCGAGCCGGACGCGGTGGTCGGCGACCGGTGGGCGGAGGCGAAGGCGGCGGCCCTGCGCGAGCACGGCGCCACCGTCTATGTCGGCGACCACGTCGGGGACGTCCGGGGCGCCCGCGCCGCGCACGCGCTGTCCGTCACCGTGCCGACCGGGCCCTGCGGCGCCGACGAACTGCGGGCGGCCGGGGCGGACGTCGTCCTCGCGGACCTGACCGCGTTCCCCGGCTGGCTCGCGGACTACCTGGAAGCCGCCGCCGACGAAGCCGAGGCCGCTGATGCGGATGCGGACGCGGCCCGCGCCTGACGCCGCCCCGCCGCCACCGACCGCATCAACCCCACCCCCGCGATCAGAAAACCGACGCCCATCAACATGCTCAGCAGGAACATGTAGGTCGGAAAAGGCGTCGAACCGAGAAACAGCGGGGTCACGGTGACGACGGTGGCCACCGTGCCGACCAGGAACACCACGCCACCGGCCCGGATCAGGCGGTCACCGGGCGCGGCGGAATTCGTTTGGGTTTTGTCACGCACCCGACCAGGGTAGTTCCCAGCGCAAAGGAACAACCGGGCGACGTCTTGTCACCCGCCCCAAGACCATTAGCCTTGGTAGCGCTTGGTAGCGGCGGGTCACGGTCGACCCGCCCCAGTGCTGTCAAGAGCCGTTTCCGAAGCAGTTTTCCGACGAGTACGAGGACGAGGACAGACGTGCCTACCGGCAAGGTCAAGTGGTTCAACAGCGAGAAGGGCTTCGGCTTTCTCTCCCGCGACGACGGCGGTGACGTCTTCGTCCATTCCTCGGTTCTCCCCGCCGGAGTCGAGACACTCAAGCCGGGACAGCGCGTGGAGTTCGGAGTGGTCGCCGGACAGCGCGGTGACCAGGCCCTTTCGGTGGTGCTGCTGGACCCGACCCCGTCGGTCGCCGCCGCCCAGCGCAAAAAGCCCGACGAGCTGGCCTCGATCGTCCAGGATCTGACGACCCTCCTGGAGAACGTCACCCAGACCCTGGAACGCGGCCGCTACCCCGACAAGACGGCCGGCAAGCAGGTCGCCGGACTGCTGCGCGCGGTCGCCGACCAACTCGACGTATAGGAACCCGGAAGAACCCGGACCTCAGGGGAAATCCAGCGCGTTAGGGCCGAGGGGCGGAAGCAGCCCCTCGGCCGCCGCGCGTGTGAGGAGTCCGCGGACCGCCGCATAGCCGTCCGTACCGAGGTCGGCGGTGAATTCGTTGACGTACAAGCCGATGTGCTGATCCGCCACCGACGGGTCCATTTCCTGGGCATGTGCCCGCACATAGGGCCGGGACGCCTCCGGGTCGTCCCACGCCGCCCGCACCGAGGCGCGGATCGCGTCCGCGATCCCCACCAGCCGCTCCGTACCCAGCGACCGCCGCGCGATGATCGCGCCCAGCGGGATCGGCAGCCCGGTGGTGCTCTCCCAGTGCTCGCCCATGTCGGCGAGCTTGTGCAGCCCGTAGTCCCGGTACGTGAAGCGGGCCTCGTGGATCACCAGACCGGCGTCCACCCGGCCGTCCCGCACCGCGGGCATGATCTCGTGGAACGGCAGCACCACGATCTTCCCGAACCCGTCCGGCAGAGTGTCCGCCGCCCACAGCCGGAACAGCAGATACGCCGTCGACCGCTCGCTCGGCACGGCGACCGTGGCACCCGCGAGATCGACGCCCGCCTCCCTGGCCAGCACCAGCGGACCGCAGCCGCGCCCCAGCGCCCCGCCGCACGGCAGCAGCGCGTACCGGTCCAGCACGTACGGCAGCACCGCGTACGACACCTTCAGCACATCCAGCTCGCCGCGCTCGGCCATGCCGTTGGTGAGGTCGATGTCCGCGAACGTCACCTCGAGGGCGGGGGCACCGGGGACCCGGCCATGGGCCAGGGCGTCGAAGACGAAGGTGTCGTTGGGACAGGGGGAGTAGGCGATCCGCAGCGGGTCACCGGGCGTCGTCGTCATATCGCTTCCAACTCTCCAAGGCGGGTACGAGCTTCCCGAACCCCTCCGTCAGCGCCGCCAGGGCGTCGGGAACGCGCCACGCGGCCCGGTCGCGCGGCCCGACCGCGTTGGACACGGCCCGCAGCTCCAGCACCGGCACACCGTGCGCGGCGGCGGCCTCGGCCACCCCGAACCCCTCCATCGCCTCGGCCAGCGCGTCCGGGTGCGCGTCGCGCAGGTCGGCGGCCCGGGACGCGGTGCCGGTGACGGTCGACACGGTGAGCACGGTCCCCGGGAGCGCGCCGGTCGCCAGTGCCACGGCGGTGACCAGGGCGGCGGGCGGACGGTGGGTGACGGTCCCGAAGCCGAGGGCGGTGACCGGCACGAAGCCGTCCGCGGTCTCCGCGCCCAGATCGGCGGCGGTGATCGCGTCGGCCACGACGAGCGAGCCCAGCGGGGCGCGCGGGGCGAAACCACCGGCGATCCCGGCACTGACCACCAGGCCGTAGGGACGGCCCGCGAGGGCGGCGGCGGTCAGCGCGGTGGCGGTGGAGGCGGCGGCGAGCGCGGGCCCGACACCGGCGGCGAGCAGCTCGGGCCCGGCGGGGGTACGCAGAAGGGGGGCGCGGAGGCCGGGGACGGGGATTTCCGTGCCCGTGTCCGGGCCGTGGGCGCCGGAGCCGGGGAAGGCGTGCGCCACCGCGTCCCGTTCGGCGGGGACGGCGGTGGCGACGAGGACACGCATCAGCGCACTTCCGGACGGGCCGGGACCGTGCTCAGCCTTCCTTCTTCAGCTTGAAGGACCACAGCCCGAAGCTCTCGGTCTCGCCCTCCTTGATGGACACCGTGGTGGTGTTGCCGGTCGCCCCGTACTGGGCGTTGAAGAAGACATTGGCCGGGATGGTCCGGTACGTCTTGTCGTAGGACTCCGTGAGCTGCTGGCCGTTCATCAGGATCGTCCAGCCCTTCTTCGCGATCTCCGGGTCGACACCGAAGCGGACGACCTCGTCCGGGTCCGCCGAGATCGTCTTGATGTCCGTGTCCCGCAGGCACGCGGTCAGCTCGGCGGCCGACAGCGCCTTGCCGTCGTTGTAGCAGGTCGCCTCGGAGCTGACGGAGTTCGTACCGACCGTGATCGTCGCCATCGGCGTCGGCTTCTCACAGGCGGACAGAACGAGCAGTCCGGCGGAGACGGCGCCGGCGGCGGCGACGCCGCGGCGGCGCACACGGGATTGCATCGTGGTCATGGCCGAAGGTTATCGGGCGCACGCGGCACGGCCGTCATGCGGGGTCGCGGCCATGTGGGCGGTAACCGGGGGCGGGTGGGTGCCGGGTGGTCACGCCACTTCGGGGCGGGCGCGTCCGCCGCGCCGCGCCGAGCCCAGCAGCCCGCGTACGGTGCTCAGCCACCCGGCGGCGATGATCACGGCGGCCACGGACAGCCCGAACGGGCCGTTCAGCGGCAGCGCGATACCGATCGCCCCGCCCACCACCCACGCCATCTGGAGCAGCGTCTCCGAACGGGCGAACGCCGACGTCCGCACCTGTTCCGGTACGTCCCGCTGGATCAGCGCGTCCAGCGACAGCTTCGCCAGCGCCTGCGCGAACCCGGCCGCCGCCGCCAGACACGCCACCAGGAACGCCCCGAAGAACACCGCCGCGACGATCGCCACGCCCAGCACGAACGCCACCACGGTCACGATGATCAGCTCCGGCGCGCGGGAGCGCCGCCACGCGCCCACCGCCGTACCGCACGCGTTGCCCGCGCCCGCCGCGACGGCCACCGTGCCCAGCGAGACCGCCGCGCTCTGCCCGGTCAGCGGGTGCTCGCGCAGCAGGAACGCCAGGAAGAAGATCAGGAAACCGGAGAGACAGCGCAGGGCGGCGTTCGCGCCGAGCGCGTGGGTGACGGCGATGCCCACGGTCCGCAGACCCGGCCGCCGTATCGGTTTGCGGTGCGGGCCGTGCAGATGATCGGCGTCGGCCGCCAGCAGCGCGGTGTCCTCGCCCTTCGCCGAATCCACCTTCGGAGGCAGCGAGAAGGAGAGCAGCATCCCGGCGATGAAGATCACGAAGGCGCCGTACAGCGGCCAGCGCGGCCCGATGAACTGGAGCCCGGCGCCGATCGGCGCGGCCACGCCGGTGGCCAGCAGCCCGCCGAGGGTCACCCGGGAGTTCGCCTTGACCAGCGAGAACTTCGGCGGCAGCAGCCGGGGGACGACGGCGCTGCGGACGACGCCGTACGCCTTGGACGCCACCAGGACGCCGAGCGCGGCCGGGTACAGCTCGATGCCGCCGGTGATCACCGCGGTCGACAGGACGAGGGCGAGCAGGGCGCGGGCCAGCATCGCGCAGGCCATCGCCAGCCGGCGGCCGTGCGGGACGCGGTCCAGGAGCGGGCCGATGACGGGGGCGAGGAGGGCGAACGGGGCCATGGTGATGGCGAGGTAGAGGGCGACGCGGCCCCGGGCCTCGTCGGTCGGCACGGAGAAGAAGACGGTGGAGGCGAGGGCGATGGTGATCATGACGTCACCGGCGCCGTTCACCGCGTGCAGCTCGATGAGTTTGCCGAGGCCGGATTCGCCGGCGCCGTTGGCGTTGGTGGCCTTGCGGATGCCGTGGGCTGTGCGGGAGAAGGGGGTACGCAGGGCGTGGCCGAGCGTCCGTAGGGCGGTGCGTGCCCTGCGTTCCCGCTCGCGTCTGCCTGCGGCTGCCACGCCGTTCATAGTGCCCCGAGATGGGGCTGGGCTCACGCGTTTCCCACCCACCCGCCCGTGACCCGGCGACGATCGGTCGCCCCCACGGCGTGTCCCGTCCCCGGCGTGAGCCGACCCACCGGCGTGGCAGCCCCTTGTCCCACCCACCCGCCCGCGACCCGGCGACGAGCGGGCGTCCCCACGGCGTGTCCCGTCCCCGGCGTGAGCCGACCCACCGGCGTGGCAGCCCCTTTTCCCACCCACCCGCCCGTGACCCGGCGACGATCGGTGGGTGGGGGGTGTGCCCGGCGTGGGCGGGCGGGTGCGGCGTGGGTCCGGCGTGGGTGGCCGGACCCGCAACACGCCGAGTAAAACCCCGCCGCTTCGTCACGAATGGGCGTCGGTGTAGGCCCCCGGACGGGGAACAGGCAGAATGGGTGACGTAGGTGCGCCCGAGCGCGACAGGCGTGGACGTCGACGCGGTCTTCCGTTCCGCTCCGTCCCCCCAACCGCCGGAGGCAAGCCGCACCCGGTAGCGACGGCGTAGGAGAGAAGCGATACCTGTGAGCGCAGCGACAACGCGAAGCCGTACCCCCGACCGTCTGTGCGCCGAGGCCGTCGATCTCGCCCGCGCCGCCGCCGAGGAGGCCGCCGCGCCGGGGGTCGTCGGAGAGCACACCGGGCTGACCTCCGACGGCGACCGGGTCGTCACGCATCTCTTCGAGTGCAAGGAACTGGGCTATCGCGGCTGGCGCTGGGCCGTGACCGTGGCCCGTGCCTCCCGCGCGAAGGTCGTCACCCTCGACGAGGTCGTCCTGCTGCCCGGCCCGGACGCCATCCTGGCCCCCGAATGGGTGCCGTGGAGCGAGCGTCTGCGCCCGGGGGACATGGGCCCCGGCGACCTCCTCCCCACCGACGCCGACGACCTCCGTCTGGAGCCCGGCTACACCGGCGAGGACGCGCCCCCGCCGAACTCCGCCGTCTCCGAGGACATGGCGGAACTGGTCGAGGCGGAGGACGCCGAGGTCACGGACGGTCCCCCGGCCGACCTCCCGTTCGCCCCCGCCCGGGGTTCCCTCGCGGCGGTCGCGCAGGAACTGGGCCTGGGCCGCGCCCGCGTCCTGTCCCGCTACGGACTGCATGTGGCGGCGGACCGCTGGGAAGAGGCGTTCGGCGCGAAGACCCCGATGGCGCAGGCCGCGCCCGCCCCGTGTGTGAGCTGCGGTTTCCTCGTCCCGATCGGCGGCTCGCTGGGCCAGGCGTTCGGCGTGTGCGGCAATGAGTTCTCCCCGGCGGACGGCCGACTCGTCTCCCTCACCTACGGCTGCGGAGGCCACTCGGAGGCGGCGGTCATGCCGACCCCGCCCCAGCCGCCGCCCCCGGTCATCGACGAGACGAAGGTGGACGACTTCCCGCTCCACCCGGACGCGGAGACCCCCGACGAGGCCACGGACGAGGCCACGGCGGAACTGGGCCACTCGTAACCACCCCGCCCGCCCGACCGCTCGACCCCGACTCACCCACCGTCACCGGTCCGAGTCGGGGCGGAACGGCACCCCCTCCGGCACTCCCCTCACTCCCCTCACCCCCCGATCCCACGCCCCGCGCACACCCCCACCCCCCGCGCTCTTCCTCACCACCCCTGCACCCCAACGCGGCCCCCAAGGGTGGATCTGTACGCCCCTCACCTGCGTGGACGCAGCGCCCGCACGCCCTTCGCCGTCAACACGGCGGTTCACCCCAGGCGGGGATGGAGGGGTCTCGCACCCCGGTGGTCCACTTCTGCGCGGCCCGGTCGCCCCGACCGTGCCCTTGACTTTCGTCCGCAGGAGACCCGCATGACCACCAGCAAGAAGCTCCCCGCGCTCCTCAGCCTGCCCGCGCTGCTCTCCCTCGCCCTGCTGACCCCCAGCCCCGCCGCCGCCACGGTCTCCGGTGACGGTGGCGATCGGATCGGCGTGCTGAAGGCGGACGGCCAGGCGTTCGTGAAGGCGGGCGGGCTCAGCGCCGACTGGGTGCTGGAGTCGGAGGACATCAAGCAGATCGTGCTGTCCGGGGACCGGATCGGCGTGCTGAAGGGCAACGGCGACGCGTACGTGAAGGAGGGCGGCCTCAGCGCGGAATGGGTCCTGGAGTACGACCACGTCAAGCAGCTCGCGCTGTCCGGCAACCGGATCGGCGTGCTGAAGGACAACGGCGACGCGCTGGTGAAGGAGGGCGGGCTCAGCGCCAACTGGGTCGTGGTCAACGACCACGTCAAGGAACTCGAACTCTCCGGTGACCGCATCGGCGTCGTACGCGGCAACGGCGAGGCCCTGGTGAAGGAGGGCGGGCTGAGCGCGAGCTGGGTCGTGGAGATGGACAACGTCATCGACATCGACCTCGCCGGGAAGCGGATCGGCGTCTTCAAGGGCAACGGCGACGCGCTGGTGAAGGAGGGCGGGCTGAGCGCGGAGTGGGTCGTGGAGTACCACAGCGTGATCCAGCTCGAACTGTCCGGTGACCGCATCGGCGTCCTGAAGGACAACGGCGAGGCCCTGGTGAAGGAGGGCGGGCTGAGCGCGGAGTGGGTCGTGGAGAACGACCACACCATCCAGATCGCCCTGTCCGGCAGCCGCATCGGCATCGTGAAGGGCGACGGCAACGCCTACGTGAAGGAGGGCGGGCTGAGCGCGGAGTGGGTCCACGAGGCGGGCAACGTCACGGAACTCGCCCTGTCCTGACCCCACCGCGGTCTCCGCTGAGAAACCCGCCCAGGACGGCTCGGACACCGGCACCACCAACACCGGTCCGGCCGCCCTGGGCACCGCTGTTCAGGGCGGACGACGGTACCGGGATCATGCGCGTACGTCCGGTCGGGGCGGCGGGCGATCTCGATGTCCCGGGCCCAGATCAGCATCCACGCCGAGAGGGGGCTCAGCGACTGCCACGCGACGGCCTGGGCGAACGCCTCGTCCTTCGTCGCCCGCATCTCGCCCAGCCGCTCGGGGGCGACCACGGCCAGGGCCGCCCGCAGCGCGTCGGGCGTCGGCTCCGGCCGGGGGATCACGCTCACTCCGCGTAGCGCGGCAGGCCGTCCGTGGCGATGGTCCATTCGCCGATCGTGACGTCCTCTCCGTACACGAAGTCCTTGCGGGTGGCGTAGCGGGGGCCGTCCGGGGTGGGGTGGATGTCGGTGAGGACGGCGCCGGTGCCGGTGCGGGGGTCGAAGACGGCGTAGACCGGGATGCCCATGAGCGGGTAGTCCCGCATCTTGGCCACCCAGTCGTTGTCGGGGTTGGAGCGGGAGACGATCTCCACGGCGGCGAAGAGGGTACGGGGGTCGAACGAACCCGGGACCTCCATGTCCTGCAAGGCGATCACCATCAGGTCGGGACGGCGCATGATGCCTTCGGGTTCGTTCTCGACGTCGGGTTCGCCGGTGTGGGCCACGATCTCCTCCGGCATCGTCTTCTCAAGACGCCGACGCAGGTGCACTGCGGTCAGCTCATGCGGACCAACGGGCGCCATCATGTCGTGGACGATTCCTTCCTTGGTCACTTCGAACTTGCCGGGGAGCGAGTCGTCCGTCGACTGCACGAAGCTCCGCATGGCCCGATACCGGCTGGAGGCGCTGTCCTGTGCGTTGTCCGGTGCGATGGTCATCGGCGCTCGCTCCTCGTCTGTGCCCAGAGGCAAGGGTCGTCCCCTTCATGCTAGGCAGACGCTCTCTCAGCGGCCCGGCATTTCCGGCACCGCCCCTCTCCCCGGAACGCCAGGTCGCAGCCGTCGCAGTTGATCAGGGGTGGACGGGGGCTGGGGAGTGCTGGTGGGGCCCTGAAGGGGGGAGGGGGCGGGAGGCCCTCGGTGAGGCGGTGGGCGAGCAGCGAGGCCGGGCGGTGCAAGGGCTCGGCGGGCAGTCCGGAGACCAGGGCCCGGCGTACGGCGGTCTCGCTGACGTCTCGTTCCAGCCAGGCGGCGACGCCCGGGGCGAGGTGTTCCGTGTCCGGTGCGGAGAGGAGGAGCCGGGAGTCTGTCCGGCGCAGGCCAGTCAGCAGGTCCGTCGCGATGCGCAGCAGCTCGGGGGCGGTGCAGGACGGCTGCGGGACGGGCGGGAGCTGGCGCTTGCGCGGCTCACGTCGACGCGCCGGGGGCGGCGGCGAGGGCTGTGCGGCGCGGGGTTCGTCGCGGTGGTGGCCCGGCCGGTTGCAGGAGGTCGTCCGGGTGACGATCTGGCCGCTGGGCGTCCGTAAGCGGGTCCGGTGCAGATAGCCGTGCTGCTCCAGTTCGCGCAGCGCTCCGGCGATCCGGGCGGCGCCCTCCGGGAAGCGGGCGGTGAGGGACTTGATGTCGACGCGGGCGCCCTGCGGCAGCGACTGGATGTGGCAGGCGAGACCGATCGCCAGCAGCGACAACTCCTTGTGTTGGGCAAGGTGGTTGCCGATCACCGTGAAATGGGTGGTGTGGCGGGCGTTGTCATGATTCAAGCCATGCCGGGGAGGGTTCTTTTCCGCCGCCGTACGAGACTCGGCGGGGGGCGGCACGCTAGTGTCGTTTTCATCCATAGCGGAAGGCTCGACTTCCTAAGTGGTCAGGCCCTCGCCATATGGGATGGCAGTCCCGGCGGGGGCCGACGTATGTGTGTACGCGGTTGCGTGCCGCCGAGCGTAGATCAAAGAACTGCGCGTGAGTCCAGTGAAGTTGAGGAAATTCACCCTTACGGGTGACGTGGCTCTTGCGGACGGGAGGAGGGGTGGGGCTTGGTCGGGTCCTTTTCCCTCGTTGCTTTAAGTAGGTAGTCGCCGGTGCAGCCGAAGCACGGGGAACCGGGTTCCGGTAGGTCCACCTTCAGTTCCGCCCAGACGGTCTTGCGGGGCCGGGCCCCGACGGAGGCGCCCCAGCGGTCGGCGAGCGCCTCCACGATGAGCAGTCCCCGGCCGGACTCGGAGTCGTCCTCGGGCGGGGCGAGGTGGGGCATGAGGTGGCCCTGCGTGTCCGTCACCTCCATCCGGAGCGTGTCCTTGACGACGTACAGGGTCAGCCGGAAGCAGCGCCCGGAGATGCGCCCGTGGGTGGCGGCGTTGGCGGCGAGTTCGGCGACGATCTGACGGGCGGGGTCGAGGGGAAGCCCCCACTCACTGAGCCGCTCTTCGGTGATCCGCCGCGCGGATCGGGCCCCTCGGGGGGTGGGCATCAGCCGGATCGTGAAGCTGAGGAAGGGGGGAACCAGGTCAATTTCCTGGCCGGTGGTTTCGTTGTTCACATCACCCAGCGTGGCGGGACGTGCGTACCGTGAACAGTGACGGTGGATGTGCGTACGGTGACTGTCCGCCGTTGTCCAGGGCTGTCCGGGCGTGTAAGGAGGAGCTGATGTCGGTGGAACCGGACGAGGCGGACGAGCCGGGATGGGAAGTCGACCCGGACGATGAGTGGGCGTTGGCCGTTGTGGCCACAGTGGGACGGCAGTTACGGCTGCGGCGCGAGGCGGCCGGAATGAAGGCCCCCGACTTCGGCATGGCGATCGGCTATGGCGAGGACATGGTCTACAAGGTGGAGGCGGGGACGCGGATTCCCCGGCCCGAGTACCTGGACAAGGCCGACGGAGCGCTCGGGGCGGAGGGCCTCATCTCCGCGATGAAGGAGGACGTGGCCAAGGTCCGGTACCCCAAGCAGGTACGGGACTTGGCGGCGCTGGAGTCGCGAGCCGTCGAGTTGATGTCGTACGGCAGCCACGCCATGCACGGGCTGGTTCAGACCGAAGAGTACGCGCGGGCTCTGCTGATGACTCGTAGGCCCTCGCCGCCGAACGGAAAGCTCGACCGGGCTCTGGCTGGCCGCATGGCCAGGAAGGCCATATTCAGTCGCTCACCGGCACCGGAGCTGAGTTTCGTCCTGGAAGAGACGACGCTCCGGCGACCGGTCGGAGGCAAGATGGTGCATCGAGCGCAACTCGAACACCTGTTGGGAGTGGCCCAGTTGCGAAACGTCGAGCTTCAGGTGATGCCGATGGAGCGCTGGGACCACCCGGGAACGGGCGGAAGGATTCAGGTGCTGAAGTTCGCGGACGGCACGGCCGTCGGCCGCCTGGACGACGAGTTCAACGGTCGTCCGGTCCAAGATCCACGGCAGCTCCGAATCCTCGAACTGCGCTATGGCATCATCCGAGCCGAGGCTCTGACCGCTCGGGAGTCACTGGCCTTCATCGAGCAACTGCTGGGAGAGACATGAACCGCAAGGCAACCGCCGAGGGCACCTCTGATCTGGCGTGGTTCAAGAGCAGCTACAGCGACACCAGCAACCCCAACGACTGCGTCGAGGTCGCCAACACCCCGGAGACGATCCACGTCCGCGACTCCAAGGACGTGAACGGTCCCCGTCTCGCGCTGACCCCGGCCGTCTGGACGGCGTTCGTGGACCACACCTCGACCCGCTGACAACCGACATTGGGGGAAGCATGATCCGCGAGCCCTCGCTGCGGTGGTTCAAGAGCAGCCACAGCAGCAGCAGTGAAGGCGACTCGTGCGTCGAAGTCGCCTTGGACTGGTTCAAGAGCAGCTACAGCGACAGCAACAACCCCAACGACTGTGTCGAGGTCGCCACGACCCTGGGCACTGTCCACGTTCGCGATTCCAAGAACGTGGACGGTCCCCGGCTCGCCCTCGGCCCGGCGGCCTGGACAGAGTTCCTCACGCTCACAGCGACCTCATGAGCCGGGAGCTCTCCCTGCTCTGGTTCAAGAGCAGCCACAGCAGCAGCGGCGACGGCAATGACTGCGTAGAAGTCGCCCTCAGCTGGCACAAGAGCACCTACAGCAGCGGCGCCGAGATCGAGTCCTGCATCGAGGTCGCCGCCACCCCTTCCACCATCCACGTCCGCGACTCCAAGACCGTCGACGGCCCCCGCCTCGCGCTGAGCCCGGCAGCCTGGACGGCGTTCGTCGGACACACATCCCGCTGAGACCGACATGGGGGAAGCATGATCCGCGAGCCCTCGCTGAGGTGGTTCAAGAGCAGTTACAGCAGCGGTCCTGATGGCGACACCTGTGTCGAAGTTGCCCTGGACTGGTTCAAGAGCAGCTACAGCGACAGCAGCAACCCGAACGACTGTGTCGAGGTCGCCACGACCCCGGGCACTGTCCACGTTCGCGACTCCAAGAACGTGAACGGTCCCCGCCTCGCGCTGACCCCCGCCGCCTGGACGGAGTTCGTCACTCACGCCTCTCAGGGGTGACGTAAAGGCTCAGGCCCAGGTCGATCGCGATCTGGGCCACCGCCTTCCCGCCCCGCACACTGTTGCCCACCACATCGAGCGGAGGCGAGAACGCCGCGATGGCGAGGTTGCCCGGGGACACCGCCATCACCCCGCCGCCCACACCGCTCTTCGCCGGGATTCCGACGACGTACGCCCAGTCGCCGGACGTGTCGTACATCCCCTCCATCGTCATCTCGGCCAGGATGTGCGGGACGTTCCCGTGCCGTACGACCCGCTTGCCGGTGAACGGGTTCACCCCGCCCGCCGCCAGCGTCGCGCCCATCCTCGCCAGGTCCGTCACCGTCACCAGCGTCGAACACTGGCGCGTATAGACCTCGCACGCCTCCATCGGGTCGGAGTAGAGCGTGTCCGCGCTGTAGAGGAGCCACGCGATGGCGCGGTTGTGGGCGTTGGTCCGCTGCTCGGAGATGTCGACCTCGTCGCTCAGGGCGATGTCGCGGCCCGCGAAGTCCCGTTGGGTCCGCAGGATGCGCGCCCAGCGTTCCTCTCGCGTCGACGCCCGCACCAGGCTCGTCGTCGCGATCGCCCCCGCGTTCACCAGCGGTGACAGCGGCTTGTTGCCGTGGAGTTCCAGCGCCATCACCGAGCTGAACGGCAGACCCGTCGGGTCCGCGCCCACCTTCTTGCGGATCGCCGCCGGGCCGACGTCCTCCATGGCGAGGGCCAGCGTGAACACCTTCGAGATCGACTCCAGCGCGAACGCGTACCCGCTGTCCCCGGTCTCGTACAGCTCGCCGTCCGCCGTCGCCACCGCCAGGCCGAAGAGACCCGGGTCCACGGAGGCCAGGTACGGGATGTAGTCCGCGTTCTTGCCGCCCCAGTCGGCGGCGTGCGCGGCGTGCGCGGTGTCCAGGGCGCGCTGGATGCGGGTCCCGTCCGGCGGCGTCACGTGCCCGACTCCGGGGACTCGGCCAGCAGCTCACCGGTCGTCGCCCGGGACGTGCTCGGCAGACCCGGGTGATGGCCCTCCGTCTGCCAGGTGAACGGGGCGAACTCGGTGTCGGGGTCCCGCCAGTGCGGTTTGCGTACCGCGTACACCCACAGGGGGAGGGCGACGAAGAGGACCGTCAGGCCCATCAGCAGCCCCACGTACACCCCGGAACTGCCGATCGAGATCTGGCTCGGGGGGATGAAGCTCAGCACGAACGCGATCAGCGCGCCGATGAAACCCGCCCCGGCGACGATCCACATGCCCACCGCGCCGCCCGGGATCCGGTACGGCCGGGGCCGGTTCGGCTGGCTGTAGCGCAGATGGATCGCCGACGCGAACATCAGCAAGTACATGATCAGGTAGAGGATCACCGTCAGTTGGCTCAGGATCTGGTACGCGGCCTGCACCGACGGCAGGACCACGAACAGCGTCGACAGGAACGTCACCATCCCCGCCTGGATGTACATGATGTGCGTGGCCATGCCGTTCTTGTTGGTCGCCTGGAAGAAGCGGGGCAGATAGCCCGCCTTCGCCACCACCAGGAGACCGGACGACGGGCCGCCGACCCACGTCACGATCCCGGCCAGCACGCCCACCGCGAGCGCCACCGCCACGATCGGCGCCGCCCAGCCGATGCCCGCCCAGTCGAACATGTCGTCGTACGCCGTCAGCAGGCTCTGGGTGAGATTGATGTCCGCGTGGGGGACCACGAACGCGATGGCGAGCGTGCCGAGGACGAAAATGGCCACCGTGCCGAGCGCGGCGATGCCGATGGCGATCGGGTAGTTGCGGGAGGCGTTCTTCACCTCCTTCACATGGATCGCGTTCATCTCCATGCCCGCGTAGAACAGGAAGATGCTGGCCGCCAGGACCACATTGCTGAAGTTGTTGAAGTCCGGCACCAGTTCGCCCCAGCGGGTGTCGATCTTCGGGGTGTTCCCGGCGATGACATACGCGAAGCCGAGGACGATCAGGATGCCCGCCGGGACGATCGTCCCGATGATCCCGCCCCACTTCGCGACCTTCGCGAACGACCGCACTCCCCGGAACGCCAGGAAGGTCGCGATCCAGTACACGACCAGGACCACCCCCAGCACGAAGAACCGCTTCCCGGAGATCTGCGCGTCCAGCCCCTTGTCCGGGCCGGTGTAGGCGAGCGCCACCGCGCCGAACGTCAGGGCGGTCGGGAACCAGATCGTCACCTCGATGAACAGCATCGCCATCGCCAGGAACGCCAGCCGCGAGCCGAACGCCTCACCCACCCAGCGGAACACCCCGCCCTTCTCCGGCCAGCCGGTCGCCAGCTCCGCCGCCACCAGCGACACCGGGACCAGGAAGAAGACGGCCGCGAAGACGTAGTAGAAGATCGAACTGAGCCCGTACTCGGCCTCCGCCGGGAGACCGCGCAGGCTGATCACCGCGACCATGTTCATGATGACCAGGGCGGCGATGGTCAGCTTCTTGTCGCCGACGGACGCTTTACGGCCGCTCGGCCGGTCCGTGCCGTTCGGCTGGTCCGGCCCGCTTGGCTGGTCCGTCGACATCGGCCGCTCCCTCTCGTGGGCGTGCCGGTCCCTGGCGGGCCGGTCCTCGTGGGCCTGTTACCGGGCATTTCTGGGCATATGCCATGACGTGAGGCAGCTTCATGCTCGGGCGCGGACCATCCCCCCGCAATTCCGGTCACCCGAACGCGTGGGGCCCCGTATGCCGTCCGCCCGCCGTCCGGGGAGCGTGACCCGGGCCCTCCCGTGAGCGGTACCTTCGTCCTCACGCCGATGAGGAGAGTGAACGTGAGCAAGTTCGTGCGGCCGGCCGCCGAGGGGGCCGACCCGTTCGGGACCGCCCGGCTGCGACGAGGAGTGCTCGACGCGTGGGCCACCAGCCCCGCCCGGTTCCGGGAGGACGCCAACGCCGAGGAGGATCTCGTCCTCGGCGGCTACCGCGACCGCCTGGTCGTCGAGCTGGCGCAGAACGCCGCCGACGCCGCCGCCCGCGCCGGGGTCCCGGGACGGCTCCGGCTCACCCTCCGTGACGGGGTCCTGGTCGCCGCCAACACCGGCGCCCCGCTGGACGCCGCCGGGGTCGAGTCCCTCGCCACCCTGCGCGCCTCCGCCAAACGGGACACCGAGTCCGTCGGCCGGTTCGGCGTCGGCTTCGCCGCCGTCGTCGCCGTCACCGACGAACCCGCCGTCGTCGGACGGCACGGCGGCGTCCGCTGGTCCCTCGCCGAGGCGCGCGAGCTGGCCGCCGACACCGCCCGGCACAGCCCCGGCCTCGGGGACGAGATCCGCCGCCGCGACGGCCATGTCCCCCTGCTGCGGCTCCCCTTCGCCGCCGAGGGCACCGCGCCCGACCCGTACGACACCGCCGTCATCCTGCCGCTGCGGGACACCGCCGCCGCCGATCTCGCCGAGCGGCTCCTCGACGCCGTGGACGACGCTCTGCTGCTCGCCCTGCCGGGGCTGGCGGAGGTCGTGGTGGAGGGGGACGGATGGGAGCGGACCCTGCGGCGCGGCACGGACGGGACCGGGGTCGGCGATCTCACCGTCGTCGACGACTCCCGCGCCGGAGTCACCCGCTGGCGGACCGCGACCGCCCACGGCCCCCTCGCCCCCGAACTCCTCGCCGACCGCCCCGTGGAAGAGCGGCTGCGGCCCCACTGGTCGATCACCTGGGCCGTCCCCGTGGACGACGAGGGCGCCCCCGCCACCCCGCGCACCAGCCCCGTCCTGCACGCGCCCACGCCCAGCGACGAGCCCCTCGGGCTGCCCGCGCTGCTGATCGCCTCGTTCCCGCAGGACACCACCCGCCGCCACACCGCGCCCGGCCCGCTCACCGACTTCCTGGTCCAGCAGGCCGCCGACGCGTACGCCGGGCTGCTCGCCGACTGGCGGCCGGTCGGCGAGGGGATCATCCCCCTCGTCCCCGGACCGCTCGGCAAGGGCGCGCTGGACGGCGCCCTGCGCGAGGCCGTCCTCGACCGGCTGCCCCGCGTCTCCTTCCTGCCGCCCGCGCTCCCGCCGACGGACGAGGACGCCCCGGAGTCCCTGCGCCCCCGGGACGCCGAGATCGTGGAGGGCGCCGGGGCGGACACGGTACGGGTGCTGGCGGAGGTGCTGCCGACCCTGCTGCCCGCCGGGCTGGAACGCCGCGCCGAGCTGCGCACCCTGGGCGTGGCCCGCGTCCCCCTCACCGACGCCGTGGACCGGCTGGCGGGGCTGGAGAAGACCCCGGAGTGGTGGCGACGGCTGTACGACAGCCTGGCGGGCGTGGACCCGGACCGGCTGTCCGGGCTGCCGGTGCCGCTCGCCGACGGCCGCACGACGATCGGCCCCCGCCAGATCCTCCTCCCCACCCCCGACTCCGCCGGGCTCGACCCCTCCCTCCTCGCCCGGCTCGGGCTGAAGATGGCCCACCCGGACGCCGCCCACCCCCTCCTGGAGAAGCTGGGCGCGCTCCCCGCGACCCCGAGGGCCGTCCTCACCACCCCCCAGGTCCGGGCCGCCGTAGCCGCCTCCCTGGACGACGAGGGAGCCGCCTGGGACGACGACACCCCGGACGCCGAGGAACTCGCCGACACCGTCCTCGCCCTGGTCCGCGCCGCCGACCTCGAACCCGGCGACGAACCCTGGCTCGGCGCCCTCGCCCTCCCCGACGAGGACGGCGAACCCGCCCCCGCGGGCGAACTCGTCCTCCCCGGCAGCCCCTTCGCCGCCGTCATGCGCGCGGACGAACTCGCCTACGTGGACGCCGAGCTGGCCGAGAAGTGGGGCGAGCAGCCGCTCGCCGCCTGCGGTGTCCTCGCCACCTTCGCCCTGGTCCGCGCCACGGACGTGGTCCTCGACCCCGACGAACTCGAACCCCGCGAGGGCGACTACGCCGAGCCCGACGACCCCGGACTCCTCGACGCCGTCGACGTCTGGAGCGAGGACATCCTCGACCGCTTCCCCGACTCCCCGGTCCCGCCCGTCGCCACCGAGCTGATCGCCGTACGCGACCTGGACCTGGTGGACGAGGACAAGTGGCCCGAGGCCCTCGCCCTCCTCGCCCGTCCGCCGCTGCGCGACGCCCTCACCCAGCCGGTCCGCGTCCTGCTCCCCGACGGCACGCACGAGATCGTCCGCCCGTACACGGCGTGGTGGCTGCGCGGCAACCCCGTCCTCGACGGCCGCCGCCCCGCGGGCCTCCTCGCCGCGGGCGGCGACCCCCTCCTGCGCGGCCTCTACGACGAGGCCGACGCCACCGGCTTCGACGACGAACAGGTCCTGCGCGCGCTGGGCGTCCGCACCTCCGTCGCCGCCCTCCTGGACGAACCGGGCGGCGCCGCGGAACTCCTGGACCGCCTGGCCGACCCCGACCCCGACCGCGAGGTCACCGCCGCCCAGCTCCACGCCCTGTACGGGGCACTGGCCGACCTCGACCCCGAGCAGGTCACCCTCCCCGACGACCTGCGCGCCGTACGGGACGGCGAGGTCGTGGTGGTCGACGCCTCGGACGCGGTGGTCGTCGACTCCCCCGACCTCCTCCCCTTCACCGACGGCACCCCCCTCCTCCCGGTCCGCCCGGCCCGCGCCGCGGAACTCGCGGACCTCTTCCAGGTACGGCGGCTGAGCGAGTCGGTGACGGGGGTGGTGGACTCGCAGGGCACGGAACACGCCGTCCCCGACTCCGTACGCCTCCTGCTGGGCCCGCGTGCCCTCCCCACCTACGTCGAACACGAGGAACTCCTCGTCGACGGCATCGACCTCGACTGGCGCCTCACCACGGACGGCGTCCTGCACGCCGCCACCCTGGAGGGCGTCGCCGCGGGCCTCGCCTGGGCGGCAGGCCAGTGGCCGCGTCGCTTCGAGGTGGCGGCGCTGCTGGAGGACCCGTCTAGGACGGGGGAGCTGGGGCGGGATCGGTGGTTTGACTGAGGGTGGGGTGAGGGGGTCGGCCCCACCGGAGTACCGGTGGGGCCGACCTCGGGGTCAGGGCGAGCTGTGCGAGCCGTGGAGCGCCTCGAACCGCTCGAATACCAGCTCCAGCTCTCCCGGCTTGTCCCGCTCCTCCAGGAACTCCAGGAGGAGCGAGCAGAGCTGGACCACGGCCTCCCGGTTCTGCTCGGGGGTCAGATGGTCCGGCTCCTTCCAGTCCCCGAAGGGGATGTCGGGGAACAGGTCGAGCAGGACGAGCCTGGCCCAGTAGAACTTGTTGCACTCGTCCCTACGGACGACCAGCCACTCGTTGAACCCCCGCAACAGCTCACCCGACCTGCCGCGATCGAGCCCCGTGAGGAACATGACTGTGGCGTAGTAGGTCCCGTTCAGCCCATACGATTCGGGATCTTCGTGGATCGTCCCGATGATCTGCTTGTCGCTCACTCGTCCCCTAGAAACCGAATTCGATGAACTCGTGCTTGGCCCACTGGGCCTTGTACTCGGCGATGGTCTCTCCGCCCCGTCCGGTCCAGGCGTCGTAGACCCGGTCGTTGTAGACCACCACCTCGTGCCAGAACCAGTACGGCTCCACTCCCCGGTATCGCGGAAGCTCCTTTTGGTCCTTCGGCTTGATCCTGACGATTTTGCCGCCTCCGAGACTCTTCCTGATCTTCTCGGCGCACACGTCGCAGCCCCCGGAATTCTGGATCTGGTCCACCGACCGTGGCAGCCCCGGAACCCGGTGCTCCCCACACGGCACCTCGCCCGCCGCAGCGACCTGACGGGTGGTGAAGCCCACCCGGACCGCCGTCGTCGGTGACGCCTTGCCGGCGACCTTGCAGCCCCGTTCCAGCAGCTTCAGCTCGTCGTACACCCGGTCGAGTGCCTTGATCTTCGCGCCGAGCAGGGCGTCGACGGCCAGGCCCTTGCAGCTGTCCAGGTTCTTGTTCTGGAGGCACTTCTCGAACGCGCTGATGCCCAGGAGATCCTTCTCGATCTCCCACAGGGATTCCATCGCGTCGCCGAACTCCTTGCCGTTGGCGAGGATGTCGCACATGACCTCCTGGTGCTGGCACCAGCGGGCGAAGCCCTCGGGGTCGCACGGGATGTAGCCCTGCTGACAGCGGTACATCTCGGCGGCGTCGGGTCCGGTGGCCTTCTCCTTGGCCTCGACCGCCGCCTTGCGCCGGACCTCTTCCTCCTCGCGGTACTTGGTGACCGCGGTGGTGAAGGCGGAGAGGGCCGCCGCGAGCGCGGCCTCGGCGTCCTTGCCCGCCGCGACCGCCGATCTGCGGGCCTCCTCGGAGTGGTAGGCGGCGGTGGCCGCGGACGCCTGGGCCGACTCCGCCGAGAGCGTGGCGTCGGCCGCCGACCTGGCCGCGCGGGAAGCCGACACGTCCGCGCGGTTCGCCGCGTCCCGGGCCGTCCTGGCCGACGCCGCGGCCTGCGCGGCGGACGCCTCGGCGTTCTTGGCGTGCTGGTCGGCCTCCTTGGCGTGGTCCTGCGCCTTGGTGGCCGACGCCGCGGCCTTCTTGGCCCAGTCGGCGGCCTCCGTGGCGGCCTTGCGGGCCGTGGCGGCGACCTTCTGCGCTGTCGCCGCGTTCTGCTGGGCGGTCGCCGCGACCTTCGCCGCGTCCGCGATCAGCTTCTGGACCTGCGCCACATGCGTCGCGGTGAGCAGGTCCTTGCGCTTGGCCTGGTACTGGCCGGAGACCACGAACGCGTGCAGCGCCTGCGGCGAGCCCTCCAGGGCGACCCGTGCCGCCGACTTCACCTCGGGCGTGCCGCTGTCGATCAGCTGGGCGGCCGTGACCCGCTCGTCCTGGGTGCGGGCGACGTGCTGGGTGGTCAGCAGGAACTCGCTGTATTTCTTCGGGTCCCCGCTGTTCAGAGCCGTACGTCCGGCATCCGCGACGACCGGGCCCGCGACCGCGACGACCTGGGCGATGGCGACCCGCATCCCCTGGGAGCCGACCTGGTACTGGCCCGTCCGGACGAACTCGGTGACGGTCGCGGCGCCGCCCGCGAGGGCGGTCTCGGCGGCGGCGCGCACCGGTTGCTCCGGACTCTCCTCCGCCAGACGCCCGACATAGGAACGGTCGTCCTGCTCCTTGGCGGTCCGCCAGCCGTTGCGCAGATAGTCGATGACGACCTCGTCGGGGCCGCCCAGTGCGGCTTCGGCCGCCGCACGGCCCCATGCCGTGCTGTTCTTCATCACCAGGACGGCCAGATCGCGGCCCTGGTCGGCGATGGCGGCCAGGTCGGCGCCGGGTGCGGCGGCAGCCGCCACCAGCCGGTCCCGTTCGGCTTCCCGGTCCGCGGCGGCCTTCTCCTGCCGGGCCCGTACGGCGGTGCGCGCGTCGTGCGCGATCCGGTCGTCCCGGGCGCGCTCGATGCCCTCGTTGGTGCGCACCCGCAGTTCCTCGGCCTCGATCTCACGGGCGAGCAGATAGATCTGCTGGGCCTTGACCACGGCGGCGGAGGCGGCGTTCGCGGCGGTGGTGGCCGCGTTGGCGTGGGCCGTCGACCGGGTGGCGGCATGGGCCGCCTGTCCGGCCTGGTCGGCTGCTTCCCTGGCGGCGATACCCGCGTTGCGCGCATGGGTGGCCGCCGACCGTGCGGCGTCCCGGGCCTCCCTGGCCGCCGTGGCCGCCTTGCGGGCCAGGCTCTCGGAGGCCGACGCGGCCCGGTTGGCCTCGGCCGCGTGCCGCTTGGCGGTCTCGGCGGCGGCGCGGGCCTCGGCGGCGGCGGAGCTGGACTGCCCGGCGTAGTTGCCCGCCTCGATCGCCGCGCTGGCCGCCGTGTCGGCGTTGACGCCCGCGCTGGCCGCCGAGCGGGCGGCGTCCCCTGCCGCGTCGGCCGCCTTGGCCGCCAGGTCGGCGGCGTCGGCGGCCAGGTCGGCGCCCTTCGCGGCCTTGTCGGCATCCTCGGCGGCGGCCCGCGCGGCAGCCGCGTTACCGGCGTCCACGGCCGCGTCGGCGGCTGCGTTGCGCGCGCGGGAGGCGGACTGGGAGGCACCGGCCGCGGCGGCGGCTGCCTGGGCGGCGGCGTTGGCCGCGATCCTGGCGGAGTTGTTGGCGGCGCTCGCCGCATCGATCGCCCGCTGTGCGGAGGCGGCGGCCTGCGATGCCGCGGTGGCGGCGCGCTGGGCGGCCTGCGCCGCCTTCTTGGTGTCGTTCTGGGCGGCCTTGGCCTGTGCTTCGGCTTCCTTCGCCGCCTCCTTGGCCAGCTCGGACGCCTTCACCGCCTTCGCCGACTCCAGCTTGGCGGCCTCGGTCTGCGCGGCGGCCTGCCGCCCGGCCTCCTTCGCCTGCTCGGCCAACTCGGCGACGGTGGCGTGTTCCTGGTCCTTGTCACGGGCGACGAACTGGCCGACCTCCAGGAACTCCCGGATGTCGGCCGCTCCGCCGCCCAGCGCGATGCGCCCGGCCGCACGCACGTTGGTGCCGCCGACGCTGATGATCTGGACGAGCTGCACCCGCTCGTCCTGCTCCCGCTGGACGTACTGGCCCTCAAGGAGGAACTTCCGTACGTCCTCCGGGCTGCCGCTCAGCGCGGCCCGCCCGGCGGCCTGCACATTGGGTCCGGAAGCGTCGATGATCTGGGCCACCCGGACCCGGTTGTCCTGCCGCATCGGGGCTTCCCAGCCCCAGCTGACGAACGACTGGAGATCCTCGCGGCTGCCCGAGAGCGCGCTGCGCGCCGCCGCCAGCAACTCCGGTCCCCCGACGGAGGCGAGCTGCGCGGCGGTCACCCGCTCGTCCTGGGACGCCAGGACGTCCGCCGCGGCCAGGAAGCTGGTGACGTCCGCGTCGCTGCCGGTCAGCGCCGCCTCGGCGGCGGCCTTGACCCCGGGTCCGCCGTCCTTCCACAGATCGACGACCCGGCCCCGGTCGGCCACGGACACACTCGTCCCGGCCGCGACCCTGACGCCGGTGTCCGGCGGGCCCGCGGCCAGGGCCGGGGCTCCGCCCAGTAAGCCCCCGGCCAGGGCCAGCGGCAGCAGCGCCAGCGCCGTTCTGCGCAGCACATGCCGTGCTTTTCCAGCTCTCTCGAAATGGTCGGTTCTTCGTATCACTGAGCACCTGTCCCGGTAATAGGTGACGGCTCCTCGAATAAGCCGTCGCTGAATGTCCGACGGGTGAGCCTAGCCATGCATTTCCGGGGTGCCGGATGATTATTCGGGATCAGTCATTTCGGTTGATCGGGGATCTTTGTGAGTAAATTGCCCGACGTTCTCGGTGTTCTCGGCGTTCTCGATGGTGCGTGCGGATTTGGTGTTGACGGAGTGTGCTCATTTGCATACGCTGTTCATCGGCTTTGCGTGTGAAGACTCCCCGGCCTGACCAGTCGGGAGTGCCGTCGAACGCGAATTGCACGGGGGTGAGGGGGTTCCGCTGCCGTCTTGGCAGCTGTCTGAGCAGGTGGTATGGGGTAAGCCTGGCTGGTTCACGCCGCTTAACTGTCTGCTTTTCATCGCATCCTGGTGAGGGTGTCGTGAGGGCGATGTCCTGCGCCGGAAGGGGTTCTTCGGTGTCTTTTCATTTCCGCGCCATTATTGTTTCGGCAATAGTCTTGACCGGTGTCACGATGGCTGGTGTCTCCATTGCCTCCGCAGAGAATCCACGGCAATCTCAGGCTGATTCCGCGCCACCTGTGGCGGTCGAGGACTACAACTATCCCGATGCCGGTCGAATACTTGCCGAGCAGGGCATCAAGCTGAAGCGGGGTGATGGGGGAATTCTGCTCACCGACTGCGATCGGGCCGCCGACCAGTTGGAGATCATGACGATCAGGGACGATTCCGTCGGGCGCCGGGACTCCTACTGCTTCACGACGCAGCGGGCGAACGGCTGGCTCACGCTGGAGCTGCCACGCGTGTTCGGCATCGACACCGCCGGCCGCGGCATCCAGGCGGACCTGACCACCGGCGGCCAGACCACGTCGGTCGCTGTCCCGAAGGACACGTTCAAGTCCGTAGGCGAAGGCGTCCCCGGAGGCGCCCACGCGACGCTGGTGGAACTCCGTGTCACCGGCTGATCCGCCGAGCGCGGGTTGATACACGAACCCGGCAGCACACCCTCTCCCTCCCCTCCGCGCTCTTCACGGCCCCGTCCCGAAGAGACAGACCTGATGCGAGGCACTCGTGAACGACGTCCGTCTCCGCAGAACGCGCATGGCGTGGGCCTCCGGGCTCGCGACGGCCGGGCTGACCACCGGCCTGCTGGCGGCGGCCCCGGCCCAGTCCGTCGGCGGTGAACAGATTCCGGCAGGCACCCACGAATATGTGGTCAAACTCCATATCGACGCGGGTACGGACAAGGAGCGCAGCTGCTCCGGAACCCTGGTCGACACACAGTGGGTGCTCACCGCCGCGAGCTGCTTCGCCGCCGATCCCCAGCAGGCGCCGGCCCTCACCCGGGGCGCGCCGCCCTTTCCCACCCGGGTGACCCTCGACGGCAAGGAGCCCGCCCCGGCCACCGACGCGAAGACCCTGGTCCGGGAGATCGTGCCGTACCCGGGCCGTGACCTGGTCATGGCCCGGCTCGACGACACCACCACGACCACCGACCCGCTGGACGGCCCGTTCCCCGACACGGCCGCCGCCGTCGTCAGCCGGACGACCCCTGCCGTGGCCGACCAGCTCAAGGCCCTCGGCTACGGCCGCACCGCGGTGGAATGGGTTCCGGAGCGCGCCCACATCGGCTCCTTCGGGGTCGATCTGGTGAACCCCGCCACCCTCGCCCTCTCGCCCACCGCCAACGGTGCCCTGTGCAAGGGAGACGCGGGCGGTCCGGTGCTGAACGCGAGCGGCAGGGTCGTCGGCGTGGTCTCCGCGTCCTGGGGCGGCGGCTGCTTCAACTCCGTCGAGACCCGCACCGGGGCGGTCGCCGCCCGCGTGGACGATGTCGCGGGCTGGGTGGAGCAGGTGCGGCTGACGATCCGCAAGGAGCACCTCACCGACGCGATGACGGCCGCCGACTTCAACAACGACGGGATCACGGACCTCGCCGTCCTCCAGACGACCGGCACGGCAGCCGTCTTCCACGGCCGCTCCGACGGCATGGTGGAGTTCGGGTCCAGCCTGCGGGGGCTCGGCCGGACGACATACAAGGAGATGGTGGCGGGGGACTTCACCACCGAGCCGGGCCTTGAGATCGTCACGGCGGACAACACGGGGAGGGTTCTGCTGGAGACCCGGCCACTCGTCCTGCCGGGCACGCCATGGTCCACGCGACTCCTCTGGACGGATGCCACCTGGAAGGACGGTCTGCCCGTTGCCCGGCTGCGCACGGGCACCCCGGGCCAGGACACCCTCCTCTTCCAGTGGCCGGACGGCTCCCTGTACAGCTACAAGCGGGACGCGAACGGCAACCTGGTCAATCAGAAGAAGTCGATGTGGCCGGACAAGACCTGGACGTACGACCACATCGCCACCGCCGACTACAACGGTGACGGCCGCGACGACATTCTCGCCGTGGACCGCCCCGGAAACCCGCTGCTCTTCCCGGCCAAGGCCGACGGGACATTCGACAAGGCCCGCGAGATGTGGTCCCTGCCGCCCGCCCCCCTGAGGCTGTCCAGCGCCCGCACGGTCGTGGGCGGCGACTTCAACGGCGACGGAAACGCCGACCTGGTCGCCCTGCAACGCAGCGGAGAACTGTTCTTGCACCCGGGCAACGGGAGCGGTGGCATCGGGCTGGGCAAGAAGATGTGGCCTGCCGTGTGAGCGTTGCGCACAGATTCTTCATGAAAGTGCACAACCTTTGATGCTTGTGGTGCATCTGATCAAACGAGTCAACAGACTCTTTGATCGTCTGGGCCCCGCGCGAGACCGCGCGCCTCGTGCAGCGCGACCGTGCGGGCCCTGTCTTCCTTGGGGGAAGCACATGCGCAAGCGGGTCACCCTCGGCGTCGTCATCGGCGCCCTGGCCCTGTCCGGTCTCGCCGTCCCGGCCGCGCAGGCCGACGGTTCCAGCACGTCTCACGGCACCTCCGCGGAGCAGCTCCTGCGGGCCGCCCACGCGGAGAACTCGGCGAAGAGCTCGTACCGCGCCGCCGCTGAAGGCGAACTGGACGTCTCCTTCTCGAACTTCAAGATAGCCAAGGCGATCAAGGTCGGGACCGCCACCAAGACCTCCACCACGGTCACCTACAAGCTCACGCACGCCGCGGGCATCGACGTCACCTCCCCGGACTTCGACACCTTCCCGTACCTCTACCGGGGCGCCTTCGAGACGTCGACGCTCTGGCTCTTCGGCGATGACTCCGCCACCTGCACGGTCACGTCGGCGACCACCGCCGACTGCAAGGGCAAGATCGACATCTACCCGTCCGAGGAACTGCGCAACGTGGACGCGGGCACCTGGCGCGGCGCGGCCATGGCCTGGGACTTCGGCGGCTCTGGGGACTTCGCCGACCAGGGCTCGCTGGGCACCACCCTGGTCCAGCGCAACTCCACCCTCACCGTCAACGCCACCCCCGAGCCGGTGAAGAAGGGCAAGACCATCACCGTCACCGGGAAGCTGTCGCGGGCCAACTGGGAGACCGGCAAGTACGCCGGGTACTCCAGCCAGTCGGTGAAGCTCCAGTTCCGTAAGAAGAACGCCACCAGCTACACCACCGTCAAGACCATCAAGACCAACAGCAAGGGCGAGCTGAAGACCACGGTCAAGGCGTCCCAGGACGGCTACTTCCGGTACAGCTACGCCGGGAACACCGCCACCCCGGCCGTCAACGCCGCCGGTGACTACATCGACGTGCGGTAGATGCCATAGCGCGTCCAGGGCGTGGGAGTCCCTGTCGGGGGTCCCACGCCCTTTCCTTTTACGCGGGGAACCGGTGGTCCACCCAGCGCCACAGGAACTCCATGACCACCGCCGCCCCCGCGGCGACCCCCACCGCGATCCACGGCATCGTCGTACCGACCAGCTTCAGCGCGAAGAAGTCCTGGAGCCAGGGGACCACCAGGACGACCACGAACGCCGCGCCCATCGTGGCGACCAGCACGATCCGCCACCAGGTGTACGGACGGGCGATGATCGCCAGCACCCACATCGCGATCAGGAACAGCGTCAGCGTCGCGGCACTGGTCTCGGCGGCGAGGGAGTCCGGGCCGGTGTAGTGGTGGCGGGCGATCAGATACGTGGTGAAGGTGGCCAGCGCCGCCAGGACACCGCCCGGGATCGAGTACCGCATCACCCGGCGCACGAAGTGCGGTTTCGCCCGCTCCTTGTTCGGCGCCAGCGCCAGGAAGAACGCCGGGATGCCGATCGTCAGGGTGGACAGCAGGGTGAGGTGACGGGGGAGGAAGGGGTACTCCACCTGCCAGCAGACCACCAGGATCGCCAGCAGCACCGAGTACACCGTCTTCACCAGGAACAGCGTCGCCACCCGCGTGATGTTGCCGATGACCCGGCGGCCCTCCGCCACCACCGAAGGCAGCGTCGCGAAACTGTTGTTGAGCAGCACGATCTGCGCCACCGCCCGGGTCGCCTCCGACCCCGACCCCATCGCGACACCGATATCGGCGTCCTTCAGCGCCAGCACGTCGTTCACCCCGTCGCCGGTCATCGCGACCGTGTGCCCACGGGACTGGAGCGCGCCCACCATGTCCCGCTTCTGCTGCGGGGTGACCCGGCCGAACACCGTGCCCTCGTCCAGCGCCCCCGCCATCTCCTCCCGCTCGGCGGGCAGCCGCCGGGCGTCCACCACACCGCCGGTCAGCCCCAGCTTGCCCGCGACCGCGCCCACCGAGACCGCGTTGTCCCCGGAGATCACCTTGGCGCGTACATCCTGCTCGGCGAAGTAGCGGAGCGTGTCCGCCGCGTCGGGCCGCAGGCGCTGCTCCAGCACCACCAGCGCGACCGGCTCCACCTCCGCCGCCACCTCCGGGTCGTCCAGCTCCCGCTCCGCCCGCGCCAGCAGCAGTACCCGCAGGCCCTGCTCATTGAGCCGCTCGGTCTCCGCGAGCGCCGGGTCCTGCGGGCGCAGCAGCACGTCCGGCGCGCCCAGCAGCCACGCGCTCGACTCCCCGCCGCCCTCGTCGAAGGACGCCCCGCTGTACTTCCGGGCCGAGGAGAAGGGCAGCGCGTCCGTGCGGCGCCAGTCCCCGCGCTCCGGGTAGGCGTCGATGATCGCCTGGAGGGACGCGTTCGGCCGCGGGTCCGACTCCCCGAGCGCGCCCAGCACCCGGCGTACATACGTCTCGTCCGCCCCGTCCAGCGGGCGCAGCTCCGTGACGTCCATGCCGCCCTCGGTGAGCGTGCCCGTCTTGTCCAGACAGACCGTGTCGACCCGGGCGAGACCCTCGATCGCCGGAAGCTCCTGCACCAGGCACTGCTTGCGGCCCAGCCGGATCACCCCGATCGCGAAGGCCACCGACGTCAGCAGCACCAGGCCCTCGGGGACCATCGGCACGATCCCGCCGACCGTGCGCGCCACCGAGTCCTTGAACGCGTTCTCCTTCACCACCAGCTGGCTGATGATCAGCCCGATCGCGGTCGGGATCATCATCCATGTCACGTACTTGAGGATCGTGGAGATCCCGGACCGCAGCTCGGAGTGGACCAGCGTGAACCGGGACGCCTCCTCGGCGAGCTGCGCCGCGTACGCCTCCCGGCCCACCTTCGTCGCCCGGAACGCCCCGCCGCCGGCCACCACGAAGCTGCCCGACAGCACCTCGTCGCCGGGCTGTTTCACGACCGGGTCGGCCTCGCCGGTCAGCAGCGACTCGTCGATCTCCAGTCCGTCCGCCTCGACGCACACGCCGTCCACGGCCACCTTGTCGCCGGGGCCGCACTCGATGACGTCGTCCAGGACGATCTCGGACGTGGCGATCTCCGCCGCGACCCCGTCCCGGCGGACCGTCGGGCGGACCTCGCCGATCAGGGCGAGCGAGTCCAGCGTCTTCTTCGCCCGCCACTCCTGGATGATCCCGATCCCGGTGTTGGCGAGGATCACGAACCCGAACAGGCTGTCCTGGATGGGCGCGACGAACAGCATGATCACCCAGAGCACACCGATGATCGCGTTGAACCGGGTGAACACGTTCGCACGGACGATGTCGGCGAGCGAGCGGCTGCTGCGTACGGGGACGTCGTTGACCTGTCCCAGCGTGATGCGTTCCGCTACTTGGGCGGAGGTGAGGCCGTGGGGGTCGCCCGGGGGCGCGGGGAGATGGTGCTTGGGGTCGAGGTCCGCTCCCGCGTCGGTGTGCGTCATGTCTCCGACGGTACGGGGGGAAGGGGGCGTTTTCCCGCCGGGGTGGTGAAGATCCGACTACGGGAGGACGGGGAGGACGGGGGTCGTGCCGTGGTTGTACGGGTGCGGGAGCGTCGTGGTTGCTCGCGCAGTTCCCCGCGCCCCTAGAGGCCCTCTACGCCCCGGGGGATGCCGTAGTAGCTGCCCTCTTGATCGCTGTGTCTCGTTTGCGGACGTACCAGATGCCGATCAAGCCCAGGGCCGCGCCTGCCAGGCATGTCCAGATCCACCAGGTGTGGCCGTGGTCGTCGAACCAGCCGTAGAACGGCAGCTGTGCCAGGAAGAGGACGAACCAGAGGATCGTGCCGCCCGTGATGGTGCCGACCACGGGGCCCTCCAGGGGCTCCGGCGCCTCGTGCTTCGGTGTCCACTTCGCCATGGCACCAGCTTACGAGCCCTCTCCCCGCGCCCCGTCCCCACGCCCATCTACGCGCGGAGATAGCTTCTTCCCGCCTCATATGTTCATACTGAAACCGTTTCTTACTGGCCACTTATCTTCGTAGGAACCTCTAAACGATGCCCAGCTCGGCTCTCGACCGCTACTTCAAGATCTCCGAGCGGGGCAGCTCCCTGCCCCGCGAGATCCGCGGCGGCTTCGCCACCTTCTTCGCGATGGCGTACATCATCGTGCTGAACCCGATCATCCTCGGCAGCGCGAAGGACATGTACGGCCACCAGCTCGACAACGGCCAGCTGGTCACCGCCACCGCGCTGACGGCGGCGTTCACCACCTTGCTGATGGGTGTCATCGGCAATGTGCCGATCGCCCTCGCCGCCGGTCTTGGGGTCAACTCCGTGGTCGCGCTCCAGCTCGCCCCCCGGATGTCCTGGCCGGACGCCATGGGCATGGTGGTGCTGGCCGGTTTCGTGGTGATGCTGCTGGTCGCCACCGGGCTGCGCGAGCGGGTGATGGCCGCCGTGCCCTACTCGCTGCGCAAGGCCATCGCCATCGGGATCGGCCTGTTCATCATGCTGATCGGGCTGGTGGACGCCGGTTTCGTGTCCCGTATCCCGGACGCCGCCCACACCACCGTGCCGCTCCAGCTCGGTGCCGACGGCCATCTCGACGGCTGGCCGGTGCTGGTCTTCGTGCTCGGTGTGCTGCTGACCCTCGCGCTGATCGTGCGCAAGGTCGCCGGGGCGATCCTGATCTCCATCGTCGCCATGACCGTCGTCGCCGTGATCATCGAGGCCATCGCCGACATTCCGTCCTGGGGGCTCACCACCCCGAAGTGGCCCGGCAACCCGGTCGCCACCCCCGACTTCGGGCTGCTCGGCGAGGTCAGCCTGTTCGGCGGCTTCGCCAAGGTCGGTGTGCTGACCGGCATCCTCTTCGTCTTCACCGTGCTGCTGTCCTGTTTCTTCGACGCCATGGGCACGATCATGGGCGTCAGCGACGAGGCCAAGCTCACCGACGGCGAGGGCCAGATGCCCGGCATCAACAAGGTGCTCTTCGTCGACGGCATCGCGGTCGCCGCGGGCGGCGCCAGCTCCTCCTCCGCCACCACCTGCTTCGTGGAGTCGACCGCCGGGGTCGGCGAGGGCGCGCGCACCGGCTTCGCCAACCTGGTCACCGGCGCGCTGTTCGCCGTCGCGCTGTTCCTCACCCCGGTCGCCACCATGGTCCCCTCCCAGGCGGCCACCCCCGCGCTGGTCGCGGTCGGCTTCCTGATCCTGGCCGGTTCGATCAAGGAGATCGACTGGACCGACTACACCCTCGCCATACCCGCCTTCGTGACGATGGTGATGATGCCGTTCACCTACTCGATCACCAACGGCATCGGCATGGGCTTCCTCACCTTCGTCGTCCTGCGGCTCGCGGCCGGCCGGGGCAAGGAGATCCCGGTGGCGATGTACGTCGTGGCGGCGGTGTTCGGCTTCTACTACCTGATGCCGGCGCTGGGGCTGACGTAACCGTCCTCGCCCCCCGGGGCGCTCACGGCACCCCGTAGAACTTCTCCGTCTCCTCGACCGCCGCGCTGAAGCGCTGGTCGAAGTCGTCCCGAATGAGCGTCCGGATCACGTACTCCTGGACGCTCATTCCGCTTTTCGCCGCGTGACACCGGAGCCGGTCGAGCAGCTCCCTGTCTATCCGCAGGCTGAGCACGCTGGTCCCCATGGTCCCCATGGACATGAGGGTCACCGCAGTCGGGGGCCCGACGCCTCACTTTCCGCAGCCGCCTCACTCGTTCGGGTGACTTCGGGTTTCGGGGGCGATGCGCCACGAGTGGTATTTAGCGAGAGTAATGAGTTACCCTAAAGACATGTCGGACCTCACCCCTGGCGACGACGCCGCCGTGAACTCCCTGCGCTCGGCCGTGATGCGACTGTCCCGTCGGCTCAAGCACCAGCGGGTCGACGAGTCACTGAGCCCCACCGAGATGTCGGTCCTGGGCACCCTGGCCCGCTGCGGCACCGCCACCCCCGGTGAGCTGGCCCGCAAGGAGCATGTCCAGCCGCCGTCGATGACCCGCATCGTGGCGCTGCTGGAGGCCAAGCGACTGGTCCGGCTGGAGCCCCACCCCGAGGACCGCAGACAGAAGGTGGTCACCCCGACCGAGCAGGCCGAGGCGATGCTCGAGGAGAGCCGCACCAAACGCAACGCCTTCCTCGCCACCCTCGCCGAGGGACTCGACGAGGACGAGTGGGCGAAGCTGCGCGCCGCCGCGCCCGTGCTGGAGAAGCTCGCGCATCTGTAGGCCGCGTCCGCGCCTGCCGTGGCCCTGCCGGGCGGTGAGCAGGCCCTTGCCGACGCCGTCCACCCTGGAGAAACGCCGCCCCACCCGGGAGAGAACGCCGCCCGACCCCGTCCCCAGCCCGACCCCGCCCCAAGGAGGCGAACCCGTTTGAGTACGGGACCCGGAATACCTTCCGCACCCGCACCGGCATCCGACACCGACATCCGTAACGACACCAGTACCGATCCCAGTACCGATCCCAGCACCGATCCCAGCACCGATCCCGGTACCGACGCCGACACCAGCGCCGATAAAGACACTGACACCAGCGCCGATACCGACGTCGACACCCGCGCCCCCCGTGAGGACCCCCGCTCCAAGCGCCGGTCCTCCGCCATGTTCGCGTCCCTCAAGGTCCGCAACTACCGGCTCTTCTTCCTGGGCCAGGTCGTCTCCAACACCGGCACCTGGATGCAGCGCATCGCCCAGGACTGGCTGGTGCTCAGCCTCACCGGCTCCGCCACCGCCGTCGGTGTCACCACCGCCCTCCAGTTCCTGCCGATGCTGCTCTTCGGGCTGTACGGGGGAGTCCTGGTCGACCGGCTCCCCAAGCGCCGCACGCTTCTCTTCACCCAGTCCGCCATGGGGCTCGCCGGGATCGCGCTGGCCGTGCTGACCCTCACCGGACGGGTCGAGGTCTGGCACGTCTATCTCGCCGCCTTCACGGTCGGTCTCGCCGCCGTGGTCGACAACCCCGCCCGGCAGTCCTTCGTCTCCGAGATGGTCGGCCCCGACCAGCTCCAGAACGCGGTCAGTCTGAACTCCGCGAACTTCCAGTCCGCCCGTATGGTCGGCCCCGCCGTCGCCGGTCTCCTGATCACCGGAGTCGGCACCGGCTGGGCGTTCCTCTTCAACGGGCTGTCCTTCCTCGCCCCCATCGCCGGACTGCTGCTGATGCGCCCGCGCGAGCTGCACGCCGTCGAACGCGCCCCGCGCGGCAAGGGACAACTGCGCGAGGGGCTGCGCTATGTCGCCGGGCGGCCCGAGCTGATCTGGCCGATCGTGCTGGTCGGGTTCATCGGCACGTTCTCCTTCAACTTCCCGGTGTACCTGTCCGCCTTCGTCGCCGATGTCTTCCACGCGGGAGCGGGCACCTACAGCCTCTTCAACACCCTGATGGCCGTCGGATCGGTCACCGGCGCGCTGCTCGCCGCCCGCCGGGGCACCGCCACCATGCGGGTGCTGAGCGCCGCCGCGCTGCTGTTCGGGGCGCTGGAGATGGTCGCCGCGGTGACGCCGTCGCTGTGGATGTTCGCCCTGCTGATGATCCCCATCGGGCTCTTCGGCATGACGGTGAACGTCACCGCCAACACCGGCATCCAGCTGGCCACGGACCCCGCCATGCGGGGCCGGGTGCTCGCCCTCTACATGATGGTCTTCCTCGGCGGGTCCCCGGTCGGCGCCCCGCTCGTCGGCTGGATCACCGACACCTACGGCGCCCGGGTCGGCCTCGCGGCCGGTGGCGCGGTCGCCGCGCTCGCCGCCACGGTCATCGGTGTCGTCCTCGCCCGGACCGGCGGACTGCGGCTGTCCATGCGCTGGGACGCGGGGCGCCCGCGCCTGCGGTTCGTCCCCAGACAGGTGAGCGGGGAGGAGCGGGAGCGGGAATCCGCGGGGGAGGCGGTCGTGGGCGCGGCCCGGCGGTGATCGGACCTCAGTTCGACTGGTCCCGCCATCTCCGCTGGCCCCGCCATCTCCGCTGATCCCGCCATCTCTGCTGATCCCGCCATCTCTGCTGATCGCGCCCGACGGCGGCACGGCGTCCATGACCATGAGAGACATGACAGGCATGAGACTCTTCGCCGCCGTCCTGCCGCCCGAACCCGTCGTCGCCGCACTCGCCGCCGAGGTGACCGCCCTGCGCGGCCTCCCCGGCGCGGAGGCGCTGCGCTGGACGGAGCCGACCGGATGGCACTTCACCCTCGCGTTCTACGGGGAGGTGGCGGACGATGTCGTCCCCGACCTGTCCGCACGGCTGGCGCGGGCGGCGGGACGTACGGCGCCGTTCGCGCTGGCCGTGCGGGGCGGCGGGCAGTTCGGGCACGGCCGCGCCCTGTGGGCCGGGGCGGACGGGGACCTCGCGGAGCTGCGGCGGCTCGCGGACCGCGCGGAGGCGGCCGGGCGCCGGGCGGGCGCGGGCACCGGTGAGCACCGCCGCTACCGGCCCCACCTGACGCTGGCCCGCGCCCGCACCGAACTGGACGCCGGGCCGTATCTGGAGGCGCTGGACCGGTTCGCTGGTCCGCGGTGGACGGTCACCGACCTGGCGCTGGTGCGCAGCAACCCGCCGGTCTCCGGAGTGCCGGGCGAGCGACCGCGGTACGAGGTGGCCGGGCGCTGGGTGCTCGGGGGTGGCGGTTAGGCTCGGGGCGTGGACCCGAAGACCCGGAACCGGATCATGGCCGGTGCGCTTGTTCTTTTGTTCGTGGTGATCGCCGTGGCCTCTGCGGTGGGGGGGTAGGGGGACGCGGGGGCGGTGGGGGGTGGTGGCGCTTGTGTGCCGGGTGCGCGTCGGTGGGGGCTGATCGCGCAGTTCTCCCCCAGAGGGGGCACCCCCACCCCCAGAGGGGGTACCCCCAGCGCCCCTAAAGGGCGATGGCCCCTCCCCCCTCTGCCAGGCGAACCCCTACCAGGCGAACGCCTCCGGGCTCGGGCCCGGACCCGGGAAGATGTCGTCCAGGCCCTTGAGGACGTCGTCCGACAGGTTCAGTTCGGTCGCTCGCAGCGCCGACTCCAACTGCTCCGTGGTCCGCGGGCCGACGATCGGGCCGGTGACGCCGGGGCGGGTGAGCAGCCAGGCGAGCGCGGTCTCGCCGGGTTCCAGGCCATGCTGGTCGAGGAGATCCTCGTAGGACTGGACACGGGCGCGGACCGTCGGGTCGTTCAGCGCGTCGGCAGCGCGGCCGGACGCCCGGCGTCCGCCCTGGACCTGCTTCTTGATCACGCCGCCGAGGAGCCCGCCGTGCAGCGGGGACCAGGGGATGACCCCGAGGCCGTAGTCCTGGGCGGCCGGGATGACCTCCATCTCGGCGCGCCGCTCGGCGAGGTTGTAGAGGCACTGCTCGCTGACCAGCCCGATGGTGCCGCCGCGCCGCTGGGCGATCTCGTTGGCCTGGGCGATCTTGTAGCCGGGGAAGTTGCTGGAACCGACGTAGAGGATCTTGCCCTGCTGGATCAGGACGTCGACGGCCTGCCAGATCTCCTCGAACGACGTGGCCCGGTCGATGTGGTGGAACTGGTAGAGATCGATGTGGTCCGTCTGGAGCCGCTTCAGGGAGGCGTCGACGGCCCGGCGGATGTTCTTCGCGGAGAGCTTGTCGTGGTTGGGCCAGGGGTCGCCGTCGGGGGCCATGTTCCCGTACACCTTGGTGGCGAGGACGACCTTGTCCCGGCGGTCGCCGCCCTTGGCGAACCAGTTGCCGATGATCGTCTCGGTACGGCCCTTGTTCTCGCCCCAGCCGTAGACGTTCGCGGTGTCGAAGAGGTTGATGCCCGCGTCCAGCGCCGCGTCCATGATGGCGTGGCTGTCGGGTTCGTCCGTCTGCGGACCGAAGTTCATCGTGCCGAGGACGAGTCGGCTGACCTTGAGTCCCGTGCGTCCGAGCTGCGTGTACTCCATGGTCCACAGCCAACGGCTTCGAGTGGACTCCAGGCAAGTGGGCTCGGACGGGGCATGATCCGGTCACACCGTCGACGGGCGGAAAGGCTTGGACAGGTGTCTCCGGCGGGCCGCATAGTGCCCGGCATGGCATCGAACCCCACCGCCCCCACCGCCCCCCGTGTCCTCGCCGCCCTCCTCCGCCGGTGTCTCGGGGACAACGTCCTCGCCCTCTATCTGCACGGGTCCGCCGTGTCCGGCGGGCTGCGGGCGCACAGTGATGTGGATGTGCTGGTGGTGGTGGAGCGGGAGCCGACGGAGGAGGAGCGGCGGGGGCTCGTGGGGGAGTTGATGACGGTGTCGGGCGGGGACGCCCGGCCGGTCGAGGTGATCGTGGTGGTGCGGGCGGAGATCACGCCGTGGCGGTACCCGCCGCGCAGCGCGTTCCTGTACGGGGAGTGGCTGCGGGACGCGTACCAGCGGGGATACGTGCCCGGACCCGAGGTCATGCCCGATCTCGCGCCGCTGATCACCATGGCCCGGGACGGCGACACCCCGCTGTACGGGCCGTCGGCACGCGAGCTGCTGCCCGTCGTACCGCACGCCGATCTGCGGCGGGCGATCGTCGCCGGGGTGCCGGAGCTGCTGGCCGAGCTGGACACGGACACCCGGAACGTGCTGCTGACCCTCGCCCGGATCTGGACCACCCTCGCCACCGGGGCGATCCGGACGAAGGACGCGGCGGCCGAGTGGGCCCGCGAGCGGGTCCCGGTGGAACACCAGGCCGTGCTGGAGTGGGCACGGCGGGGATATCTGGGGGAGGACACCGGCGCCGCGCCGGACGGGGTGGCCGGGTGCGCGGAGGCGCTGGTGGCGGAGATCGGGCGGTGCGCGGGTCAGGGGGCGTAGGGGCCGCCCAGGTCCCAGCCCTGGTGCAGGGCGTCCGCGAAGGCCGCCGCGATCTTGTGCTCCCCGGTGGTGTTGGGGTGCGTGCCGTCGTAGGTGTCGGTGTGCAGGTCGTACGTGGGGGGCGGCGAGGCCAGCAGCAGCGGGGAGCGGGGCTCGTCCAGGTCGGCCACGGCCTTCGCGAGGAGTTCGTTGAAGGTGGTCACCTCGGCGGCGAAGTGGTCGTCGGCGGCGGCCCGGATGTTCGGTATCACCGGCAGCATCACCATCCGTACGCCCGGCCGGGTCCGTCGCGCCCCGGCGACGAACGCCCGTACGTTCTCGGCGGTCTGCCCGGCGTCCGTGTAGAAGCCCAGGTCGATCAGGCCGAGGGCGACCAGCAGCACATCGGCCTTCGCCCTGCGCGCCGCGTCCCCGATCACCGGCGCCATGTGCTGCCAGCCCTCGCCCCAGCCCGCGAGATGCCCGCGCGGGAAGTCCGGCTCGGCATAGGCGTACGACACGGGCTCCTCGGCGGTCTTGTCGTAGAGCGCGTCCCTCGGGCCCACCAGGGTGAACGGCCCACCGTAGGTGGCGCACAGATGCCGCCACAGGCGGTAGCGCCAGGTGTGCTCCCCCGCACTGCCGATGGTCATCGAGTCGCCTACCGGCATCAACCTGAGCATCCGCTCATGATGGACGATCGGGGGGAGCGGTGTGCTCCGGGGGTCTGATTCGGCGGGCGGGCAGGTGGCGGGGGTCCGGTTCGGAGGGCGGGCCCGGTGTCGAGGGTCTGGTTCGGAGGGCGGGCCCGGTGTCGCGGGTCCGGTTCGGCGGGCGGGCCGGTGTCGAGGGTCTCGTGTCGGGGGTCGTGAAGGGGCCGGGCCGCGGATCGTCGTCCCGCGCGGGCATCCGCGCGCCGGGCGCCACGCACCGGCGCGAACGGGTGTGCGGGCCGGAACGGACGTACGGGATGGCAGTCTTGGGACATGCGCCGATCCCTGGTCCCCCTCGCCGCCGCCGTGCTCACCGGCGGGCTGCTGTCCTTCGCGCCGCCCGCGTCCGCCGCCGACGGCGACGAGGGGTTCACGATCAAGGACCCCAGAATCACCGAGTCCAGCGGTCTCGCCGCGTCCCGCCAGCACCCCGGGATCTACTGGACCCACAACGACAGCGACGACGGCGCCTTCCTCTACGCCGTCGACAGCGCGACCGGCGACACGGTCGCCACCGTGACCCTGACCGGCGTCGGCACCCCCCGGGATGTCGAGGCGATCTCGATCGGCCCCGACGACCAGATCTATGTCGGGGACATCGGCGACAACCTCGGCGGCACCTGGGACCACGTCTGGATCTACCGGCTCCCCGAGCCGAAGCAGCTCACCGACCAGACCGTCCGGGCCACGCAGTACGACGTCCAGTACCAGGACGGCGCCCGGGACGCCGAGTCGCTGGTCGTGCACCCGGAGACCGGCCGCGTCTACATCGTGGACAAGAACAGCGCGGGCGGGCATCTCTACGAGGGACCGGCCGAGCTGTCGCCGTCCGGCATGAACGTGTTCACGTCCATCGCCGCCGTCCCCGACCTGGAGGCCACCGACGCCGCCCTCTCCCCGGACGCCCGCCGGCTCGTCGTCCGCAGCTACTTCGGGGCCGTCGCCTACGACTGGAACGGCGGGAAGCTCAAGCGGCTGGGGCGGCTGAGCGTGCCGACCGGGTTCGTCCAGGGCGAGTCCGTCACCTACACCGCCGACGGAGGCCGGCTGATGTACGGGGCGGAGGGCGAGGGGAGCCAGGTGCTGCCCGGCGACCCGCCCGGCGGCGGCGCGGCGGCGGGTGCGCAGGACTCCGGGTCGAGCGGCTCGGGCGGCGGCGGTGCGGGTGACGGCGACACGCGCAACCTGACCGTGGGGGCGGGCGCGCTGGGCGCGGCGGTGGTGGCGATGCTGGTGCTGGGGGCGCGGCGCAGGCGGCGGCGGGGGTAGGCAGGGGTAGGCGGGGTTCTCCGGAGGGAGGCTCACTTCCCCGGCGGGGCGTCGGCGGAACCGGGGTGCGGTGTCCGCCGGGAGGTGTCCTGCGCTCCCCGGGAGGCGTCGGGTGCTCCCCGGGAGGCGTCGGGTGCTTGCCGGGAGGTGTCCTGCGCTCGCCGGGCCACCTCCACCTCCAGACCGTCCAGGATGCGCTGGAGGCCGAACTCGAAGTGGTCGAAGTCCGAGCCCCAGGTGTCCTCGTCCAGCGCGGCGATGAGCGGGAAACGCCCTGAGGCCATGACCTCCGTCAGGATCGGGACCTGCGCCTCCCAGAACTCGATGTCGGTCAGCCCCGTCCGCCGCTCCCGCTCCGCCTCATGCACCCGGGTGCGCGCGGCACCGACGACATAGCTGTCGACCAGGATGATCACCGAGACCAGCTCACGGTCGGGCAGCCCCATCGGACGGATACGGGAGAGCACCTTCTCCATGCCGTCCAGCGCGCTCGGGCCGAGGATCGGCCGGGACTGGTTGACGTGCAGCAGCCAGGGGTGGCGGCTGTAGAGGGTGAGGGTGGCGCGGCCCATCGCCTCCAGCGCGGAGCGCCAGCCGCCGTCGCCCAGGTCGGCGGGGTTCGCGGAGGGGCGCTGGACGCGGTCCAGCATCAGATCGAGCAGTTCGGCCTTGCCGGGGACGTACCGGTACAGCGACATCGCGCCGGTGCCCAGCTCCGCGGCGACCCGGCGCATGGAGAGCGCCTCCAGCCCCTCCGTGTCGGCGACGCCGACGGCGGCCTCGATGATCCGCTCCAGCGTCAGACCGGGCTTGGGGCCGCGGCTGGGGCGGCGGCCGGTGTCCCACAGCAGCTCCAGGGTGCGCACGATGTCCCCCGCGCCGCTGGCCTCCGCGGTGCCGGACCCCTTGGGACCCCTCACGCCGGGGCCGCGGCCACCGGCGTCGGCATTCTCGCCGCTCGTCATGGCGTCCACTTTAAAGGGCTGGTGGGGAGGCCGGAAATTAAATTGAGTACGGCGTACGCGCAATCGGGTACGCTGTACCCGGTTAGCCGGTCGCCAGGACGGGACGGGACGCGACCGGGACCCGATGGAGGGGGAAGGCACATGGACGGTTTCGCGGTACGGGCCGAGGGCCTGGAGAAGCGGTACGGCGAGAAGCGGGCGCTGGACGGATTCGATCTCGCCGTCCGCGAGGGCACCGTGCACGGACTCCTCGGGCCGAACGGCGCCGGGAAGACCACCGCCGTACGCATCCTGTCCACGCTGGTCACCCTGGACGGTGGACGGGCCACGGTCGCCGGGCTCGATGTGGCGGCCAGGCCGCGCGAGGTCCGCGCCCGGATCGGCCTGACCGGTCAGTACGCGGCGGTGGACGAGGTCCTCACCGGTCGGCAGAACCTGGAGATGTTCGGCCGGCTGTTCCATCTCGGCGGGCGCCGCGCGAAGAGCCGCGCGGTGGAACTGCTGGAGCAGTTCGATCTGACGGAGGCCGCCGACAAGGGCGCCGGTGGCTACAGCGGCGGGATGCGCCGCCGTCTGGACCTGGCGGCCTCGATGATCCTCGCCCCGGCCGTCCTCTTCCTCGACGAGCCGACGACCGGCCTCGACCCGCGCAGCCGCGGCGAGGTGTGGGAGTCGGTACGCGCCCTGGTCGCGAGCGGTACGACGGTCCTGCTGACCACCCAGTATCTGGAGGAGGCCGACAAGCTGGCCTCCCGGATCACCGTCATCGACCAGGGCCGGGCCATCGCCGACGACACCCCGGACGGACTGAAGAACCTGATCGGCGGCGACCGGGTGGAGGTGGTCCTCGCCGAGCGCGCGGACCTGGCGCGGACGGTGAAGGTGGTCGCCCGGGTCGCGGACGGCGAACCGGAGTCCGACGCGTCGGAGTTGCGGGTGCACGCCCCGGTGACCGACCGGGTGGCGGCGCTCACCGAGGTCGCCCGGGTCCTCCAGGACGAGGGCGTCCGCGTCGAGGACATCGGCCTGCGCAGGCCGAGCCTGGACGATGTGTTCCTGCGCCTGACGGGCCACCGGGCGCAACGCGCGGAGCCGGAGAAGACGAAGTCGCCGAAGGTGAAGGACAAGGAGGCCGCTGCCGTATGAGCACCGCGCACACCCTGAAGGCGGACGGCCCCGCGGGCCTGTCCACCGCCCCCGCCCACGGCAGTACGTTCTGGCTGTTCTCGGACGTCTGGAACATCGTCCGGCGCGGACTGACCTACTACCAGCGCCAGCCGGTGAACATCGCCTGGCAACTGGGCTTCCCGATCCTCTCCGTCCTCCTCTACGGCTATGTCTTCGGCAGTGCGATGACCGTGCCGGGCGGCGGGGACTACAAGGACTTCCTGATGCCCGGCATGTTCGTGATGACCATGGCCTTCGGCTTCATCAACACGGCGACGGTCGTGGTCTACGACTCCACCAAGGGGGTCATCGACCGGTTCCGCTCGATGCCGATGTCGTCGTCGGCGGTGGTCGCGGGCCGGGGCGTGACCGATCTGCTGGTGGCCTGCGCCGAGTTGGCCATCATGATGCTGACCGCGATGGCGATGGGCTGGCGCCCGGACGGCGGCTGGGGCTTCCTGGCGGCCTTCGGTCTGCTGCTGTGGCTGCGCTTCGCCCTGATCTGGGTCGGGGTCTGGCTGGGGCTGCTGGTGCCGAACCCGGAGGCGGCGGGCGGTCTGTTCGCCGTGGCCTTCCCGCTCACCATGATCTCCAGCATCTTCGTGGCCCCGCAGCTGATGCCGGACTGGCTGGGCTGGGTGGCGGCCTGGAACCCCATCTCCTCCACGGCCGCCGCGACCCGGGACCTGTTCGGAACGCCGGTCGGGGGCGGTGACTCCTGGATCGAACAGCACGCGCTGCTGATGTCGGGCGTGTGGCCGCTGATCCTGACGGCGGTCTTCCTGCCGCTGGCGGTCCGGAGGTTCCAGCGACTGAGCCGGTAGGCGCGGGGACAGGGGGCTGGAGGGCTGGTGGAGGGGGTGCATTCGGGGTGAATATGTCCCGAATGCACCCTCTCCACTGAATGCATTCACTCGTCCACTCGATCGAGTGACGGGCGCTCACGGCCTGTGATCGCTGTGGGAGTGTGACCGCAGGAGAGGGGAGGTCACATGCCCGCAGGTGGACGGCCGACCGTGCGCAGTCGGCGTTTGGGTACGGCACTCAGGCAGTACCGTCATGCCGCCAGTTTCGACCAGCCGCAGGCCGCCGAGATCATCGCGGCGAGTCAGGCCCGGGTCAGCCGTCTGGAGAGCGGGCATGTCACGGCCCGGGTGATCGAGGTCCGGCTGCTGCTCGACGCGTACGGTGTCGACGACCCCGAAGTGCGCTCCAAGCTGGAGGAGTTGGCCAAGCACTCCAAGAGCCGGGGCTGGTGGCTGGAGCACGCCGCCCATCTGCGGCCGGACTACGTCGACCACATCGCGCTGGAGGACGACGCCACTTACATCCGCGAATGGCAACCGGTCCTGGTGCCGGGGCTGTTGCAGACCCCGATGTACGCGGAGGCGGTCATCTCGGCGGGGCCCGACTATGTGGCGCCCGAGGTCATCGCCCAGTTGGTGAAGGTGCGCAGGGGGCGGCAGGCGAAGATCGGCGAGGGCGGGGCGTCGTACACCGCGATCATCTGGGAGGCGGTGATCGCGCATCCGCTGGTCAGCGTGGAGATCCACCGTGAGCAGCTGGCCGCGATCCTGGAGGTCGGGCGGCGCAAGAACGTGACGGTGCAGGTGCTGCCGTTCAGCGCGGGGGCGCTCGCCGCGGCGAGTTCGGCGTTCTCGTCGTTCAGCTTCGACACCGAGCCGGCCGCCGAAGCGGTCACGATGGAGAACCTCCGGGGCACGTCCGTCCTCGAAGCGCCCGAAGACCTCGCAGCTTACGGCAATACGTTCGACCTACTACGATCAGCGGCGTTGACGCCGGACGCCAGCTCGAAGTACCTGCGGGCCATAGTGCGGACCCTCAAGGAAGACTCATCGTGACGGACGTTGTGGGGCCCTTCCGGAAGTCGTCGTACTCCGGACAGCAGGGAAACTGCGTGGAGGTGGCCCCCACGGCGTCCGAAGGTCACACCGTCCGCGACAGCAAACGCCCCGACGGCCCACGGCTCACGGTGTCACGTGACGGCTGGCGGGCGTTTTTAGGGCAGTTCGAGTAGGCATGTTTGGCATATGCCAGAGGCATTTTCGACGTACTGGATGTCTGGCTCGACCGGTCCCTGACGGTGACCCGGGCCGGGGATCTGTTCGTGGACGGTGGCGGAGAGCCGCGCGAGCCCCGGTAGCCGTCCAGCCGTGGGCAAGCCGAAGGGCGCCCGGTGATCCGTTGTCGGATCGCCGGGCGCCCTTCGTGCGAGGTGGTGCCGAGGTGTCAGAGCTGCTCGATGACGTAGTCCACGCAGCGGGTGAGCGCCTCGACGTCCGACGGCTCGATCGCCGGGAACATCGCCACGCGCAGCTGGTTGCGGCCGAGCTTGCGGTAGGGCTCGGTGTCGACGACGCCATGGGCGCGCAGCACCTTGGCGACGGCCGCGGCGTCGACCTCGTCGGTGAAGTCGATCGTGCCGATGACCTGGGAGCGCTTGGCCGGGTCGGTGACGAACGGGCTGGCGAACTTCACGTCCTCCGCCCAGCCGTACAGCGTCCGCGCGGAGGTGGCCGTCCGCCGGACCGCCCAGTCCAGACCGCCCTGGCCGTTGATCCACTCCAGCTGCTCGTTGAGGAGGAAGAGGGTGGACAGGGCGGGGGTGTTGTACGTCTGGTTCTTGCGGGAGTTGTCGATCGCCGTCGGCAGCGAGAAGAACTCCGGGATGTGGCGGCCGGACGCGTGGACGCGCTCGGCGCGCTCGATCGCGGCGGGGGAGAAGACGCCGATCCACAGGCCGCCGTCGGAGGCGAAGGACTTCTGCGGGGCGAAGTAGTAGACATCGGTCTCGGCGATGTCGACCGGGAGACCGCCCGCGCCGGACGTGGCGTCCACCAGCACCAGCGCGCCCTCGTCGGCGCCCGCGACCCGCTCGATCGGCATGGCGACACCGGTCGAGGTCTCGTTGTGGGTGAAGGCGTAGACGTCGACGCCGGGCGCCGCCACCGCCTGGGGGTGCGTACCGGGGTCGGCGGCGATGATGTCCGGGTCCGCCAGCCACGGCGCCAGCTTCGCCGCCTTCGCGAACTTGGAGCTGAACTCGCCGAAGCTGAGGTGCTGCGACTTGTTCTCGATCAGGCCGTGTGTCGCGATGTCCCAGAACGCCGTGGAGCCGCCGTTGCCGAGGATCACCTCGTAGCCCTCGGGCAGCTGGAACAGCTCACGGACGCCGTCGCGCACCTTGCCGACCAGGTTCTTCACCGGGGCCTGGCGGTGGGAGGTGCCGAGCAGAGAGGTACCGGTGGCGGCGAGGGCGTCCAGCGCCTCGACACGCACCTTGGAGGGGCCAGCGCCGAATCGACCGTCGGCGGGCTTGAGGTCAGCGGGAATCTGGATATCGGCCACGACCGCGAGGGTATCGGCTGGGCGAAACCGGGCCGAACCATGTCCGTCGGATGAGACGAAACGACCGGGGGCTGGATATGTGGATCTCTACACCTCCGTGCGGCTCGCCAGCCGTTCGTAGCGCTGCCGGGCCGCCTGTGGTGTGCCGAGGCCCAGGCCGAAGGCGATCTCCTGCCAGGTCATGCCCCGTCCCCGGGCCATCTGGAGCAGTCCGGTCTCCAGCTCGTCCAGCTCGCCCCGGACCAGGGGGACGAGGCTCAGCGCGGCGGTGATGTCCGCCTGGTCCACTTCCGGCTCCCCTTCCTCCCGCAGCGCCGCCCCGCTGAGCAGGAACGACACGAGTCGCACTGCCTCGTGCGGGCCGAGGAAGGAGGGGTGTGTCTGGCGTCGGCGCTGGGCGTCGGTGGCCGCGTGACGCTCGCTGATACGGAGAAGGGAGGCGTAGACGCGCTGGGCGCGGGCCTGTTCGGGGTGGGGAGGGGTGAAGGGGTCGGGCGATTCGGGCGATTCGGGCGGTGAGGGATTCATGGGCTCAAGGATGAGCCGCCGCGCGCTTCGATGTCAATGAATTATTGTGAATCACCTGAGGTGAACGAGTCGTTCAATCTCTGTTTGTGTGACAAGTGGTGGGTGCCTGTGGACACCTTTGTGTCACTGTCCGTGACGGCGTGCATCCTGGGGGCATGGCGGAGTACACGGATCTTGAAGCAGAGTTGCGCGGGGCCGTCCGGGGGGAGGTCGGGTTCGATGTGACCTCGCGGGCGCTGGTGACCATGGACGCGTCCAACTACCGGCGGGTCCCGCTGGGGGTGGTGGCGCCCAGGGACGCGGACGACGTGGCGGCGGTGCTCGACGTGTGCCGGGCGCGAGGCGTGGCGGTGGTGCCGCGCGGCGGCGGTACGTCGATCGCGGGACAGGCCACCGGGACGGGCGTGGTGCTGGACTTCACCCGGCACATGAACCGGCTGGTCGCCCTGGACCCGGAGAGCCGTACCGCCGTCGTGCAGCCGGGGCTCGTCCTGGACCGGCTCCAGGAGGCCGCCGCCCCGCACGGACTGCGCTTCGGACCCGACCCGTCCACACACAGTCGCTGCACCCTCGGCGGGATGATCGCCAACAACTCCTGCGGCTCCCACTCGGTGGCCTGGGGCACGACCGCGGACAACGTGCGTGAGCTGAGCGTGATCAGCGGCGGCGGACGGCGGCTGACGCCGGGTCCGGAGTGGGCGGGCGCGCCGGACGGGCTGCGGGCGCTGATCGAGCGGGCGGAGGTGGCCGAGCGGCTGCGCACCGGCTTCCCGGACCTGCCCCGCCGGATCTCCGGATACGCGCTGGACGCGCTGCTGCCCGAGCGCGGCGGCGATGTCGCCCGGTCCTTCTGCGGTTCGGAGGGCACGCTCGGAGTGATCACGGAGGCGGTCGTGCGCCTGGTGGCGGCCCCGCCCGCCCGAGCGCTCGCCGTGCTGGGGTACGCGGACGAGGCCGCCGCCGCGGAAGCCGCCCCCGGCCTGCTGTCGTACGGGCCGCTGACCGTGGAGGGCATGGCCGCCGACCTGGTGCGGGACCCCTCGGCGGGGCTGCCGCGCGGCGGCGCCTGGCTGTTCGTGGAGACCGGCGGGGACACCCCGGCGCAGGCCCGCGCGGCGGCCGACGCGGTGGTGCGCGCGGCCGACGCCCTCGACGCCCAGGTGATCACCGACCCGGCCGGACAGCGCGCGCTGTGGCGCCTCCGCGAGGACGCGGCCGGTACGGCGACGAGGATGCCGGACGGCAGCGAGGCATGGCCCGGCTGGGAGGACTGCGCGGTCCCGCCCGCCCGGCTCGGCCCCTATCTGCGCGACTTCCGCGCCCTGCTCTCCGCCCACGACCTGCGCGGCACGCCGTACGGCCACTTCGGCGACGGCTGTATCCATGTCCGGATCGACTTCGACCTGCTGACCGAGACGGGCATCGGCCGCTTCCGCCGCTTCTCCGAGGAACTCGCCGCGCTGGTCGTCGCCCACGGCGGCTCGCTCTCCGGGGAGCACGGCGACGGACAGGCCCGCGCCGAACTCCTCCCCGTGATGTACGGCCCGCAGACGGTCGCCCTCTTCGAACAGGTCAAGGACCTCTGGGACCCCGACGGCCTGCTGAACCCCGGGATGCTGGTCAGGCCCGCCCCGCTGGACCACGACCTGCGGTTCGCGCCGCTGCCCCGCGAGCCCGTCGACGTGGCCTTCGGCTACCCCGCCGACGGCGGTGACTTCTCGGCCGCCGTCCGCCGCTGCGTGGGCGTCGCCAAGTGCCGGACGACCACGGCGGGCGGGTCCGCCGTCATGTGCCCGTCCTTCCGCGCCACCGGAGAGGAGGAGCACTCCACCCGGGGACGCGCCCGGCTGCTGCACGAGATGCTCGCCGGGGAGCTGGTGACGGACGGCTGGCGCTCCACGGAGGTACGGGACGCGCTGGACCTGTGCCTGTCCTGCAAGGGCTGCCGCTCCGACTGCCCGGTCGGCGTCGACATGGCCACCTACAAGGCGGAGTTCCTGCACCACCACTACGCCGGGCGGCGCAGGCCCGCCGCCCACTACACGCTGGGCCGGCTCCCGTTCTGGCTGCGCTGGACCGCCCGCACCCGCACGGCGTGGCTGGTCAACGCCCTCGCCGCGGTGCCGCCGCTGGCCCGGCTCGGCAAGCGGCTGGCCGGTGTCGACCGGGAGCGGGCGATCCCCCGGCTGGCGCGGCGGACGTTCAGCCGCTGGTGGGAGCGGCGGCGCGGACGGACCCCGGCCCGGCCGGGAGCCGAGCTGGTCATCCTGTGGCCGGACACCTTCACCGAACACCTCTCGCCCGCCGTCGGCGAGGCCGCCGTCCAGGTCCTGGAGGCCGCCGGACTGCGCGTCGCGCTCCCGCCGACCGTGCACTTCACCCGCCCGCCCATCGGCGACGGCATCTCCGTCGCCCTGGACCCGATGACCCTGCTGCGCGGCCGGGGCCGGGTCTGCTGCGGCCTCACCTACACCTCCACCGGCCAGCTCGACCGCGCCCGCGCGGTGCTCCGCCGCACCCTCGACCTCATGGGACCGGTGCTGGAGACGGACGCCCCGGTGGTCGTCCTGGAGCCGAGCTGCGCCGCGGCCCTCCGCACCGACCTGCCCGAACTGTTCCCCGACGACCCGAGAGCGGCCCGCCTCGCCGCCCGGGTGCGCACCTTCGCCCAGACCCTGGAGGAGCACGCCCCGCACTGGACACCGCCCCGCCTCGACCGCCCGGCGACCGGCCAGACCCACTGCCATCAGCACGCGGTCCTCGGCGACGCCGCCGAACGACGGCTCCGCGCCGCCGCCGGACTGACCGGCGACCTGTCGGGCGGCTGCTGCGGCCTCGCCGGGAACTTCGGCTTCGAACGCGGTCACGCCGGGATCTCCCGGGCCTGCGCGGAGGAACAGCTCCTGCCGGCACTGCGTGAGGCGGCCCCCGGGCAGAGCGTGGTCCTCGCGGACGGCTACTCCTGCCGCACCCAGATCGAGCAGCTCGGGGGCGTGCGGGGACGGCATCTGGCCGAGGTGCTGGCGCAGGCGCTCACCGAGCCGCCCCCGGGGGGCCCGCCCCCGGAGAGTGAGCGGTGAGAGTGAGCAGCATGACACCCGGGTCAGTGGCATACCCCATTCACACGCCTGACCAAGTCCATTACCCTGGACCGGAAAGTGCATGGAAGTGAACAACATCAGCCCGCACCGAACCCCTTGGAACGCCCAGTGACCACCCCCGACGCCACCACCTCCGTCACCCCCGCCGGCTCCGCCGCCACCTCGGCAGCTCCAGGGCCGACCGGGGCCGGACCCCGCCGCCGGGGCGGGCTGGGACCGGTCGGGCTGGTGCTGGCGGGCGGGCTGTCGGTGCAGTTCGGCGGGGCGCTGGCGGTGACCCTGATGCCTCGGGCCGGGGCGCTCGGGATCGTCACGCTGCGGCTGGCGGTGGCGGCGATCGTGCTGCTCATCGTCTGCCGTCCCCGGCTGCGCGGCCACTCCCGCACCGACTGGGGCACGGTCCTCGTCTTCGGCATCACCATGGGCGCGATGAACGGCCTCTTCTACCAGGCCGTGGACCGTATCCCGCTGGGTCCCGCCGTCACTCTCGAAGTGCTCGGCCCGCTCGCCCTGTCCGTCGTCGCCTCGCGCAGAGCGATCAACTTCGTCTGGGCGGGGCTGGCCCTCGCGGGCGTGTTCCTGCTGGGCGGCGGCGGCTTCGACAGCCTCGACCCGGTCGGCGCGGCCTACGCCCTGGCGGCGGGCGTGATGTGGGCGGCGTACATCGTGTTCAGCGCGCGGACCGGACGCCGGTTCCCGCAGGCGGACGGGCTGGCGCTGGCGATGGCGGTGGCGGCGGTGCTGTTCCTGCCGCTGGGCGTCGCCGAGTCCGGTATGAAGCTGCTGGAGCCGGAGATCCTGCTGCTCGGCGGCGCGGTCGCGATCCTCTCCTCCGTCCTGCCCTACACCCTCGAACTCCTCGCCCTGCGCAGACTGCCCGCCCCCACCTTCGCCATCCTGATGAGCCTGGAACCGGCCATCGCGGCCACCGCCGGTTTCCTGATCCTCAACCAGGCCCTGACCGCGATGGAGGCCGCCGCCATCGCCCTGGTCATCGCGGCCAGCATGGGCGCGGTCCGCACCCAGACGCGCGGGCTGAACCCGGGGAAGAGAGAGCGGCGGGGGAAGCGGCCGAGGCGGGAGAAGAAGGCGCCGGTTCCGACGGAGCGGTAGGGGTATCGGCAGCGGCAGCGGCAGCCGTTGCCGTAGCCGTAGCCGTAGCCGTAGCGGCGCCGGGGTCGATGCCGGGCTCGCGTAGGGGTCGCTGCCGGGCCCGCGTAGGGGCGTCGACCTCATCCAGCCACTCGCGCACGCCCACCCGCCCGCGCCGGTCCCCGCGCAGGGGATGCCCACCGTGGAACGACCCCCTCCCGTCCCCACCTCACCCCACCCTCCCTTCAATGCAAGCACGCTTGCTTGTTTCTTCCGCCGCTGACATGCTCTCCCCGCACCACCCCGCACCGCACTCGTACGTCCGCACACCGTTGTGACCCGAGGGGAGCGTCACCGTGGCCGATCCGACGCCCGTGTTCGACGATCTGCGCGCGGAGGGCGCGGAGGTGGACGCGATCGTCGCCGCGCTGAGCGCGGAGCGGTGGGCGGCCCCCACCCCCGCTCCGGGATGGAGCGTGGCGCACCAGATCGCGCATCTCGCCTGGACGGACGAGTCGGCGCTGCTCGCGGTGACCGACGCGGACGGGTTCCGGGCCCGGGTGGAGAAGGCACTCGCCGCGCCGGACACCTTCGTGGACGACGGGGCCAGGGAGGGCGCCGCGCTCCCGCCCCCGGAGCTGCTGGCCCGCTGGCGGGCGGGGCGGGACGCGCTGGAGCGCGCGTTGCGGGCGGCGCCCGACGGAGCCCGGTTCCCCTGGTACGGGCCGCCGATGGCCGCCGCCTCCATGGCGACCGCCCGGATCATGGAGACCTGGGCGCACGGGCTGGACATCGCGGACGCGGTGGGCGTGGTGCGCCCGCCCTCGGCGCGGCTGCGGCATGTGGCGCGGATCGGGGTCCGGGCGCGGGACTACGCGTTCGGGGTGCGTGGACTGACCCCGCCCGCGCGGGAGTTCCGGGTGGAGCTGCGCGGGCCGTCGGGGGAGACCTGGGCGTACGGGCCGGAGGACGCCGAGCAGCGGGTGACGGGTCCGGCGCTGGACTTCTGTCTGCTGGTGACCCGGCGCGCCCACCGGGACGACCTCGACGTCCGGGCGTTCGGGCGGGACGCGGACCGGTGGCTGGACATCGCGCAGGCGTTCGCCGGACCGCCCGGCGCCGGACGCCCGCCTGCCGCGTCCCGCGCCGACGAGGAAGACGCCCGATGACGACCACGACGACCACCCCGCCCCCGCCGCTCCGCGTGGGCAACGCCTCCGGCTTCTACGGCGACCGCTTCGACGCCATGCGCGAGATGCTCACCGGCGGCGAACTGGACGTCCTGACCGGGGACTACCTCGCCGAGCTGACCATGCTCATCCTCGGCCGGGACCGTCTGAAGGACCCCGCCGCCGGATACGCCCGGACGTTCCTGAGGCAGTTGGAGGACACTCTCGGGACGGCCCATGACCGGGGCGTGCGGATCGTCACCAACGCGGGCGGACTGAACCCGGCGGGGCTCGCCGACGCCGTACGCGGGCTCGCGGAGCGGCTCGGGGTGCCGGTGCGGGTGGCGCATGTCGAGGGCGACGACCTCACCGCCGCCCACCCCGGCACACTCGCCGCGCACGCCTACCTCGGCGGCTTCGGCATCGCCGCCTGTCTGCGGTCGGGCGCGGACGTGGTGGTGACGGGGCGGGTGACGGACGCCGCGCTGGTCACCGGGCCCGCCGCCGCGCACTTCGGATGGGGGCCCAGGGAGTACGACCGGCTGGCCGGTGCGGTCGTCGCCGGGCATGTGCTGGAGTGCGGCACCCAGGCGACCGGCGGCAACTACGCCTTCTTCCACGAGCCCGGCAAGGACGTCCGGCGCCCCGGATTCCCGCTGGCCGAGATCCACGCCGACGGGTCGAGCGTCATCACCAAACACCCCGGCACCGGCGGTTTCGTGGACATCGGGACGGTCACCGCGCAACTGCTGTACGAGACGGGCGGCGCCCGGTACGCGGGACCGGATGTCACCGCCCGCCTGGACACCGTACGGCTGACGCAGGACGGGCCGGACCGGGTGCGGATCGCGGGGGTGCGGGGCGAGGCACCGCCGCCGACCCTCAAGGTCGGGCTGAACCGGCTCGGCGGATTCCGCAACGAGGTCGTCTTTGTGCTCACCGGGCTGGACATCGAGGCCAAGGCGGAGCTGGTGAAGGGGCAGTTGGCGGACGCGCTGGCCAAGGACCCGCCCGCCGAGGTCCGCTGGGAGCTGGCCCGCACCGACCGGCCCGACGCGGACACCGAGGAGACGGCGAGCGCGCTGCTGCGGCTGGTCGTGCGGGACCCGGAGGAGCGCAAGGTCGGCAGGGCGCTCAGCGGGGCCGCCGTGGAGCTGGCGCTGGGGAGCTACCCCGGGTTCCATGTGGTCGCGCCCCCGGGGAAGGGCGCGCCCTACGGGGTGTTCGCCGCGCGGTACGTCCCGCAGGACGCGGTGGCGCACACGGCCGTGCTGCCGGACGGGCGCCGGGTGCCCGTGCCGCCGGCCGCCGACACCCGGGTGCTCGAAGAGGCCGGGGCGCCCGAACTGCCCGAGCCGTTGCCCGCCGGGGCCGTGCGGCGGGCGCCGCTCGGTTCGGTCGCCGGGGCCCGGAGCGGGGACAAGGGCGGGAACGCCAACGTCGGGGTGTGGGCGCGGTCGGAGGACGGCTGGCGGTGGCTGGCGCACGAGCTGACCGTGGAGCGGTTCAGGGACCTTCTGCCCGAGACCCGTGACCTGCCCGTCACCCGGCATCCGCTGCCCCGGCTGCGGGCCCTGAACTTCGTCGTCGAGGGCATTCTCGGGGAGGGCGTCGCCGCGCAGGCCCGCTTCGACCCCCAGGCCAAGGCCCTCGGCGAATGGCTCCGCTCCCGCCACCTGGACATCCCGGAGTCCCTCCTGTGACGCCCCCCACCACCACCGGCCAACCGGCGCACGCCCGTCCGGCGACGAGAGCCCTTGCCCACCGCCCGCTTGGCGCCCGTCGGGCGACGAGGGTCCTTGTGCGCCGCCCGCTTGGCGTCCGTCGGGCGACGAGGGTCCTTGTGCGCCGTCCGTTTGGCGTCCGTCGGGCGACGAGGGTCCTTGTCCGCCGCCCGCTTGGCGTCCGTCGGGCGACGAGGGTCCTTGTGCGCCGCCCGCTTGGCGTCCACCCCGCGATGACCGCCCCTGTGCGCCAACCGGTCCGCGTTCGCCGAGCGGGGACTGTCCTTGTCCGGCGTCCGGCGGGCGCCTGTCCGGCGATGACTAGGCCCGCCCGCCAACTGGCCTGCCCCCGTTCGGCGGCGGCTGCCCTCGCCGGTCAACTGGCCCGCGTTCGTCTGGCGGGGACTGTCCCTGTCCGGCGTCCGGCGGGCGCCTGTCCGGCGATGACCGCGCCCGCCCGCCAACCGGCCTGCCCCCGTCCGGCAGCGACCGCCCCCGCCCGCCGCCCCGCCCGCGCCCACCCGGCGGCGACCGCCCCCGCCCACCCCCCAACACCCCCCAACACCCCCCTCCACCCCCACCCGCACCCCCACCCACCCAAAGGCCCGCCCGTGACCCGTCTCCACACCGCACTGGATCCCACCGACCCCGATCACCTCGCCCACCGCGCCACCATGCTCGGCAAGCTCGACGCGCTGGCCGTCGAGCACGCCAAGGCGCTGGCCGGGGGCGGGGAGAAGTACGTCCAGCGGCACCGGGCCCGAGGCAAGCTGCTCGCCCGGGAGCGGATCGAGCTGCTGCTCGACCCCGACACGCCCTTCCTGGAGCTGTCGCCGCTCGCCGCCTGGGGCAGCGACTACACGGTCGGCGCCTCGCTCGTCACCGGGATCGGCGTCGTCGAGGGCGTCGAATGCCTGATCACGGCCAACGACCCCACCGTGCGCGGCGGCGCCAGCAACCCCTGGAGCCTGAAGAAGGCGCTGCGCGCGAACGACATCGCGCTGGCCAACCGCCTCCCCTGCATCAGCCTCGTGGAGTCCGGCGGCGCCGACCTCCCGTCGCAGAAGGAGATCTTCATCCCCGGCGGGGCGATCTTCCGGGACCTCACCCGGCTGTCCGCCGCCGGAATCCCCACCGTGGCCGTCGTCTTCGGGAACTCGACGGCGGGAGGGGCGTACATCCCCGGCATGTCCGACCACGTGATCATGGTCAAGGAGCGAGCCAAGGTGTTCCTCGGCGGTCCGCCCCTGGTCAAGATGGCGACCGGCGAGGAGAGCGACGACGAGTCGCTCGGCGGCGCCGAGATGCACGCCCGCACCTCCGGCCTCGCCGACTACTTCGCCGAGGACGAGCGCGACGCCCTGCGCCAGGCCCGCCGGGTCGTGGCCCGCCTCAACCACCGCAAGGCGCACGGCGACCCGGGCCCGGCCGAGCCGCCCAAGTACGACCCCGAGGAACTCCTCGGCATCGTCCCCGGCGACCTGAAGATCCCCTTCGACCCGCGCGAGGTGATCGCCCGGATCGTGGACGGCTCCGACTTCGACGAGTTCAAGCCGCTGTACGGAACCAGCCTCGCCACCGGCTGGGCCCGGCTGCACGGCTATCCGGTCGGCATCCTCGCCAACGCCCAGGGCGTGCTGTTCAGCGCCGAGTCGCAGAAGGCGGCCCAGTTCATCCAGCTCGCCAACCAGCGGGACATCCCGCTCCTCTTCCTGCACAACACCACCGGCTACATGGTCGGCACGGAGTACGAGCAGGGCGGGATCATCAAGCACGGCTCGATGATGATCAACGCGGTCAGCAACAGCCGCGTCCCCCATCTCTCCGTCCTCATGGGCGCCTCCTACGGCGCCGGGCACTACGGGATGTGCGGCCGGGCCTACGACCCGCGCTTCCTGTTCGCCTGGCCGAGCGCCAAGTCCGCCGTGATGGGCCCGCAGCAGCTCGCCGGGGTGCTGTCGATCGTCGCCCGCCAGTCGGCCGCCGCGAAGGGGCAGCCGTACGACGAGGAGGCGGACGCCGCGCTGCGCGCGATGGTGGAGCAGCAGATCGAGTCGGAGTCACTGCCGATGTTCCTCTCGGGACGGCTGTACGACGACGGGGTGATCGACCCCCGCGACACCCGTACCGTCCTCGGCCTGTGCCTGTCCGCCGTCCACACCGCGCCCTACGAGGGCGTGCGCGGCGGCTTCGGCGTCTTCCGGATGTGAGGGACAGACCCATGACACCGACGGACCGCCCCACACGCCCCACGACGACCGCGGATCAACCCGCGCCCGCGACGGACCGCCCCACGACGACCGCGGATCAACCCGCGCCCGCGACGGACCGCCCCACGACGACCGCGGATCAACCCGCGCCCGCGACGGACCGACCCACGACCACCGCAGATCAACCCACAACCGCAACAGACCGCCCCCCGACCACCGCGGACCAACCCATCACCACGAGGGACCGATCCATGATCACCTCGCTCCTCGTCGCCAACCGTGGCGAGATCGCCGCCCGGATCTTCCGCACCTGCCGTGACCTGGGCATCCGCACGGTCGCCGTGTACTCGGACGCCGACGCGGACGCCCTGCACACCCGCCTGGCCGACGACGCCGTACGGCTGCCGGGGGCCGCCTCCGCCGACACCTACCTCCGTGCCGACCTGGTCGTGAAGGCCGCCCTCGCGTCCGGCGCCGACGCCGTGCACCCCGGATACGGCTTCCTCTCCGAGAACCCGGACTTCGCCCGCGCGGTGCTGGACGCGGGACTCGTATGGGTCGGCCCGCCCCCGGCCGCGATCGAGGCGATGGCGTCCAAGACCCGCGCGAAGGAGCTGATGGGCCTCGCCCCGCTCACCGAGGTCACCGAGGCCGACCTCCCGGTGCTGGTCAAGGCGGCGGCGGGCGGCGGCGGACGCGGTATGCGGATCGTCCGCGAACTCGCCGCCCTGGAGACGGCCCTGGAGGGCGCCCGCGCGGAGGCGGCGAGCGCGTTCGGCGACGGCGAGGTGTTCGTCGAGCCGTATGTGGAGCGGGGCCGCCATGTCGAGGTGCAGATCCTCGCCGACACCCACGGCACGGTCTGGACGCTCGGCACCCGCGACTGCTCGCTCCAGCGCCGCCACCAGAAGGTGATCGAGGAGGCCCCGGCCCCGGACCTCGCCCCGGAGCTGACCGCCGAGCTGTACACGCTTGCCGAACGCGCCGCCCGACGCGTCGACTACGTGGGCGCCGGGACCGTCGAATTCCTGGTCGCCGACGGCCGGGCGCACTTCCTGGAGATGAACACCCGCCTCCAGGTCGAACACCCCGTCACCGAGGCCGTGTTCGGCCTGGACCTGGTCGCCGAACAGCTCCGGATCGCCGAGGGCCACCCGCTGCCCCCGCAGCCCCCCACCGCCCGTGGCCACGCCGTGGAGGCCCGCCTCTACGCCGAGGACCCGGCCCGCGACTGGACCCCCCAGACCGGCCCCCTGCACCGCCTCACCGTCCCGGACTCCGTCCGCCTGGACACCGGCTACACGGACGGCGACGACATCCCCGTCCACTACGACCCGCTGCTCGCCAAGGCCGTCGCCCACGCCCCCACCCGCGCCGAGGCGCTGCGCAGGCTGGCCGGAGCCCTGGAGCGCGCCGAGATCCACGGCCCGCCCACCAACCGCGAGCTGCTCGTCCGCTCCCTGCGGCACCCCGAGTTCACGGCCGCCGCCATGGACACCGGTTTCTACGACCGCCACCTCACCGACCTCACCGCCCCCGTCCCCGACCCGTACGCCCCGCTGGCCGCCGCGCTCGCCGACGCCCACGGCCGCTCCCGCTTCGGCGGCTTCCGCAATCTCCCCTCCCAGCCGCAGACCAAGCGCTATCTGATGGCGGGGGAGGAGCACGAGGCCGCCTACCGCCCGACCCGCGACGGCGGCTGGGAGGCGGAGGGCGTCCGGGTCGTGTCGGTGGCCCCGCACCGGGTGGTCCTGGAGACGGCGGGCGTCCGCCGTACGTACCCGGTCGCCCGGTACGGCGACGAGATCCATGTCGGCACCACCCGCCTCACCGCCCTCCCGCGCTTCCCCGACCCCACCGCCCAGCACGCCCCCGGCTCCCTCCTGGCCCCCATGCCGGGCACGGTGGTCCGGTTGGCGGAGGGCCTGGCCGAGGGCACCCCCGTGAAGGCGGGCGACCCCCTCCTCTGGCTGGAGGCCATGAAGATGGAACACCGCATCACGGCCCCCACAACGGGAGTCCTGGAGACCCTGAATGTGAAACCGGGCCAACAGGTAGCGCTGAACTCCCTACTAGCCGTAGTCCAACCCACCCCTTAGGGGCGCTGGGGGTACCCCCTCTGGGGGAGGAACTGCGCGAGCAACCACGACGAAACCCGCACCCGGGAAAGGACCCCATGCCCACCCCCACAGAACCCGCAGAACACACAGCCCTCCGCACCGCCGTAGCAGCCCTCGGCAAAAACCACGGCCCGCACCACAACCGCGAGACCCTCTGGCAGGAAGCCGGAAAACTCGGATACCTCGGCGTCAACCTGCCGGAGGCACACGGTGGGGGCGGCGGCGGAATATCCGAACTCTCCATCGTCCTGGAAGAACTGGGCGCGGCCGGCGCCCCCCTCCTCATGCTGGTCGTCTCCCCGGCGATCTGCGGCACGGTGATCGCCCGCTTCGGCACCGAGACCCAGAAACGCACCTGGCTCCCGGGCCTCGCCGACGGCACGAAGACCATGGCGTTCGGCATCACCGAGCCCGACGCCGGCTCCAACTCCCACCGCATCACCACCACCGCCCGCCGCGACCCCGACAGCGGCGACTGGCTGCTCACCGGCCGGAAGGTCTTCATCTCCGGCGTCGACCTCGCCGACGCCGTACTGATCGTCGGCCGGACGGAGGACTCCCGCACGGGCCGTCTCAAGCCCTGTCTCTTCATCGTCCCGACGGACGCGCCCGGCTTCACCCGCCATGTCATCGACATGGAGATCCAGGCCGCCGAGAAGCAGTTCGAACTCGTCCTGGACGAGGTCCGGCTGCCCGCCGACGCGCTCGTCGGGGACGAGGACGCGGGGCTGCTCCAACTGTTCGCCGGACTCAACCCGGAGCGGATCATGACGGCCGCGTTCGCGATCGGCATGGGCCGGTACGCGCTCGCCAAGGCCGTCGAGTACGCCCGTGAGCGGACCGTCTGGAACGCCCCCATCGGCGCCCACCAGGCCATCGCCCACCCCCTCGCCCAGTCCCACATCGAGCTGGAACTCGCCCGGCTGATGATGCAGAAGGCGGCGGCGCTGTACGACGCGGGCGACGACATGGCGGCGGGCGAGGCGGCGAACATGGCGAAGTACGCGGCCGGTGAGGCATGCGTGAAGGCCGTCGACCAGGCCGTGCACACCCTCGGCGGCAACGGACTGACCAGGGAGTTCGGGCTTGCCAAGCTGATCACGGCGGCGCGGGTGGCCCGGATCGCACCGGTCAGCCGGGAGATGATCCTGAACTTCGTCTCCCACCAGAGCCTGGGCCTGCCCAAGTCGTACTAGAGGTATCGGCCGCACGAACGGTACGAGAGGTATTGGCCGTACGAGAGGTACGGGCCGTACTAGAGGTACTGGACGTACCCGCCGTACCAGCCGTACCAGGGCGTGCCCGCCCGAGAAGGAGCCGTCGATGTTCCGCAGTCAGTACGCCGATGTCCCGCCGATAGAACTGCCCATCCACGAGGCCGTGCTCGGCCGGGCCGCCGCGTTCGGCGACGCGCCCGCCTTGATCGACGGCACCGACGGCACCACCCTCAGCTACGAACAGCTCGACCGCTTCCACCGCCGGGTCGCCGCCGGGCTCGCGGAGGCCGGGGTGCGCCAGGGCGATGTCCTCGCCCTGCACAGCCCGAACACGGTGGCGTTCCCGACCGCGTTCTACGCCGCCACCCGCGCGGGCGCCGCCGTGACGCCCGTGCATCCGCTGGCCACGGCGGAGGAGTTCGCCAAGCAGCTCGCGGACTCCTCGGCCCGCTGGATTGTCACCGTGTCCCCGCTGCTGCCGGTGGCCCGGCGGGCGGCGGAACTCGCGGGCGGGGTACGGGAGATCTTCGTCTGCGACAGCGCGCCCGGCCATCGCTCGCTGATCGACATGCTGGGCTCGACCGCGCCCGAACCGTCCGTCGCCCTCGACCCGGTGACGGACGTGGCCGCCCTGCCGTACTCCTCCGGCACCACCGGACTGCCCAAGGGCGTGATGCTCACCCATCGCCAGATGGCCACCAACCTGGCCCAGCTGACCACCTCCGTGGTGCCGTCAGGACCCGGCGACCGCATCCTCGCCGTGCTGCCGTTCTTCCACATCTACGGACTGACCGCGCTGATGAACGCCCCGCTGCGGCTGGGCGCCACGGTCGTCGTCCTGCCCCGCTTCGACCTGGAGACCTTCCTCGCGGCCATCCAGAACCACCACATCACCGGCCTGTACGTGGCCCCGCCGATCGTCCTCGCCCTCGCCAAGCACCCGAGGGTCGCCGACTACGACCTCTCCTCCCTCCAGTACGTCATCAGCGCCGCCGCACCCCTGGACGCCCGTCTCGCCGCCGCCTGTGCCCAGCGCCTGGGCCTGCCTCCGCTGGGCCAGGCGTACGGCATGACGGAACTCTCGCCGGGCACGCACGTCGTACCGCTGGACGCGATGCGTGAGGCGCCGCCCGGCACGGTCGGCAGGCTCATACCGAGCACCGAGATGCGGATCGTGTCCCTGGACGACCCCGGCCGCGATCTCGGCCCCGGCGAGTCCGGCGAGATCCTGATCCGCGGCCCCCAGGTGATGAAGGGCTATCTCGGCCGGCCCGACGCCACCGCCGCGATGATCGACCCGGACGGCTGGCTGCACACCGGGGACGTCGGCCATGTCGACGACGGAGGCTGGCTGTTCGTCGTCGACCGGGTGAAGGAACTCATCAAGTACAAGGGCTTCCAGGTCGCCCCCGCCGAACTGGAGGCCCTCCTCCTCACCCACCCCGGCATCGCCGACGCGGCCGTCGTCGGTGTCCACGACGAGACCGGCGCCGAGATCCCGCACGCCTATGTGGTGCCCCAGCCGGGCGCCACCGCGCCGACCGAGGGCGAGGTGATGATGTACGTCGCCGAACGGGTCGCCCCCTACAAGCGGGTGCGCGGGGTGACGTTCGTCGAGAGCGTGCCGCGCGCCGCCTCCGGCAAGATCCTCCGCCGCGAGCTGAGAGACCGGAAGGACCAGCGGGGCCCCCAGCGGGACCCAGAGGGCCCCCAACACGACCAACAGGACCAGAACGACCAGCAGGACCGGCAGGACCAGCAGGACCAGAACGACCGGAGGGACCGCCCATGACGCCGCTCGTCCGCACCCGGGAACGGGGCGTCGAGACCCTCGCCCTGGACTCGCCCGGCAACCGCAACGCGCTGTCGGCCACCCTGGTCGCCGCCCTCGCCGACGCGCTCACCGCGTCCGCCGGGGACGACGACGTACGGGCCGTGGTCCTCACCCACACCGGCACCACCTTCAGCGCGGGCGCCGACCTCAAGAACCCGCCCGACCCCGAGGCGCTGGTCGCCCTGTTGCGGGCGATCGTGGAGCTGCCGAAACCGGTCGTCGCCCGGGTCACCGGCCATGTCCGCGCGGGTGGCCTCGGACTGCTCGCCGCCTGTGACATCGCGGTCGCCGCGCACACCGCGAGCTTCGCCTTCACCGAGGTACGGATCGGGGTCGCGCCCGCCGTGATCTCCCTCCCGCTGCTCGGACGCACCGACCCGCGCGCCCTCGCCCGCTACTACCTCACGGGGGAGCGCTTCGACGCCGCCGAGGCCGCCCGGATCGGCCTGGTGACGGCGGCGGGGGACGACGTGGACGCCGTCCTCGCCCCGGTGCTCGACGGGCTGCGGGCGTCCGCGCCCCAGGCCCTGGCGGAGACGAAACGGCTGCTCACGGCTAAGGTGCTGGAGTCCTTCGACCGGGACGCGGAGACCTTGACCGCGCTCTCGGCCCGGCTGTTCGCCTCCCCGCAGGCCCGCGAGGGGATGACGGCCTTCCTGGAACGACGGGAGCCGTCCTGGGTGCGGTGAGAGGGGAACGGAGGACCAGTGGGCGGCACGGAGGTGGGCGGCATGAGCGGCGGCGGGGAACCCGGCGGGGACGGCGGGCGTAGAGGCACGGGCGCCCTGGCGACGGGCGCGGGGACGGCCCAGGGGGCGGCTTCCGCGAGCGCCCAGGGAAGCGCCCCAGGGAGCGCCCCAGGAGGCGCCCCAGGAGGCGCCCCAGGAGGCGCCTCTGGAACGGCCTCCGGGACCGGGACCATGGACCGGGTGCCCAAGCAGGACCGCAGCCGGGTCACCCGGCAACGGCTCCTTGAGGCGGCCGTGGCCTGTCTCGCCGAGCACGGCTGGGCGGGCTCCACGGTCTCCGTCGTCGCCGAGCGCGCCGGGGTCTCGCGCGGTGCCGCCCAGCACCACTTCCCGACCCGCGAGGACCTGTTCACGGCGGCCGTCGAGTACGTCGCCGAGGAACGCTCCCTGGCGCTGCGGGCGCTGTTCCCGGACGGCGCGTCCGGCGACCGCCGCGCCGTGGTCACCGCGCTGGTCGACCTCTACACCGGGCCCCTCTTCCGGGCCGCCCTCCACCTCTGGGTCGCCGCCTCCAACGAGGAGCAGCTCAGCGGCCGGGTGACCGAGCTGGAGGCGCGGGTGGGCCGTGAGACCCACCGCATCGCCGTGGACCTGCTCACCGCCGACGAGTCCCGCCCCGGCGTCCGGGAGACCGTCCAGGGCCTGCTGGACATGGCCCGCGGCCTGGGCCTGGCCAACCTCCTCACCGACGACGGCCCGCGCCGGGAGCGGGTGGTGGCGCAGTGGGGCGAGATCGTGGAACGGGAACTGTCCTGAACGCGACGGGACGCGGCTGAAGCGGCCGGTCTGGGCAGGACGGGGGCCTGTCCGGCTGACCTCGGCTGGACCCGGCCCCGTCCGGCTGACCTCGGCTGGATCGCGCCCCGTCCGGCTGACCTCGGCTCGACCGGGCCCTGTACGGGCAGTCTCGGCCGAACTTGACCCCGGTCCGGCTAACCTCAGCTGGACCTGTCGCCGTCCTGCCGACCCTCGGCTGGACCGCGCCCCGCGCTGGACCGCGCCCCGCGCTGGAGGGCGCCCCGCGCTGGAGGGCGCCCCGCGCTGGAGGGCGCCCCGCGCTGGAGGGCGCCCCGCGCGGGAGGGCGTCAAGGCGCCAGCCGCTCCACCCGCCAGCCGCCGCCCCCCGCGCCCGCTGAGCCCTCCGCGCTCCCCGAGCCCTCCGAGCCCTCCGAGCCCTCCGCGCCCTCCGCGCCCGCCGCAGGTCCCGCCACATACCGCAGCCGGTCATGCAGCCGGTTCTCCCGCCCCTGCCAGAACTCCACCGCGCGCGGGGTCACCCGGAAGCCGCCCCAGTGCGGCGGGACGGGGACCTGCTCGCCCTCGGGATAGCGGGCGGCGAGTTCGGCGTAGGCCGCGTCGAGGGCCGCGCGGTCCTCGACCGGGGCCGACTGGTGGCTGGCCCAGGCGCCGAGCTGGGAGCCGTGCGGCCGGGTGCGGAAGTACGCGGCGGTCTCGTCCCGGCCGGTGCGCCGGGCCTCACCGGTGACGATGACCTGGCGGGCCATCGGATGCCAGGGGAAGAGCAGCGAGACGTGCGGGTTCTCCGTCAGGTCGCGGGCCTTGCGGGAACCGTAGTTGGTGTAGAAGACGAAGCCCTGCTCGTCGAAATGCTTCAGCAGCACCGTCCGGGAGCTGGGGCGGCCCTGGGCGTCGGCCGTGGACACCACCATCGCGTTCGGCTCGAACAGCCCGGCCACGGTCGCCGCCTGCCGGAACCAGCGCGCGAACTGCTCCACCGGCGTCGCCGCCAGCTCGGTCTCGGCCAGGCCCTCGGCCCGGTACTGCCGACGCATCGCCGCGGGATCGAGATCAGGGTCGGTCACGCGGTCATCCTGCCCCATCGCCCACCCCGTCCGAACGGTGTCCTTGGTCACGGCGTGGCACTGAGTGCCGCGTACTCTCCCCAAAGTTGGCACTCGGGGATATCGTTCTGTTGCCGGCCCGGTGGCACGACCGCCGACCGGGCGGGCAGGACCGTCAGACGTGCCGCATGACGTGCCGCCCAGGACCGCGAGTCCCAGAGATGGACCGCGGAGCCGCCGGACGGCCGCTTTCCCGCCCCGCCCCCACCCCTTCCGGGGGCACCCCCAGACCGGCCCAGCTCAGCACGCACCCCGTACCCGAAGCCGTACGTATGTGACCCGTACGTACTCATCCGAGGAGCCGCCTCATGTCCGATTTCGTACCCGGACTCGAAGGAATCGTCGCGTTCGAGACGGAGATCGCCGAACCGGACAAGGAGGGCGGTGCCCTCCGGTACCGCGGGGTCGACATCGAGGACCTGGTCGGCCAGGTCTCCTTCGGCAACGTCTGGGGCCTGCTGGTGGACGGCGCCTTCGACCCCGGGCTCCCGGCCGCCGAGCCGTTCCCCCTGCCCGTGCACTCCGGTGACATCCGGGTCGACGTACAGTCCGCGCTCGCCATGCTCGCCCCCGTGTGGGGCCTGAAGCCGCTGCTCGACATCGACGCCGGCCAGGCCCGCGAGGACCTCGCCCGCGCCGCCGTGATGGCCCTGTCGTACGTCGCCCAGTCGGCCCGTGGCCAGGGCCTGCCCATGGTGCCGCAGCGGGAGATCGACAAGGCGCAGTCGGTCGTCGAGCGGTTCATGATCCGCTGGCGGGGCGAGCCCGACCCGCGCCATGTGGCCGCCGTCGACGCCTACTGGACCTCCGCCGCCGAGCACGGCATGAACGCGTCCACCTTCACCGCCCGGGTCATCGCCTCCACCGGCGCCGATGTGGCCGCGGCCCTCTCCGGCGCGGTCGGCGCCATGTCGGGCCCGCTGCACGGCGGCGCCCCGTCCCGCGTCCTGCACATGATCGAGGAGATCGAACGCACCGGGGACGCCGACGGATACGTCCGCAAGACCCTGGACCAGGGCGAACGCCTGATGGGCTTCGGGCACCGGGTCTACCGCGCCGAGGACCCGCGCGCCCGCGTGCTGCGCCGTACGGCCCGCGAGCTGGGCGCCCCCCGCTTCGAGGTGGCCGAGGCCCTGGAGAAGGCGGCCCTCGCCGAACTGCACAGCCGCCGCCCGGACCGGGTGCTGGCCACGAACGTGGAGTTCTGGGCGGCGATCGTGCTGGACTTCGCGGAGGTCCCGGCGCACATGTTCACGTCGATGTTCAGCTGCGCCCGTACGGCGGGCTGGTCGGCGCACATCCTGGAGCAGAAGCGCACGGGCCGTCTGGTGCGCCCGTCGGCCCGGTACGTCGGCCCCGGCGTCCGCGCCCCCCGGGAGATCGAGGGCTGGGCGGGCATCGCGCCCTGACCCATTCCCGTACGGCACAGATCTGTACGGCACAGATCTGTACGGCAAAGACGCAGACGACCCGCGAGTCGGGTTCCTCCGGAGAGGAGCCGGCCGGACGTTACCGGCGACTCGCGGGTCGGGTGACTGCTGGGATTGGGCCGGCTGCGCGCATCTGTCACGCGCTGGTCCGGCACCGCACTGAGTGTGGTGGCGGGCCGCTAGCCCGCAGTCACCTCACGCGTCCGGTTCTCATACATCTGCCGAACCACCTCCCTTCTCGTGTGCTCGCCACCTTAGGAACCGGATCGACCACCGATCAACTGTTTTTTGTTTTCTCCGTCGGGCCCTGTGGGACGGCCGCGTGATCATCTAGCGTCGGGTGCATGACGGACAGGGCGGGGGCACACGGGGCGGGCGTCGCACGCGCGGGGCTCACTCCACTGGAGGCACGGGCCGGCTGTGGGCCGACCCGCGCCGGACAGGCGTGATGCCATGGGCCCGACGCGATCCACGGGGCCCCCGAGGTCCACGCGACCCGGGGCACCGCTCTCCCGCGTACAACGATTCCCCGCAATCTTGTGGGAACCAGATGTGTGCTGCATCACGTTCGAGTTGAATGATTGCCAGTGAGCGAATCGACGCGCCGTTCGGGCGGACGCCAACGTGCAGGGGGTCGACATGAGTGCTTCCCGGCGTAGTGGGGCCACGGACGAACTCGGTCCGGACGGTCCCGGTGGCCCCGAGGGCTCGGGGTCCGGCTCGGGGCCCGATCCGGGTGCCGGTTCCGGCGGTCCCGAGGGCACCCGTGGCCCCGACCTCCTCGCCGCCCTGCTCGACGGCATGGACGCGGCGCTGTGCGCGTTCGACGCGGACGGGATGATCACCCACTGGAACCGCGAGGCCGAGCGGATTCTCGGCTGGAGCGCCGCCGAGGCGGTCGGCCGGCGCGGACTGGCCGGATGGGCGGTCCGCGCGGCGGACGCCGAGGAGGTCGAGGCCCGGCTGCTGTCCGCCATGCACGCCCCCGGCCGCCAGGTCCACGAGTTCGCGCTGCTGACCAAGGACGGCGGCCGGGTCCTCGTCCGTACCCAGTCCGCCGCCGTGCGCGGACCCGACGGCAAGCCCGCCGGGGTGTACTGCGCCTTCAGCGAGGTGCACGCGCAGATCGACCTGGAGCGGTCCATCGCGCTCAGCGAGGCCCTGTTCGAGGACGCCAGCTGGGGAGTCGTCCTGGTCGACGTCGACCTGCGCCCCGCCGTCGTCAACGGCCACGCCGCCCGCGCCCTCGCCAGCGGCCGTACGAACGTGCTCGGCCGTCCGCTGGGCGAGCTGCTGGCGACCGGCGTGGAGGAGCTGGAGAGCGCGTTCACACACGTCCTGGCGGAAGGGGCGCCGCCCGCGCCCGCCGAGATCTGGGTGACGGTACGCACGCCCGAGGGCGAGCGGCGGCGCTGCTGGCGCAGCGGCTTCCTGCGGCTGGCCTCACCGCTGGCCGAGGAGCCGGTGCCGCTCGGGGTGGGCTGGCTGTTCCAGGACGTCACCGAGTCCAAGCAGAGCGAGCAGGAGGGCGCGCTGCTGCGCTTCCGCACCAATCAGCTGCACCGCGCGGCCCGTGCCGCCGCCGAGTGCGAGGACCCGGCGGAGGCGGCCACCGTCCATCTGGACTTCGCGCTGGCCGGTTTCGCCGACCACGCCCTCATGGACCGGGTGGCGGGCGGCCCGCTCACCGACGGTACGGCGACCCCGGGCCCGGTGCGGCTGGTGCGGGTCGCCGAGACGCCCGCCGGGACGCCGGGCCCCAGCCGGTTCGGCGGCCGGGCGGGGCTGCCCGCGCGGTACGCCCCCGGCCATCCGGCCCTCCAGTGCGTGGAGCGGGCCGGGTCGGTGCGGGCGGGCGCCGGGTCCATACCCGCCGAGCAGGCGCGCGCCTGGGCCCTGTCCCGGCAGTGGCCCGCCGACTCCGTCCACGCCCTGTGCGCGGTCCTGCGCAGCCGGGGCCGCACCCTGGGCGTCGTCACCTTCCTGCGCGGCCCCGGCCGCAACCAGTTCGAACGCACCGACAGCACCTACGCCGAGGACGTGGCCGTCCGCATAGCGACGGCCCTGGACCTCGCCCAGGCGATAGGCCAGGGGGAGGACGGCGACGGGGGCTCCGGCTGAGCCGCGTGCGGGAGACGGCGGGGGAGCGGACGGGAGCCGCCGAGCCCCTCGCCGCCCGCCCGTCCCTCGGCGCCGGCAGAAGATTCAGTGCCGGTAGAAGATCCGGTCCCCGTACTCCCGCATCACCCGTCCGTTCCACTCGTGCCCGCCGTCCACATTGCCCGACCGCAGCATCGGCGGTTCGATGCCGCGGTCGGCGAGCGAGCCGGCGGCGGTGGCCATGACCGCCTGGAGCAGTGCCGAGGTGACCACCGTCGACGCGGGCGCGAACGGCGCCGGGACGCTCTCCAGGGTCAGCTCCGCGTCCCCGATCGGGATCCTCGAGTCGAGCACGATGTCGCAGTGGTCCTTGAGGTACGTCCCCGAGACATGCCGGGACGAGGTCTCCTCGGCGTACACCACCGAGGTCACCCCGATCACCCGCACCCCCAGCGCACGGGCGTTCATGGCCATCTCCACCGGCAGCGCGTTGCGCCCGGACAGCGAGATGATGATCAGTACGTCCCCGGACCGCAGCGGCGAGGAGTCCAGTACGGCGGCGGCCAGACCGTCCACCCGCTCCAGCGCCGAACCGAGTGTGGCGGGCATCACATCGACGCCCACGACCCCCGGTACGGTCAGCAGATTCATCAGGGCCAGCCCGCCCGCGCGATAGACGATGTCCTGCGCGGCGAGCGAGGAGTGACCGGCGCCGAACGCGAACAGCCGCCCGCCCTCGGCGACGGTGTCGGCGAGGAGCGTCCCGGCGGCCGAGACCGCCTCCGCGTCCTCGTCCCGGACCCGTCGCAGCAGGTCGATCGCAGCGTCGAAGTACTGGTCGGCCAGCTTGCCGTCGCTCATGCAGAGCCCCTTCGCTCTCGCAGTGCCTGACCTCGTGTCGCGGATCACCGTGCGGTCTGGACCAACGCGCTGTCAATACGGCGAAGGGCCCGGTGCGCGTACGGTGGTGGCGGTCGCGGGGTCCCCGGAACGGCCCCGTTCCTCCGGCCCGGCACGCTTGTCAGTGGTATGCGTCAGAATTGAGTCCAGGGCCAGCGCACGCTCCGGAGAGCCGTCGAGCCTCCGGCAGATCTCATCGAGGGGCACGTATGTCCGGACTGATCGATACGACGGAGATGTATCTCCGCACCATCCTCGAGCTGGAGGAGGAAGGTGTGGTCCCCATGCGCGCCCGGATCGCCGAGCGCCTCGACCAGAGCGGCCCCACGGTCAGCCAGACGGTGGCGCGGATGGAGCGCGACGGCCTGGTGTCGGTCGCCAGCGACCGCCATCTGGAGCTGACCGACGAGGGCCGCCGCCTGGCCACCCGGGTGATGCGCAAGCACCGCCTCGCCGAATGCCTGCTCGTCGATGTGATCGGCCTGGAGTGGGAGCAGGTGCACGCGGAGGCGTGCCGCTGGGAGCATGTGATGAGCGAGGCGGTGGAGCGCCGCGTGCTGGAGCTGCTGCGCCACCCCACCGAGTCGCCGTACGGTAACCCGATCCCGGGCCTGGAGGAGCTGGGCGAGAAGGACGGCGCCGACCCCTTCCTGGACGAGGGCATGGTCTCGCTGGCCGACCTCGACCCGGGCCTGGAGGGCAAGACGGTCGTGGTCCGCCGGATCGGCGAGCCCATCCAGACGGACGCCCAGCTGATGTACACCCTGCGCCGCGCGGGAGTGCAGCCCGGCTCGGTCGTGAGTGTCACGGAGTCCGCGGGCGGGGTGCTGGTGGGCAGCGGCGGTGAGGCGGCGGAGCTGGTGTCCGACGTCGCGTCGCATGTGTTCGTCGCCAAGCGCTGAGCCCGTCCCAGAGCCCGTCGGAGCCGTCAACCCACCCTCACCGGACGCCAGTTGCCGCCCAGCGGACGGGCCGCGCGGGCGGCTGTTCCATCGTTGCGTCAAATCCTGATCCGGCGGTGCCGAACAGCAGCGCGATGGCCCGTCCCGTGACACGCTGTCGCGTGAGGCATATGACCGGCGGAGGCCGGCAGCGGCCCGCAGGGGGTGGACGGATGTGCCGGGTGTGCGGGGTGTGCCGGATGTGCCGCGGACACACGGAGGCCCCGGCGCCATGCGGCGCCGGGGCCTGTCCTCCCCTGTGTCGACCCGGAGCCCCGAGCTCTCAGGGTCGTTCCCCGCGGACCGGTTTCCCCGAGCGGTCCGCCTCCCGCAGAAGATCTCCCCGAGGCCGCGGCGATCATTCCTGGCGCGGGGTCACTCGTACGAGGGGTGTTCCCGGCGCAAGCGGCGTCTTCGAATGCGTATTCGATAGTGTGCGGGGGGCATCACCCGTGGCACGGTGACGGACATCGGCCCGAAACAGGAGAGCGGTACTACGGCAGGCAGGACGCGGTGAAGGGGACCGCGCCCCTCCGAGGAGATTCCGGCGGAGCGGGCGGACGGGCCGAGCGGAGCTTGGGGGGTACCAGGAGCAATGGCGCGGCGCATCGATGTGAACGGTACGGACGGGGTACGACTGGCGGCCTGGGAGTTCGGCGACCCGCAGAAACCGGTCAGGGGGGACGGCGGAGCCGAAGACGCCCCGGCCGCCGCAGCCTCCCCCGGGGTCCTGTTACTCCATGGACTGATGGGCCGGGCCTCGCACTGGGCCTCCACCGCCCGCTGGCTCTCCGAGCGGCACCGCGCGGTCGCCCTCGACCAGCGGGGACACGGACAGAGCGAGAAGCCGCCAAGGGCCGCGTTCACCCGTGAGGCGTACGTCGAGGACGCCGAGGCGGCGCTGGAGCAGCTCGGACTCGCCCCCGTGGTCCTCGTCGGCCACGCGATGGGAGCGCTCACCGGCTGGCAGCTCGCCGCGCGACGCCCGGATCTGGTGCGCGGGCTGATCATCTGCGACATGCGGGCGTCCGCGCTGGGCGCCGCGTCGCAGCGCGAGTGGGCCGACTGGTTCCGCTCCTGGCCCCTGCCGTTCGCCACGCTCGCCGACGTCCGCAAGTGGTTCGGCGAGGACGACCCCTGGGTGGAGCGCCCGAGCACCGCGCGCGGCGAGTTCTACGCCGAGGTCATGCACGAGTCCGCGGACGGCTGGCGCCCGGTCTTCGACCCGGACCAGATGCTGGAGACCCGCGAGACCTGGGTGTACGACGCCCACTGGGACGACCTGTCCTCCGTCCGCTGCCCCACCCTGGTCGTCCGCGGCCTGGACGGCGAGCTGGGCCGCGCCGAGGCCCAGGAAATGGTCCGCGTCCTCCCCCACGGCGAGTACGCCGAGGTCCCCGACGCCGGCCACCTGGTCCACTACGACCAGCCAGCCGCCTGGCGCACAGCGATCGAACCATTCCTGGACCGCCTGGACTGAAGACCGGAGCGGACACTCGGCGATCCGGGCGGGGCGCGACGCCTTGCTTTCCGGGGCACGGGGCTGCTCGATCCGGGCGGGACCCGACGCCTTGCTTTCTGGGGCACGGGGGCTACTCGATCCGTGCGTGGCCCGAGGCCCTGCTTTCCCGGGCGCGGGGGCTGCTCGACGTGGCTGGGGCGCAGCGCCCTGCGGCCCGGGGACGCGGGCACACCTTCGATCTAGCCGGGGCGCAACGCCCTGCCCTTAGGGGCGCGGGGAACTGCGCGCTCAGCCCCCACCCACCCGCACCTTTCCGCGTGCCTGTGGAGATCGATAGGGGCGCTGGGGGTACCCCCTCTGGGGGAGGAACTGCGCGACCAGCCCCCACCCACCCGCACCCGAAAACCTGGCGGAGCCCCCGTCACCCCTTACTCACCGCACCCAAAATCTCCGGCAGACACCGAGCCACCCGAGGCGCCGCAAGCCGCAACCCCGCCCAGGCAACCCCCACCCCGTACACCGCCCCCACCGGCAACAACACCCAACCCCACGCATCCCCACCCGCAGTCGTCCGCAGCACCACCGTCAACACGATCACCGGCGCACACAGCAACGCCGCCGCCACCATCCCCCCGAAGATCGACATGAACGCCAGCCCGCTCTGCCCAGGGGCCACGTTCTTGTACCCCTCCTGAGGAATCGAGTACGGATACCGCGCCGAACTCCACGCCCCGGTGGCCAGCATCGCCCCCAACAGCGCGAACGACAGCCCCAGAACCTCCGGCAGCCGCTCCCAGTCGCGGAGCAGCACCGTCGTCATCACGGTCACCAGCGTCGCGTACGGCAGCGTGATCACCAGCAGCGCCAGCGCCCGCGCCCGCAGCTCCACATACGCGTCCCGCCGCGACGAAATGGTCAGCGCGACGATCCAGAACGCGGAGGTGTCCTGCCCGAACTGGTTGTACATCTGCACGCCGAGCATCCCGGCCGCGAAACACGCGAAGTACACCGACCCGGTGCCCTGCAACGCGTTGAACACCGGCACGATCAGCCCGATCGCCAGCGACGTCACCCACGCGGCCTTGGTCTTCGGGTCCCGCCAGACATAGCGCAGGCTGCGCTCCATCACCGTCCCGGTCCGCCCGCCCGGCAGCAGCCGTGCGACCCCGGTGTCGCCCCGGTCCCGTACGGACTTCTCGCTCGCCGCCTGGAGCGTGGAGCCGTCCGGCGCGGTCATCAGCCGGTTCAGATGCCGCGCCCAGACGGCGACCGCCACCGCCACCGCCCCGGCGCTCAGCGCGAGCTGGAGCGCGGCCGTGCCGTACGCCCCCCGGCTGACGGAGTCCACCGCGCCGATCGCCGAGGCCGGCGGAATCCAGCGCAGCACCTCGGCCGCCGGATCGAGCTGCCCGAGCCCCGAGCTGCCCAGCCGCTGCACCCCGAAGTTGACGAACTGCGCCCCGACCGCGATCACCAGCCCGCTGAGCACCGCCAGATCGCGGCCCTTGCGGCTGCTCAGCAGCCGGATGTTCGCGGCGGCGACGGCCCGCGCCAGCGCCACGCACACCAGCAGCCCCAGCGCGACCGCGACCACCGCGACGGCGTACGCGGCCGGACCGTGCGCCACCGCGATCACCGAGCCGGTGAACAGCAGCAGCGTGAACACCGGCCCGATCCCGACCAGCGAGGCCACCAGCAGCGCCCGTACCAGCGGCCCGGCCCGCAGCGGCAGCATCACCAGCCGGGTCGGGTCGAGCGTCTCGTCGCCGCTCGGGAAGAACAGCGGCATCACCGCCCAGCCCAGCCCCATCACGGCGGCCAGCAGCACGACCACGGCATCCGCGTGCGCATGTCCGCGCAGCGCGATCAGCCCGAGCAGCTGAAGCGCGGCGAACAGCAGCACCACGACCGCCGACGACACGAACGCGAACCGCCGCCCGCCGGACTGCCGCAGCCCATTGCGCAGCAGCGACAGCTTCAGCCGTACGAAGGTGGAGGTCAGCGTGGCTGGTGAGGTCGGTGAGGTGATCGCGGTCATCGGGCGCCGCCGCCGAGCCAGTCCAGATCGGACCCGGTGTCCCGGGCGCCCGCGCCGACCAGTTCGAGGAACGCCTGCTGGAGCGTCGGGGCGTCGCCGCGCACCTCGGCCAGCGGGCCCCGGGCCCGGATGCGTCCGGCCGCCATCACGGCGACCCAGTCGCACAGCGACTCCACCAGCTCCATCACATGGGAGGAGAAGACGACGGTGGCGCCGGAGGCGGTGTAGCGCTCCAGGACGCCCCGGATGATCTGCGCGGAGACCGGGTCGACCCCCTCGAAGGGCTCGTCCAGGAAGAGCACCTCGGGGTTGTGCAGCAGCGCCGAGGCGAGCCCGATCTTCTTGCGCATCCCGGTCGAGTAGTCCACGACCAGCTTGTGCTGGGCGCCCGCAAGGTCGAGCACGTCCAACAGCTGCGTGGCCCGCTTGTCGACCTCGTCGCCGGGCAGCCCGCGCAGCCGCCCGGTGTAGGCGAGCAGCTCCCGCCCCGACAGCCGCTCGAACAGCCGCAGCCCCTCGGGCAGCACCCCGATCCGCGCCTTGACCTCCACCGGGTCCCGCCAGACGTCATGCCCGACGACCTCGACGGTCCCCTGATCGGGCCGGAGCAGCCCGGTCACCATGGACAGGGTGGTGGTCTTCCCGGCCCCGTTCGGCCCCACCAGCCCGATGAACTTCCCGGCGGGCAGATCGAGATCGATCCCCCCGACGGCGACATGGTCCCCGAACCGCTTCCAGAGACCAGAAATACGCACAGCAGAGGTCATACCCGAAACCTTACGGTGCCGTCAGAGGGCTTTTAGGGGCGCTGGGGGTACCCCCTCTGGGGGAGGAACTGCGCGACCAGACACAACGGACAGAAAGCCGCAAATAGACACCAACCACGCAAACGAAAGGCGACCGCCCACAAACGGACGGCCGCCGACACATGATCAACCCACCAACCAACGAACCGCGCTACCGATCCCTCCCGCACGCATAAGCAAGCGCCGAGATCATTTCCTCCGCATCCGGCAACCACCGATTCGCGGGCGTGGGCCGACAGGCCCACTGAACAGCCCCCCCGGACCCGAACCGCGTCGGCGGAGCCGCCACGTACCCGCCCTCACCGAGCGCGATCAGATCGAGCGACGACGGCAGCCACCCCAGCTTCCGCACCAGATCCGGAATCTTCACGGACCCCCCCGGCAGCACGAAGAACCGCATCCGCCGGTCCGGCGTCAGCGTCACCGGCCCGAGCGTCAGCTCCATCCGCTCCATCCGGGCGAGCGCCAGGAACCCCGCCGTCTCCGGCACGGAGATCGCGTCGAAGGTGCGCCCGGTCGGCAGCAGGATCGACGCGGTGGGCTGTTTCTGCCACATCCGGCGGGCGACGGTCGCGCTGCCGGTGGCCACGCTCGCCCAGTCGGGGCGCGCGGGATGCGCACCGGGCGCATCGCACGCCGGGTCGGCGCACGAGCAGCGCTGCACCCCGTCGACTGCTTCCAGCCAGGTGCCGGGGAACACGTCCCAGTGGCGCTCCTCGGCATACCGTACGGCTGTCTCCAGCAGGGATTCCCCGCGCTGTTGGGGGATTTGGGCGGCATCGGTGCCCGCGATCGTCTCTTCCACGCTCAACACAACTACCAGGCTAATCGCGGGTTACGGCTGTTGCGCGCGCCGGGGAGGGGCATCCGTACAGCGTCTGGGGCGCATGGGTGCACGGGTGGGGGCGCGCGGGAGGCTCCGCGGCGGGGCCTGGGTAGTCCCTTGTGGGGGCGTCATCCGCTTTTGACCCGGCAATCCTCGCATGTCTCGCATTAGCGGTATGTCCACTGGGCACTGATCTTCACAGCCGGAAACATTCGGCGCCTTCCCGTGGCAGAGACGGACGAGAGACCGGCGCGAGACGGGCGGGATGCGAAGAGTTCCGGTCGGAAAGTCACGTCAACCAGGTGCGCGGGCAAGCACCGTTGTCGCCAGAAAGCAGGGGGTAGGCCCATGGCCGCTAGGCCACTCGTCGCGCGGCAGCCCAATGAACGGCTGCAAGCGCTCATCCAGGAAGCGGGCTGCTCGAACGCAGGGCTCGCCCGCCGGGTCAACATGTGCGGTGCCGAGCACGGACTAGATCTCCGGTACGACAAGACGTCCGTGGCGCGCTGGCTGCGCGGACAGCAGCCGCGGGGCCGCGCCCCCGCGATCATCGCCGAGGCACTCGGCCGCAAGCTCGGCCGTACGGTCACGATCGACGAGATCGGCATGGCCAACGGCAAGAACCTCGCCTCGGGGGTCGGTCTCCAGTTCTCGCCGACAGTACTGGGAGCCATCGAGCAGGTCTGTGAGCTGTGGCGCAGCGACGTGGGGCGGCGGGACTTCCTGTCCGGCTCCTCCGTCGCCGCCTCCGCGCTGGTCGAACCCAGCCGGGACTGGCTGATCTCCACACCGGACACCCAGGTCGCCCGCTCGGCGGGACCGCGCGTGGGTCTGTCCGACGTGGCCGCCGTACGGGCCATGACCCAGGCCCTCGTCGACCTCGACCACCAGTACGGGAGCGGGCATGTGCGCCCGGTCGTCGTGCACTACCTCAACAGCGTCGTCTCCGGATTACTGGCCGGCTCCTACCGGGAGGCGGTCGGCCGGGAACTGTTCGCCGCGGTCGCGCGGTTGACCGAACTCGCCGGGTACATGGCCGTCGACACCGGCCAACCGGGGCTGGCCCAGCGCTACTACATCCAGGCGCTGCGTCTCGCCCAGGCCGCGGGCGACCGCGGGTACGGCGGATATGTGCTGGCCGCGTCCATGAGCCATCTCGCCGCCCAGCTCGGGAACCCGCGCGAGATCTCCCAGTTGGCGCGCGCCGCGCAGGAAGGGGCGCGCGGACAGGTCACACCGCGCGCGGAGGCGATGTTCCACGCCGCCGAGGCGCGTGGGCACGCGCTGCTCGGTGACGCGCGCTCCGCGCAGAACGCCGCCGGGCGGGCGGTCGCCGCGCTGGACCGGGTCGAACCGGACTCCGGGGACGACCCGGTGTGGATCGCGCACTTCGACGAGGCGTATCTCGCCGACGAGTTGGCGCACTGCCACCGTGACCTCGGCCAGGCCGACGCGGCGGCCCGGTGCGCCCAGGAGTCGCTGGACCGGCACGCCGTGAGCCGGGCGCGCAGACGGGCCATCGGCTATGTCCTGCTGGCCACCGCACAGGTGCAGAAACGCGAGATCGAGGAGGCGTGCAGCACCGGTCTGAAGGCCGTGGAACTGCTCGGTTCACTGCGCTCCAACCGGGGCGCCGAGTATCTGGAGGACTTCCAGCAGCGGCTGGAGCCGTACCGGGAGGAGCCGGTGGTCCGGGAGTTCGGGGCGCGGATGGATCTCCAGCAGGCCGCGTGAACGGTCCCCGGCGCGCCGGACGGACGCCCGGGGAACGCGGTCCGGGCGGACGGGAGGTGGCGTCGGGGCCGCGCGGCGGGCCCGTCGCGTAACGGCGGTCACAGGGCACGGTCCCCGTGCCCTGTGCTGCGTGGCACCGGGCTCGGAGGACCCGGTAGCGTGAGCCGACGATTCCGAAGGTCCCCCATTCGTAGGAGTCCCGGTGACGCAGAGTGGACAGGGCGAGGAGCCCTCGGCGCGGCCCGCGCACGAAGGCATCGTGCTGCCCTCCGACGGCGGTGAGCCCCTGCTTCCGGGGATGCTGAACCAGTCGGGCGGCCCCGCGCCGGTACCGCCCGGCGGCGGTGCGATACCCCCGGCGGCGCCCCCGGGCGCCCAGTCCTGGGAGCAGCCGTGGGGCCCGGACCGGCCGGGCGCCCCGCCCGCCGACCAGCCCTGGGGGACCCCGCCGCCCGCCGAGGGCCGCCCCTGGGGCGACGCCCAGTCCGACGCGGGCGCCTGGTCCGGCCCGCACCCGGGCCCACTGCCCCCGGAGGGCGCGCAGACATACGGCGGCCAGGGCTACGACGGCTCCCCGGCCGGGTACGGCGACGCCGGTCCCGGCGCCTACCAGGACGGGGCCTCCGGGTACGGCGCGAGCCCTGCCTATGACCCCGGTCCCGGCTACCCGGCGCAGTCGCAGTCGCAGCCGCAGTCGCCGTCGCACGGGGGCGCGCTGCCGTCCGTGCAGGACCAGGCGACGCGGTATCTGCCGCCGGTGCCCGGTGCGGGCGCGGGAGCGCTGCCACCCGGGGACGACGGCGCCACGCAGTTCATTCCGCCTGTCCCCGCCGGGGATTCGGCGGCGACGCAGTTCATTCCGCCGGTTCCGGCGGGGGATTCGGCGGCGACTCAGTTCATCCCGCCGGTCCCGGCCGGAGATTCCGCGGCGACGCAGTTCATTCCGCCTGTCCCCGCCGGGGATTCCGCGGCGACGCAGTTCATCCCGCCCGTTCCGTCCGTTCCGGCCGCGCCCGGCGGGGACGCTGCGGCCACGCAGTATCTGCCGCCGGTCGGGCCGGGCGCGCTGCCGCCCGAGGTGCCGCCGGGTGCGGCGCAGGCCCAGCCGTCCGCCGAGACCACCGCGTACCTGGGCACCGGCCCCCGGCAGCAGCAGCCCCAGCCGCAGCAGCCGCACCAGCAGCCGCAGGGCGCCGGGCACCCGGACGCCGAGGCCACGCAGTTCATCCCGCCGGTCACCGGCGGCGCGGGTCCCGCCGGGCCGCCCGCCGAGTTCGCCGGGCTCTTCCGGGACGAGCCCGCCCCCGCCACCCAGCAGCTTCCGCGCATCGACGCGCAGCCCGGCCGCCCCGCGCCCGCCGGGCCGTACGACGGCGGAGGCGGCCGTCGGCGGGCCGCCGGGCGGGGTGACGACGGGGGGCGCCGGAGCGGTCGCAGCGGATCGAAGGTGCCGATGCTCGCGGCCGTCGGCGTCGGGATCGTGGTCGTGGGGGTCGGCGCGGGCGCGCTGATGGGCGGTGGCGGGGGCGGTGCCGACCCGGCGCCGAGGACCGTGTCGGCGACCGCGCCCGAGACCGGCGCGGAGTCGGCGGCGCCGTCGCCGTCCGCCGACCCGGTGCGGGCCCAGGCCGAGGAACTGGACAAGCTGCTCGCCGACAGCGGCACCAGCCGTACGACGGTGATCAACGCGGTGGCGGACGTGAAGCAGTGCAAGGACCTCGGCAAGGCGGCGCGGGATCTGCGGGACGCCGCCGCGCAGCGCACCTCGCTGGTCACCCGGCTGTCGGGGATCTCCGTCGACCAGTTGCCCGAGCACGCCGCGCTGACCACCGCGCTGACCAAGGCGTGGCAGGCGTCCGCGTCGGCCGACGACCACTACGCGGCCTGGGCCGACCAGGTCGCGGGGGACAAGAAGTCCTGCCGCAAGGGCGGCCAGGCCAGGTCCACCGGCCAGACCCAGGCCGGGAACCGGGCCAGCGGCACCGCCACCGCCGAGAAGGAGAAGGCCGCGGCGCTGTGGAACGCCGTCGCCAAGCAGTACGGGCTGACCGAGCGGACCCCGACCCAGCTGTGAGCGGGCCGGGGCGGTGGCTCAGGTGACGGCGTTGGACAGGGTCTGCGTCACATCGATGAAACCGTTCCGGGCCGCGACCAGCTGGCCCTCGCGTACCACCTGGAGCGTGGCGTTGGCGTTGACCAGGCGCGGGAAGCCGACCGAGCCCAGCTTGTCGGAGAACTGCCAGCGCAGCGCCGGCGTCAGCCCCCCGGTGTCGATCGTGATCCCGGAGTCCAGGGTGCGGCGTACGGTGTCGGCGCTGACATCGCCGCCGCCGATCTTGTCGGCGACCGCCTTGAACACGGTGTAGGCGATCCAGGTGGTCTGCACGCCCGCGTCCCCGGTGTCGATCCGGGTGTCGGTGAACGCCTGCTCGCTGATCACCTTCTTCATCGCGTCCCAGCGCTTGTCCGTGGCCACCGGGTACCAACTGGTCACGTACGACCCCTCGTAGGGGCCGGACCGGCCGCCGGAGGCGTCGATGACGGTCTGGTCGACGCTGCCAAGGACGGTGCCGGTGGCCACCTCCGGGTACTCCTCGCGGACCCGGCGGAAGGAGTCCATGTAGGTGCTGGTGCGGTCGCCGAGCGCGGGGACGACACAGCCCCGCGCGGTCTCGTCGGCGGTGGCCCGGTCCAGCGCCTGCTGGGCCGCGCTGTTGTAGGCGGTGGCGTCCTCGGGGGCCCGGACGTCGGTGGCCTCCGGGTGGCCGCCGGTGGTCAGGCCCGCGTTGAGCAGCGGCGGCAGTTCGTCACCGGCGATGGTGTCCGGGCGGACCAGGACGGTCGCGTCGCACTGCTTGGCCAGCTCGTTGCCGAGCCCGGCCAGCAGCACCGGCTGACCGCCGTTGACCGGGTAGGACAGCGGGGAGGTGAACTCGGCGCTGGTGGTGCCGTAGCCGCCTATGTAGGGGATGCCGGAGCCTTCCAGGATGGGGAAGAACGAGTCGGCGTGCTGGCTGTACGAGCCGACGACGGCGACCGCCTGCTCCTTGACCGCGCGCCGGGCGCATTTGGCGGCGCCGACCCCGCTGTTGTCGTCGTTGCAGGTCAGCACGCGCAGCTTACGGCCGCCGAGGCCGCCGTTGGCGTTGATCCAGCGGGCGTAGGCGCTGGCGAAGGCCGGCATGCCCGGTTTGTTGGTCGCGTCGGTGTCCTCCGGGGCCCAGGTCATCACGGTGATGTCGGTGGAGTCCTCGCCGCCGGACAGGCCCGGGACGGCGCCGCAGCCGACGGTGAGGGAGGCACAGGCGAGCAGGGCGGCGGCCAGCCGGACGCCGGTGCGCGGGGGCCGCGCCGCCGGGCCGGCCACGGGCCCGGTCGTCCTACAGGAGGACGACGGTGAGGCGGGTGCGGCGGGTGAGGCGGAAGGGAAAGTGCTTCGGGGGAGGCGCCTGCCGGTCATGGTTCTGCACGATTCCGCCACATCGCTAACCAGAGCGTGACCCTTGGTCAATACCTGGTGACGCGCAGGTGAATTACGGGGGGCGATGCGGGGTCGGCGGCGAGGAACGTACGATCGGTGACCGTGCAAGGTTCGGAGAACACTTCCCGTCGCGGCCGTCGCTCCTCCACCATGGGCGGCATGCCGCTCAACGACATGCCGTGGTGGCGCTGGCGCAGCAATGTGCGCTCCGCGCTGCACATGCTCTCCGACCCGGTGTTCCAGCGGGACGTCTGGCTGGCCGGTACCGAGGGGTACGGGGACGTCACCGACGCCGTGTACCGCCTGGTCGAGGACACCTGGCTGGACAACTGGTCCGCCGAGAAATACGTCGGCACGATATTCCGCGACTCGCAGGAGGCGGCGCTCGTCGACACCGCGGTGCTGCGGGTGCTGCGGATCATGCACCAGGTCGGCCCGGACGCGCCGGTCTCCTCGTACGTCGAGCATCCCGCCTGGCCGGAAGCGGTCCGTGCGGCGCGGGACGCGCATGTGCGGATGGCCGTGAGCGACGGGGAGGACCCGGACGCGCCGCCGCGGACGCTGGAAGTGCTGCGGATCATGACCCGCTCGGCGTGACCCTCCCCGCCCCGGTGGGGCGGGCGTGGACGCCGGGCTGTCCGGGGGCCCGGATATGGGACCCTGTGCTGCATGAACGAGCAGCCCCCCAGCCGAGCCGCGGCGCTCGGCGACCAGTACGTCCTCACGCTCTCCTGCCCGGACAAGCAGGGCATCGTGCACGCCGTGTCGAGCTATCTCTTCATGACCGGCTGCAACATCGAGGACAGCCAGCAGTTCGGTGACCATGACACGGGGCTGTTCTTCATGCGGGTGCACTTCTCGGCGGAGCCGCCGGTCACGGTGGACAAGCTGCGGGCCAGCTTCGCGGCGATCGGGGACTCCTTCCAGATGGACTGGCAGATCCACCGGGCCGACGAGAAGATGCGGGTCGTGCTCATGGTCAGCAAGTTCGGGCACTGTCTGAACGATCTGCTGTTCCGGGCCCGGATCGGGGCGCTGCCGGTCGAGATCGCGGCGGTGGTCTCCAACCACACGGACTTCGCCGAACTGGTGGGTTCGTACGACGTTCCCTTCCATCACATTCCGGTCACCCGGGACACCAAGGCGGAGGCGGAGGCGCGGCTGCTGGAGATCGTCCGGGAGGAGGGCGTGGAGCTGGTCGTGCTGGCGCGTTATATGCAGGTGCTCTCCGACGACCTGTGCAAGCAGCTGAACGGGCGGATCATCAACATCCACCACTCCTTCCTGCCGAGCTTCAAGGGCGCGAAGCCTTATCACCAGGCTCATGCGCGGGGTGTGAAGCTGATCGGGGCGACGGCGCACTATGTGACCGCGGATCTCGACGAGGGGCCGATCATCGAGCAGGAGGTCGAGCGGGTGGGGCATGGTGTCACCCCGGATCAGCTGGTGGCGGTGGGGCGGGATGTCGAGTGCCAGGCGCTGGCGCGGGCCGTGAAGTGGCATGCGGAGCGGAGGATTCTGCTGAACGGACGCCGGACGGTGGTGTTCGCGTAACGGGGGTTTCGGGTGCGGGTGGGGCGGCGCAGGGGGCGTTGACCTGCCCCTGCGTTTCGATCGCACCCTTCACTTTCACTCCTGTGCGCGGTTCCCCGCGCCCCTGAAAGCGTCCCCCTCCCCGCCCCCGAAAGCCCCCGGCGTTCTACAAGCGGCTCAAGCTCGCCGTTGCGTACAGGAGTTCCTTGATCGCGGTGCGGTCGCCGGACTGGCCCGCGACCGCCTCCTCCGGCTCCATCCGCCCCGCGGCGAGATGGCAGAACTCCACCCCGTCCAGCGCCACATGCGCCACCTCGTGCGCCGACGACCCCACCGCCGCCGGAGAGTCCAGCGGCACCAGCCACTCCCCGCCGCCCGACCCCTCGATCTCCAGCCGCACACTGCGCCCCGGCTCGCCCGCCGCCACCAGATGCCGTACCGAGTCCCCCGGTCCCGACAGCCCGGCCCGCCGACGCGCGGCCAGGGAGGTCGGCAGCATGCGTGCCGCCAGGTCGACCATGTCGTGCAGATGGCGAGGCGCGGGCGGGTCGTAGGGATAGTCGACCGCCTCCGCGATGTCCTCCGCGTGCACCCAGCACTCGAACGCCCGGTCGGTCATCGCATCGTGCAGCGGCAGCGCGAAATCGCCGTACGACACCGGGAGGCGACCCGCGCCGCCGCCGGTGAACGCCACCGTCCGGACGATCCCGTGCACCTGCTCCCGCCACGGTCCGCGCACCGAGCGGGTGGGCGGGAAGTGCGACGCCTTCCAGTACGCCTCGGTCCGCCCCGCCGGGGTCGTGACCCCCTGCGGTGCCTTGCCCAGCGGGTCGGTCAGGCCGAGCGCCAGCGCGATCAGACCGTCGACGGCCATCAGATGGGCGATGACCCCGGCGACCGTGGTCCGCCGGCTGGCCTGCGCCACCCCGTCGAACCACCGCAGCCGCACCGGAGCGTGCCACTCCGCGTCCCCGAAGTCCTGGAGCAGCGCGTCCAGCCGCGCGGCCTCGGCGTCGAACGGCTTCGCCCAGGACGGGATCGGGATGCGCGGCGGGCGGCGGTCGAGACAGTGGTCGAGGACCCGGGTGCGCAGCGCCGGGTCCAGGTCGAGGGACTCCGGCGGGTGCAGCAGTCCGACCGCCTCACGCAGCCGCAGCGCCTCGTCGGCGCAGGTCCCGCACGAGCCGAGGTGCTCCTCGACGGCCCTGGCCTCGTCCGCCGAGCACGCGGCCAGCGCCCACGCGCCGAGCAGCGACTTCAGCACCCGGTGGCTCAGCGCGGGCGGCGGCGCGGACAGGTCGGGGAGCGGACCGCCGTCCTCCACGGCGGCGCGGGGCAGGGGTATACGGGGCGTGCGGTCGCCGGACCCCGTGCCGGGGCCGGAGGCGTCCGCGCCGTCGGACGAGAACGCGTCGTCGTCCCGCTTGCGCCGGTCCCCGGGTTCGCCGGGGTCCTCGCCGCCCGGTCCGCCGCGCTCGTCGTACGCGCTCACGCCGCACCTCCGTAGCCGGGCGGGGTGCCGGGGTTCCCGGCGTCGTGGGCGGTGGCGAGCAGTTGGAGGCCGAGGCGCAGCCGGCGCCGGGCCTCGTCCTCGGTGACGCCGAGGTCGGTCGCGGTCTGGCGGTAGTCACGGCGCTGGAAGTAGGCCAGTTCCAGCGCGGCCCGCAGGGGCGCCGGCATCGACTGCACGATGTAGTCGGCGCGGGCGGCGACGGAGGCGCTGCGGACCGTGCGCTCCAGTTCCTCCGCGCTGGTGTCGCCGTCGGCGAGGGCGGCGGACTCGGTGGCGCGCAGCCGCTGCACGGCGAACCGGTGGGTGAGCGCGGCCACCCAGGTGCGCAGCGGACCCTGCTTGGGGTCGTAGCTGTCGGGGTGCTCCCAGACATGGGCGAAGACCTGGCGCGTGACGCCGTCGGCCCCGCGCTCGTCGTCCAGCACCCGGTGGGCCAGCCCGTGCACCAGCGAGGCGAAGCGGTCGTACAGCTCGCCGAGGGCCGCGGCCTCCCCGCGGGCGAGCCGTTGCTGCATCTTGCGGTCCCAGCGCAGTGGTGTGCCCTTCTGCGCCATGCGGCCCCTTTCCCGTGCCGATGTCCGTGCCGTGATCAGCGTGCGCCTGCCTTGGTCTCGAATGTAGTCGGCACGTCTGACCACGCACGCCCCTTTGTGGCAACGCACGCCCCTAGGGGGTGTCTGACGGATGTCCGGCGACCTTTCGTACACCTCACGGCTTCTGTCTTGCCTACCCACCGACTGAATGATCAGACGCTCTACAAATACGATCGAACAGGATCGAAGTCGACTGAAACAAGCCTTTCTCGACGACTCTTCGTTTTCGCGAGAGCGTTTCAGGGAACGGCGGCTGGGCAGCCGTGCGGCAGGGAGGCGTGGGAACGGCTTCCGGTTGCCTGGCGGTCCGGGGCTTTCTGGCGAGCGAAGGGCATGGTGGTGGCGTTCAAGGTGACCGGCGATGAGCACGGTGATTGGACCGTGCTCCGGGTGTCGGGCGAGCTGGACCTGGTGTCCTCACCGCTGCTGCGGCAGCGGGTGCACGAGGCGGTCGCCGAGGGACGTCGCCAGGTCGTGGTCGACCTCTCCGACGTGGTCTTCTGCGACTCCAGCGGGGTCGGCGTACTGATCGCCACCCGTCGGCTGCTGCGCTCCTGCCAGGGACGGCTGCGGCTGATCCTGCCCGCCGACGGGATGGACGCCGGGCCCGGCGGGGCCCATGTCAACCGGGTGATCAACGCCCTGGGGGTGCGCAGACTCTTCGACGTCCAGCACGACATCACCAGCGCCGTCACCCAGGGTGAGCAGACCGGCGCCGAAGGTACCGGCACCGGGGCGCCCCGCACCCTGTCGGCCTGACCGCGTGGGGCCCGCCCCGGCCACACCGTTGTTCTAAAATTCCCCCGGTCCTGGCACAACCGTCGTTTTCCCGCTCCGCGAGCCCCCGGGACGTCGTACGCTCCAGCACGGATGCACCCCACGTGACGTAAGGCGGCCCGAAAAGACATGGTCAGCAGCGAGTACGAGCGCAGGATCGCGGCCCGGTTCGCCACCTTCGACCAGGACGGCAACGGCTATATCGACCGGGAGGACTTCAGCGGCGCGGCCAAGGCGCTGCTCGCGGAGTTCACCACGGCGGCCCGCTCCGACAAGGGCCAGGCCCTGTACGGCGGCGCGGAGGCGTTCTGGCAGGGCATGGCCGGGATAGCGGACCGGGACGGCGATCAGCGGATCAGCCGCGAGGAGTTCGTCAGCAGCGCTGTCAAGCGGCTGCGCGACAACCCCGACCGGTTCGCCGAGATCGCCCGGCCCTTCCTGCACGCGGCCCTCGCGGTCGCGGACGGTGACGGCGACGGCTCCGCGTCCGTCGACGACACCGTGCGGGTACTGCGCATCCTGGGCGTCAAGGACGATCTCTGCCGTACGGCCGCCAGCGCGCTGGACACGGATGGCGACGGCCGGGTCGGCGAGGAGGAGGTCGTCCAGGCGTTCGCCCGGTACTTCACGGTCCCGGAGTAGCCACGTCGTCCGCTCCGCGGGGGGAGCGGGATGAGTGGGGGGACTGAGAGGCGCGGGGAGACTGAGAGGTCTGGGGTGAGTGGGAGGCGCGGGGGGTGCCCGCCGCCTCCGCCCCCGGCCCTGTCTCCGCTTCCCCTTCCCGTTCCGCCCCGGTCCCCGTCCCGTAGCGCTCGCGGAGCTTGTACTTGAGGACCTTGCGCAGGGTCTCCCCGCGCGGGAGGGCGTCCACCACCTCCAGCCGCTCCGGCAGCTTGTGCGGTGCGAGCCCTTCCGCGCGCAGATACGACGTCATGGCCGCCGCCGTGAGCGGCTCCGCCCCCGGTGGCCGTTCCACCACCGCGCAGACCAGTTCGCCGCGCTCGGCGTCCGGCAGCCCGATCACCGCCACATCGGCGACCGCCGGATGGCGGTGCAGCAGATCCTCGATCTCCTGGGCCGAGATGTTCTCCCCCTTGCGGATGATCACGTCCTTGAGGCGGCCGGTCAGCACCAGGTGCCCGCTCTCGGTGAGCCGTCCCAGGTCGCCGGTCCGCAGGAACCCGTCCGCGTCGAACGCGGCGGCCGTCTGCGCCGCGTCCAGATAGCCCCGGCACACCGCCTCCCCACGCAGCCGCACCTCCCCGTCCACGATCCGCACCTCCATCGCGGACGGCGGTCTGCCCTCGGTCGTCGCCAGGTTCTCGGGCGTGTCGTCCGGGTCGCCCATGGTGATCATCGGCACCTCGGTCATCCCGTAGCCGTGGGTGAGCCGGACGTCCATCTCGCGCACCACCGCGTGGTACAGCTCCGGCGGCTTGGGCGCCCCGCCGCCCGCGAGCAGCCGCAGCGTCGGGATCACCTTGGTGCCGGGCTGTTTGCGCTGCTCGGCGAGGAACATCGCGTAGAAGGCCGTCGAACCGCCCGCCACCGTCACCCCGTGCCGCCGGTACTCGGCCAGCGCCTCCGGCAGCGCGAACCGCTCGAACAGCACCACCGGGAAGCCGTACAGCAGCACCATCACCAGATAGTCCGGTCCGCCGATATGGGCGTACGGGAAGGCGATCGAGCCGATGTCGGCGGGGGTCGGGCGCAGTGCGTGCGCCAGGCAGGAGCCGCCCGCGAGCAGTGAACGGTCGGTGTGCAGCACGCCCTTGGGGTCGGAGGTGGTGCCCGAGGTCCAGTAGATCCAGCGCACGGCGGTGCCGTCGGCGGGCGGTGGGGGCAGTACGGCGGGGTCGCCGTCGGGCAGGTCGTCGTAGACCTCGAAGACGCCCTTGGCGCCCAGGGTGCGGGCCAGCGCGGTGTGGTCGAAGCCGCGCCAGGTGCCCGGTACCGCGAAGAACTCCGCCCCGGACTCGCGCAGCGCGAAGCCGACCTCCCGTTCCCGGTAGAACGGGATGACCGGCGACTGGACGGCCCCGAGGCGGGCCAGCGCGAAGGAGAGCAGGACTGTCTCGATCCGGGTGGGCAGTTGCCAGGCGACGACCGTGCCGGGCCGTACGCCCCTCCTGTACAGCCCGGCCGCCGTCCGCTCCGCGCGGTCGCGCAGGGCGCCGAAGGTCAGGGTGCGGTCCTCCTGGAGCAGGGCCGGGTGGTCGGGGGTGCGGTCGGCGCGGGCGGCGAGCAGATCCCACAGGGTGCGGGAGGCGTCCAGCGCGGGTGCGGTGTCGGTCACGGGGCCCCCTGTGCGACGACGGAGAACTGACGGATCGTCAGTTCGTGCCGTGAGCGTAGGGCTCCGTGCCTTGTCGGTCCAGGGGTGCGGGACTAGCCTGCTCCTCTAGCTGTTTCTGACGACCCATCAGATCGGGCGGGGTCGAACCCGGACACGGTCCATCAGATCCCGTCCATCAGATCCCGTCCGGCCCAGCCCGGACCGAGCCGCCCGGCGGAGGACCCATGGCGACCGAGACCACCCCGTCCACCTCGTCCACCCCTTCCGCGGGGCCCGGTGACGCCACCGGGCTGCCCCGCATCGTCAGCGTCGACGACCATGTCATCGAGCCCGCGCACCTCTTCGAGCGGTGGCTGCCGCGCAAGTACCACGACCGCGGGCCGCGCCCGCTGACCGCCGGGATCGGCGAACTCGCCTACGTCGGCGGCAAGTACCAGATCACCATGGACCCCGCCGGACAGCTCACCGACTGGTGGATCTACGAGGATCTGAAGTTCCCGTACAAGCGCAACATCGCCGCCGTCGGATTCGACCGGGACGAGATGACCCTGGAGGGCATCACCCGCGAGCAGATGCGCCCCGGCTGCTGGGACCCCGCCGAGCGGCTCAAGGACATGGACCTCAACCATGTCGAGGCGTCGCTGTGCTTCCCGACCTTCCCGCGCTTCTGCGGCCAGACCTTCGCCGAGGCGCACGACAAGGAGGTCGCCCTCGCCTGTGTGCGCGCCTACAACGACTGGATGGTCGAGGAGTGGTGCGGGGACAGCGGGGGGCGGCTCATCCCACTGTGCCTGATCCCGCTGTGGGACGTGGACCTCGCCGTCGCCGAGATCCGCCGCAACGCCGCACGGGGGGTCCGCGCGGTGACGTTCTCCGAGATCCCCACCCATCTGGGGCTGCCGTCCATCCACTCCGGCCACTGGGACCCGTTCTTCGCGGCCTGCCAGGACACCGGCACGGTCGTCAACATGCACATCGGGTCCTCGTCCCAGATGCCCGCCGCGTCGCCGGACGCCCCGCCCGCCGTCCAGGCGTCGCTGTCCTTCAACAACGCCATGGCCTCGATGATGGACTTCCTCTTCAGCGGTGTCCTGGTGCGCTTCCCCCGGCTCACGCTCGCCTACTCCGAGGGCCAGATGGGCTGGGTCCCGTACGCCCTGGAGCGCGCCGACGACGTCTGGGAGGAGCACCGCGCGTGGGGCGGCGTCCGCGATCTGATCCCCGAACCGCCCTCCACGTACTACTACCGGCAGATCTACTGCTGCTTCTTCCGGGACAAGCACGGCGTCGCCTCGATCGACGTCGTCGGCCGGGACAACGCCACCTTCGAGACCGACTACCCGCACGTCGACTCGACCTTCCCGCACACCAGGGAGGTCGCCCTCGACCATGTGAAGGGCCTGGACGAGGAGACCGTCTACAAGCTGATGCGCGGCAACGCCATCCGTATGCTCGGCCTCGACCTGGACCGGGGGCGCTAGTGGAGCTGGCCTACACCGACGAGGAGGAGGACTTCCGGGCCCGGCTGCGCGCCTGGCTCGCCCACGTCCTGCCCGGCCTCCCGCCCAAGCCGCCCCCCGACGACTGGCCCGCCCGCCGCGCCTACGACCTCGGCTGGCAGCGGACGCTCCACGACGCCGGGTACGCGGACGTGCACTGGGACGCCTCGCCGACCACCCGGCTGATCTTCCTGGAGGAGACCGAGATCGCGGGCGCCCCGTATGTGGGCGCCAACTTCGTCGGACTGCTCCACGCCGGGCCCACCATCGCCGCCGAGGGCACCGCCGAGCAGCGGGCGCGCTGGCTCGGCCCCATCCTGCGCGGCGAGGAGGTGTGGTGCCAGGGCTTCAGCGAACCCGACGCCGGGTCCGACCTCGCCGCCCTGCGCACCCGCGCCCACCGCGACGGCGACTCCTACGTGGTGTCCGGCAGCAAGATCTGGACCTCCCACGCGGAGGTCGCCGACTGGTGCGAGCTGCTGGTGCGCACCGATCCCGAGGCGCCCCGGCACCGGGGCATCAGCTGGCTCGCCCTCCCCATGGACACGCCCGGCATCACCGTACGGCCGCTGCGCACGCTCGCCGGGTCCGCCGAGTTCGCCGAGATGTTCCTCGACGAGGTCCGCGTCCCGGTCGGCCACCGGGTCGGCGCCGAGCACGACGGCTGGCGGGTGACCATGGTGACGCTCTCCTTCGAACGCGGCACGGCCTTCGTCGGGGAGGTCGTCGCCTGCCGCCGGGTGCTCGGCGAACTCGCCCGCGCGGCCCGCGAGAACGGCCGCTGGGACGACCCGGGGCTGCGGCGGCGGCTCGGGGTCCTGAACGCCGAGTTCCGCGCGCTGTGGCGGCTCACGCAGTGGAACGTCAGCGCGGCGGAGGCGTCCTCGCGCGGGGTGCCGGGCGTGGGCGGCTCGGTCTTCAAGCTGCGGTACTCGCACGCCCGCCAGGAGCTGTACGACACGGCCGCGGAGGTGCTCGGACCGGACGCGCTCGACCTGGACCGCGCCTGGACGCTCGACCGGCTGTCGTCCCTGTCGTACACGATCGCCGCCGGGACGTCCCAGATCCAGCGGAACATCGTGGCCGAACGGATCCTGGGCCTGCCCAAGGGGAGGTAGGGGGCGGGGCGGTAGGGAGCCGGGAGGGGTGCGGAGGGGTGGGGAGGGGGTGGGGGGCTGGTGGTGAGGTGGTTGGGGTGGTCGGGGGAGTTGGGGCGAGCGGGGCGAGCGGGGCGAGCAGGACGAGTGGGGCGAGTGGGGCGGTCCAGAGGGGCGGCTGAGAAGGACGGTTCAGGCGGACGGTTGAGGCGGATGGCTCAGAAGGGTGGCTCGGAGGGATGGTGGCGCGGGCGTGAGATTTCGGCTGACCGGTGACCAGCGCGCGTTGCGCGACGGTGTACGGGGGCTCCTGGAGCGGCGGTTCGGGCGCGAGGAACTGTGGGCGGCCGTGGCGTCGGGACGGCTGGACCGCGGGCTGTGGCGGGAACTGGGCGCGGCGGGCTTCTTCGCGCTGCGTCTGCCGGAGGCGGACGGCGGTGTCGGACTCGGGCTGCCGGAGACGGTGTTGGCCTTCGAGGAGGCGGGGCGGGCCCTGCTGCCCGGCCCGCTGATCGCCACCCATCTGGCGGCGGGCTCGGTGCCGGGCGCCGCGAGCGGCGAGACCGTGGTGACGGCGGCGGACGGGCCCTTCGTGGAGTGGCTGGCGGACGCGGATGTGGTGGTGGGGGGTGACGCGGGGGGCGGTGGGGAGGCGCGGGGTGCGGGTGCGGTGGTGGGTGGTGATGGGGGGTCCGGCTCGGGGGTGCGGGGTGCGGATGTGGTGGTGGGCGGTGATGGGGGGTCCGGCTCGGGGGTGCGGGGTGCGGATGCGGCGGTGGGCGGTGACGTGGGGGCCGGCGCTGGGGTGCGGGGTGCGGTGTCGGTGCGGTCGGTCGATCCGCTGACGCCGTTGCACCGGCTGGTGGGGGAGGGGGAGGGGGCGGGGGAGGGGGAGGGGGAGGCGTCCCGCGCGGGGGCTCGTTGCGGCGGGACGGGTGGCCGTCCGGCCGGTGACGGTGGGGCTGGTGAGCGCCGGGTCGGTGAGCGCCGGGTTGGTGACCCCGAGGCAGGTGCCCCCCGGGGTGGTGACCCCGCGGCGGGTGCCCCCCGGGCCGGTGCCTCCCGGGCCGGTGACCCCGGTGGTGAGGTCCGTGGTCGCTCGGCCCCCGACCCCGTCGCCGTGCTGCTCACCGCCGCCGAGCAGCTCGGCAGTGCCGGGCGGACCTGTGAGATGGCGGTGGAACACGCCCGGGTGCGGGAGCAGTTCGGGCGGCCGGTCGGGGCCTTCCAGGCGGTCCAGCATCTGTGCGCGGATCTGCTGGTGCGGGTCGAGGTGGCCCGCGCGGCGGTCTACGCGGCGGCCGTGACCGCCGACCCGGTGGACATCGCGGCGGCCCGGCTGCTCGCCGACGAGGCGGCCGTGCGCGGCGCACGGGACTGTCTCCAGGTGCACGGCGGAATGGGCTTCACCTGGGAGTCGGAGGTGCATCTGCATCTGAAACGGGCCTGGGTGCGGGAGCGCCGGGCGGGCGGCGGAGCCATGGGCGCCGAACTGCTCGCCGCGGATCTGGTGGCGCCGGGGGCCTGAAACCGCCCTCGTATGTCGCGGATCGTGGCATCCCGGTGTCACTGAGCGTTGATATCGGGTTGTGTCCTGCACGGGGCGCGCAACGGCCGGAACGATCGGTCGGCTCGGGTACCTTGTGTGAGATGCGAGTGGTTCCGAGCGCAAGCCGTACCGGTGGGACTCCTGGGGCGTACCCGGACCGTGCCGGGCGCGCCGCTGCTCGCGGGGCGGAAGAGGGCCGTGTCCCGGCCGTACCGCCCTTTGCTGGAGCGGGTCGCACAGTATGCCGCACGGGTACTCCTTCACGCTGGAATATGCCCGAAGCGCTTGTTGGGGCGACAGAGCGTCAATCAAGCTGTCCTGTAAGGGATTCACGTTCCGTGAACCTTGCTCAGGCCGTTGTTCTGCGCATGCAGAAAATGGCCACGATCGTGGCCCTCGTGAGGCGTGAGCCATTGTGTCCGCCGGTTCGGATGGTGTGAGCGGTGCAGGTGCTTCAAATGCAACTGGAGGTCCGGCCCGACCCCGCGGAGGTGGGGCGAGCCCGGAGGTGGGCCCGGTCGAGGCTCGCCGGCTCGGGGATACGGGCCGACGAACCACTCGCGGAGACACTGGTCCTGCTGGTCTCCGAACTGGTCACCAACGCCGTGGTGCACACCGGCCGTACGGCCGTGCTGAGACTGTCCCTGCCGTGTGAGGCGGCGGACGAGGCGCCGGTCCGGCTCGAGGTGGCCGACAGCAGTCCCCGGGTGCCGATGCCGCGCCTCGCGAACGGCGAGGAGACCGGCGGGCGGGGGCTCGCCCTGGTGGACGGGCTCGCCGACCGCTGGGGCTGGAGCCGTGACGGCGGCGGCAAGCGCGTGTGGTGCGAACTCGACCGCTGTGAGCGGGCCGAGGCCCGGCTCGCCGCCTGCGGGGGCGGGGTGGGCTATGAGAACTGCGAGGGCCTCGACGGGTTCGAGGGCTTCGACGGACTGGAAGGGCTGGCCTACGAGGCCGTGTAGCGCCCGGCGGCCGGCGGGGTGGCGGCGGGGGCGGGGGTCACGCGCGGGGCCCGAGTGCCGCGCCGCTGTCCGGTCGGGTGGGTGTGCGCCCCGGTGTGCTTCATCGCGCGCCCGCTGTAAAACGGGCCTAAGTAATAAATCCGCGATCGGGTGTTGACGTCACGTGTCCGTTTGATCACGCTTGTGGGCAGCGATTCGCCGCGAGGGGACGGCGAGGGTTTCGGTGACGGGAGCCCTCGGCGAGTGTGGGTCGCCAATTCGGCGCCGGTTCCCTCAGGGCTGAAGGAACCGGGGCGGGAGCGCCGGAAACCGGACGGCGGCGCGTGGTGCCGCGCTCGGGCAGGGTAGGGGTCCTTGCCGCTCGGGCGCGACGGGCAGGGGGGTGCGCGTCACCGTCCGGCCTGCGCCGCGGCGATGGATGCCGCGGCGATTCAGCGGCGGCGGCCGATGTCGCAGCGGCCGATGTCGCGGTGATCGGTGTCGCAGCGTTCGCCGCCTCTTCGCTCGCCGGCTCTGTGTTCACCAGCTCTGGGTTCGCCGGCTCTGTGGTCACCGGCTCTGTGTTCACTGTTCTCGGATCAAGCGGCGCATCCTCGCCGAACACGGCCGGATGATCAGAGAACGGCCACCGGGGCCACCGGAGTTCCCGTCCCGCCGGTGAAAGGTTCGGGCATCGCCGTCAGCAGCATCTCGTAGCGCCCGGTTTCTCCACAGGCTGTGGACAACTCCTCCAGATTCCAGTTCTGGCCCTGGAGCATGCCCATCTCCACCAGGTGCAGGGCATGCACGGGCAGCCACAGGTCCTCGATCTCCGGCGGGAAGATCTCGAAGGTCAGCGTGTCGTTGGCGACCGCCGCCACGTCCCGGGCGTGGAACCACCGCGGGGTGTGGATCGACAGACCCGGCGACGGATGGCTGTACGCGTGCCGGTCCCCGGCCAGCAGCAACTGGATCTGGCCGGTGCGCACAAGCACGATGTCACCGGCCCGTACCCGGGTCCCGGCCAGTTCCTCGGCCGCCTCCAGGTCCTCCGGGGTCACCGCGTGCCCGCCCGCGAGCCGTTCGACGCCCCGCGCGCGGGCCACGTCCAGCAGCACCCCGCGCGACACGATGGTGCGGACCTTCTCGATGCCACTGAACTCGGCGCCGCCGTGCGCGGTGACGCTGCCCGCCGGGCGGCCGTTGTAGAGCCGCCCGGAGTGCGAGACATGGGGGAGGGCGTCCCAGTGGGTGCCCGCCTGGAGGCCCATGGTCACCGCATCGTCGTTGCAGGCCACCGTGCCCGGACCGAAGATCTCCTGGTTGATCTGCACCATCACGTGCAGCGGGTCGACCCGCCCGGGGATCATCCCGGTCTGCACCCCGCCCTGGCGCAGGGGCAGCGCGAGCGGCACCCGGCGGCCCGTGCGCACCCCGGCCGCGGCCTCCCTCACCACCGTGTCGGTGATCAGGTTCAGGGTGCCGATCTCGTCGTCCGGCCCCCAGCGCCCCCAATTGTTCACACGCTCGGCGATCTCGTGGAACGCGTCCGGCAGTGACATCCGTGCCTCCCCGGGGCTTGTCTCCGTCCATCTGACGGGTCATAAAATCTAACGGTCCGTCAGATTCTGCGGGAAGGGGCCGGACGTGGGGAGCTTCTTGGCTGGCAAGGTCGTCGCCGTCACGGGCGCCGGGCGGGGCATCGGCCGCGCGGTGGCGCTCGCCGCGGCGGCCCAGGGCGCGCGGGTGGTCGTCAACGACTACGGCGTCGCCACCGACGGCACGGCGCCGACCAGTGAGATCGCCGACTCGGTCGTCAAGGAGATCGAGGCGGCGGGCGGCGAGGCCGTCGCCGTCGCCGACGACATCTCCACCATGGCGGGCGGCGAACGGGTCGTCGGGACCGCCGTGGAGGCGTACGGGCGGCTCGACGGGGTGGTGTGCGTCGCCGGGATCCTGCGCGAACGAATGCTGTTCAACATGTCCGAGCAGGAGTGGGACCCGGTCCTCGCCACCCATCTCAAGGGCACCTTCACCGTGTTCCGCGCGGCGGCGGCCGTGATGCGCGCCCAGCGCTTCGGGACCCTCGTCGGCTTCACCAGCGGCAACCACCAGGGCTCCGTCTCGCAGGCCAACTACAGCGCCGCCAAGGGCGGGGTCATCTCGCTGGTCCGCAGCGCCGCCCTGGGCCTGCACAAGTACGGCGTGACCGCCAACGCGGTCGCCCCGGTGGCCCGGACGCGCATGTCGGCGAACGTCCCCATGGAGCTGGCCGAGATCGGTGAACCGGAGGACGTGGCCGCGTTCGTGGTCTATCTGCTCTCCGACCGGGCCAGGGAGCAGCGGATCACCGGGCAGGTCTATACCGTCGCCGGGCCCAAGATCGCCGTATGGGCGCAGCCGCGCGAGCTGCGGGCCGCCTATGCCGGGGACGGTCCCTGGACGCCGGAACGGATCGCCGAGCTGCTGCCGGGGACGGTCGGCACGGACCCGATGCCGATGCTGGAGCGGCTGGAGGAGATGGCACGGGCGGCGCGGGACGGCGCGCGGCCCAACGCATGAGGAACGAGGGCGCTCCCGCGCGGGCGCCCGTTCACGCTACGCCCCGGACCTGTGGCGGTACTTCACGAGGCGCCCCCCGCGCGGGTGCCCGTTCACCGTCCGCCGCACCCATGGGGCATTCCGGGAGGACATCGTGGAGTTCGGGTTCACGCCGCAGGACGAGGCGTTCCGCGCGGAGGCCCGTGAGTGGCTCGCCGCGCACCAGGACGCCGGGACGGACCGCCGTACCTGGGAACGCGCGCTCGGCAAGGCCGGGTGGATCGGGCTCGGCTGGGCCGAGGACGGGTACGGCAACCGGCGGGCCACCCTCACCCAGCAGGTCGCCTGGGCCGAGGAGTACGCCCGCTCGGGCGCGCCGCCGCGCTCCGGGCACATCGGCGAGAACCTGCTCGCGCCGACCCTCCTCGCCCACGGCAGCGCCGCCCAGAAGGCCCGCTTCCTGCCGCCCGTCGCCGCGGGCGACGAACTGTGGTGCCAGGGCTACAGCGAGCCCGGCGCGGGCTCCGACCTCGCGGGCGTGCGTACGAGGGCGCAGCGGGACGGCGACGGCTACCGCGTCACCGGGCAGAAGATCTGGACCTCCCTCGCCCATGCGGCCGACTGGTGCTTCGTGCTGGCCCGCACCGAGCCCGGCTCGCGGCGCCACCACGGGCTGAGCTTCCTGCTGCTGCCCATGGACCAGCCAGGCCGTGTGGAGGTCCGCCCGATCCGGCAGCTGACCGGCACCAGCGACTTCAACGAGGTCTTCTTCGACGGCGCCCACGCGCGCGCGGAGCACCTCGTCGGCGCCGAGGGCGACGGCTGGCGGGTCGCCATGAGCCTGCTCGGCTATGAACGCGGCGTGTCGACCCTCGCCCAGCAGATCGGCTTCGCCCGTGAGCTGGAGGACGTGGTGCGCGCCGCCCTCGCCTCGGGCGCCGCCGCCGACCCCGTACTGCGCGCCCGGCTGACCCGGCAGTGGGCCGAACTGCGCACCATGCGCTGGCACGCCCTGCGCACCCTCGGCGGGGCGGGCGACGCGGGCGCCCCGAGCGTCGCCAAGCTGCTGTGGGGCGGCTGGCACCAGCGGCTCGGGGAGCTGGCCGTGGCGGTACGGGGCGCCCGCGCGGGCGTCGGACCGGCCGACTGGTCGGCGTCGGCGCCGTACGAGATCGACGCGGCGCAGGAGCTGTTCCTGTTCTCCCGCGCGGACACCGTCTACGGCGGTTCGGACCAGATCCAGCGCGAGATCATCGCCGGGCGGGTGCTCGGCCTGCCGCGGCAACCCAGGGGATGACGAGGCCGAAGGGGCCGGTGCCATGCGCGGTGTGCTGTTCGACGGGAAGCGGATCGAGGTCGTCGACGACCTGGAGGTACGGGAGCCGGGGCCCGGTGAGGTGCGGGTGGCGGTCGCCGCGGCCGGGCTGTGCCACAGCGATCTCTCGGTGGTGGACGGGACCATTCCGTTCCCGGTGCCGGTGGTGCTCGGCCATGAGGGCGCGGGGGTGGTCGAGGCCGTCGGCGCGGGCGTCGGACATGTGGCGCCCGGTGACCATGTGGCACTGTCCACGCTCGCCAACTGCGGGACGTGCGCCGAGTGCGACCGGGGGCGGCCCACCATGTGCCGCAAGGCCATAGGGCGCCCCGCGCGGCCCTTCACCCGCGCGGGCGGCGAACCGGTGTACCAGTTCGCGTCCAACTCCGCGTTCGCCGAACGGACCGTCGTCAAGGCGGTGCAGGCCGTGCGTATCCCCGACGACATCCCGCTGCCGTCCGCCGCGCTCATCGGCTGCGGGGTGCTCACCGGCGTCGGCGCGGTCCTGAACCGGGCGCGGGTCGACCGGGGCGACCGGGTGCTGGTCATCGGCACCGGCGGGATCGGCCTGAACGTCATCCAGGGCGCCCGGATCGCCGGGGCGCTGCGGATCGTCGCCGTGGACGCCAACCCGGCCAAGGAAGCGGTCGCCCGGCGGTTCGGCGCCACGGACTTCCTGACGTCCACCGAGGGCGTCCGGGACCTGCTGCCGACCGGCGTGGACCACGCCTTCGAGTGCGTGGGACGTACCGAGCTGATCCGCGAGGCGATCGACCTGCTGGACCGGCACGGCCAGGCCGTGCTGCTCGGCGTGCCGCCCGCGACCGCCGAGGCGAGCTTCCTGGTGTCGTCCATGTACCTGGACAAGTCGATCCTGGGCTGCCGCTACGGCTCCTCCCGCCCCCAGCGGGACATCGCGCTGTACGCCGGGCTGTACCGCGCGGGCACGCTGCTGCTCGACGAACTGGTCACCCGGACCTACCCGGTGGAGGACTTCGCCGAGGCGGTCGCGGACGCGGAGGCGGGGCGGGTGGCGAGGGGAGTGGTGGTGTTCTAGGCGACCCAGGGGAGGGGGACGGCCCTCATGGCGGGCGTCCCGGAGGGGGCCCCTATGGCGGGCGTCGTGGAGAGGTTCCTATGGCGGGCCCGGCGAGGGGGCTCCTGTGCGGGGCATGGCGGGGGCGCCCCCTATCGTGCCGCTGTCCCCGCGCGGAACGTCCGCCGGTACGCCGTCGGGGTCACCCCCAGGGCCGTTTGGAGGTGCTGGCGCATCGACTGGGCTGTGCCGAAACCGGCGTCGCGGGCCACCTGGTCGACGGACAGGGCGGTGGACTCCAGGAGATGGCGGGCGCGGTCGACGCGCTGCAAGGTGAGCCACTGGCCGGGGCTGACGCCGACCTCCTCACGGAAGCGGCGGGTGAAGGTCCGTACCGACATGGCCTCCTGGCCCGCCATGTCCCGCAGCTGGATCGGCTCATGCAGCCGGCGCAGCGCCCACGCGCGGGCCTCCGCCGTGGACGACTGCTGCGGATCGGGCACCGGGCGGTCTATGTACTGCGCCTGTCCGCCGTCGCGGTAGGGCGGGACGACGGTCCGGCGGGCGACGTCGTTGGCGACGGCCGTGCCGTGGTCGCGGCGCACCATGTGCAGGCACAAGTCGATCCCGGCGGCCACGCCCGCCGAGGTCAGGACGTCGCCGTCGTCGATGAACAGCACGTCGGCGTCCACCTTGACCGCCGGGAACATCCGCTGGAAGCGGTCGGCGTCCGACCAGTGCGTGGTGGCGGGGCGCCCGTCGAGGCGTCCGGCGGCGGCGAGCACGTACACGCCCGTGCAGATGGACGCGAGACGCGTGCCGGGGCGGATACGGGCGAGAGCGGCGGCGAGTTCGGGGGTCAGCTCGCCCCGGTCGTAGACCGGTCCGAGTTCGTACGACGCCGGGACGATCACGGTGTCGGCGGTGGCCAGGGCCTCCGGCCCGTGTGCCACCTGGATCGAGAAGTCGGCGTCCGTGTGGACCCGGCCCGGCGGGCGCACCGAGCAGGTGACCACCTCGTACAGGGGACGCCCCCGGCCGTCGCGCGGGCGGCCGAAGATCCGGTGCGGGATGCCCAGCTCGAACGGGAGCAGGCCGTCCAGCGCCAGGACGGCGATGCGGTGCGGGCGGTGGAGGAGGTCCTTATGGCCGGGGTCCATGGCCCGATCCTAGCGAATGCTGTCCTTCGGGCCAGTGGAGGCGGACGACCGCCGCCCCGATGCTGTTGACGTGACCCAGACGAGCGACGCCACGGCCACCGGTCCCGCCGGGAAGGACCCCCGTTCCCCGCACGAGCGCCCCGCTGAGCAGGACGCGGGGTCCGCCGCCCGGCGCCGCCGGCGTGTCCACCGCGCGTGGTTCGTCGCCGCCGTCACCTTCGTGACGATCATCGGCGCCGCCGCATTCCGCTCCCTGCCGGGGCTGCTGATCGATCCGCTGCACCAGGAGTTCGGCTGGTCGCGCGGCACGATCGGCGCGGCCGTCTCCGTCAACCTCGCCCTGTACGGCCTCACCGCGCCCTTCGCCGCCGCCCTGATGGACCGGTTCGGCATCCGGCGGGTCGTGGCGGTCGCCCTGGTCGTGATCTCGCTCGGCTCGGGGCTCACCGTGTGGATGGACTCCGCGTGGCAGCTGATGCTCTGCTGGGGCCTGCTGGTCGGCCTCGGAAGCGGCTCCATGGCGCTGGCTTTCGCGGCGACCGTCACCAACCGCTGGTTCACCACCCGGCGCGGCCTGGTCACCGGCATCCTCACCGCCGCCTCCGCGTCCGGGCAGCTGATCTTCCTGCCGGTCCTGTCCTGGATCGTCGCGACCCACGACTGGCGCCCCGCCGCCGTCACCGTCTCCCTCGCCGCGCTCGCCGTGGTGCCCTTCGTCTGGCTGCTGCTGCGCGACCATCCGGCCGACGTGGGCATGAAGCCGTACGGGGCCGAGGAGTTCGTCCCGAAGCCGCCGCCGGTGCCGGGGGCGGCCCGGCGGGCGCTGGGCGTGCTCGGGTCGGCCATGAAGACCGGCCCGTTCTGGCTGCTGGCGGGCTCCTTCGCGATCTGCGGCGCGTCCACCAACGGCCTGATCCAGACCCACTTCGTGCCCGCCGCCCACGACCACGGCATGCCCATCACGGCGGCTGCCTCGCTGCTCGCCGTCATCGGCGTCTTCGACGTCGTCGGAACGGTGGCCTCCGGCTGGCTCACCGACCGCTACGACGCCCGCCGTCTGCTCGCGGTCTACTACGCCCTGCGCGGTGTGTCGCTGCTCTTCCTGCCCATGCTGCTCGCCCCGAGCGTGCATCCGCCGATGATCTTCTTCATCGTCTTCTACGGCCTCGACTGGGTCGCCACCGTGCCCCCGACGCTGGCGCTGTGCCGGGAGCACTACGGCGAGGACAGCGCGATCGTCTTCGGCTGGGTCCTGGCCTCCCACCAGGTGGGCGCCGCGCTCGTCGCCTTCCTGGGCGGCGTCGCCCGCGACGTGTTCGGCTCCTACGACATGGTCTGGTACGCGTCGGGCGCGCTGTGCGCGGCGGCGGCGCTCATGGTGCTGGTCATCCGGCGGCGGGGCGCGGTCGACGGGGAGGCCGCCCTCAAGACGGCCTGAGGACGGCCCTGGGGCGGCCCTAGGAGGGCTTCGGCGTTCGAGCGCCCATGTGGCCGGTGTCCGGCCACCCGGCCCCGGGACCGGTGCGGCACGGACAAGAGCCCTAGGTCCGTCGGCCCCCGACCTAGGGCCGCAGCCCGTTACGCCCGGCGGGCGGGGCGCCTACGGTCGGCGGTATGGACACGACCGGGATTCTGGACGAGGCACTGGAACGGCTGCACAGCACCGGCCCCGAGCGGCTCGGCTGGCTCAGCAACCACGCCCCCATGGCCGTGGAAGCACTGGCCGCGCACGGCCGGGCGGGCGCGGTGCACCGCTGGCTGGACCTGTACGCCGACAAACTGGAGCAGCTGCCCGCGCCCGTCGAGCCGGTCACGGACGCCAACTGGCGCCTCGCGGTGGGCGACATGCGCCGGGCCGCCGACTGGATCGGCTACTTCGGCCGGGAGATCGCCGAGCGGCCCTGGCGCGAGGTGCTCGTCACCTGGTGGCCCCGGCTGCTGCCCGGTCTGTACGGCGGCGCCACCCATCCCGTGATCCGGGTCGGCCACGCCGTCCGCACCCTGCTCACCACCGAGGACACCGCGCCCCGCCGCGCCGAACTGGCCCACGCCCTCGCCTACTGGGCCGCCCGCCACCTCCCCGTGACGGGCCTCGCGCCGCTGCCGGGCGGGGCGAGCGCCCAGGCCGCGCTGGACGCCGTACGGCCGATCGCGGAGCAGCACGGCGGGTTCGACGACCGGCTCGTCCGGGTTACCGGAGTACCCGGCTGGGCGGGCACCGTGACGGACCCGGACGAGGCCCGGCTCCGGCTGACCGAACTGGTCCGGGCGGCCACCCACCGGTACGCCACCCATGGGCACGGCGAGCCCACCATGCTGGTCCACGCGGCCACCGCCCCCAACGCCGTGCTGCGCACCCTGCCCGCCCTGCCGCGCGCCCTGTGGGTGCCGAGCCTGCGGGCCGCCTGGACGGCGTCGGCGGCGGTCACGGCCATGTACGGCCCCGCCACGGCCGTCGACTGGACGCCGCCCGGCACCTTCACCGCCGAGGAGGTCTTCGAGCGGGCCCTCGCGCACGGCGACGAACATGTCATCAAGCTGACCGACACCGCACTGGACGTGGGCGACGAACGGGCACTGGCGGCGGCGCTGCGAGCGGTGGAGATGAGCGTGCCGCTGGGCTGAACACCGGTCCTGGAGAGCGGTGTTCAGCGGAACCGGCCCCGGTGGAACAGCAGCGGCTCGGTGTCCTCCCCGGCGCCCGTCCCCAGCGCGTCCACCCGGCCGACCACGATCAGATGGTCGCCGCCGGGATGGACGGCGTGAATCGAGCAGTCGATCCACGCGAGCGCGCCCCGCAGCCGCGGGGAGCCGGACAGTGGCGCGGCGTCGTACGCCACGCCCGCGAACTTCTCCCCGCCCGGTACCGCGAAGCCACGGCAGAGCGTGTCCTGTCCCGCGCCGAGCACATTCACGCAGAACACGCCCGCGCGGGCGATCCTCGGCCAGGTCGTGGACGTACGGCCCACCATGAAGACGACCAGGGGCGGGTCCAGGGAGAGCGAGCTGAAGGACTGGCAGGCGAACCCGGCGGGCGCGGACTCGCCGTCGGCGGCGGGTGAGGTCACGACGGTCACGCCGGTCGCGAAGGTCCCGAGCACCCGCCGGAACTCGGCCGGATCGACCGGCGCGCGCTCGTCGTCGCCGACACACCGCAGTTCGGGCGGCGGGAGCGGGTCCACGCGCGCGTGCGGCGCGTTCAGGTACCGCACCGCCGCGGCGGCCATTCCTACGTGTCCCATCACACGACCCATTGAAACTGACGGTCAGTCAGATGGGAAGGGGCGGCGGCGCGGCGGCTCGGAACCGGGCTCCGGGACGGCTCCCTCGGCCGGTGGAAGCGGGCGGTCGTCCACCCCGCAGGACGCCAGCAGGCTGTCCCTGATGCGGGTCAGGCGCTCGATCTCGGCGTCCAGGGCGGCCAGGCGCCGCCGCACCACCAGAGCGGCCTTGGTCGTCGGGACCGGCGAGTACGGCGGCGCGGGGGCGCAGCGCTCGGGCGGGTCGGCCGCCAGCAGCGGCAGCCGGTCGGCGAGGGCGCGGACGTCCTCCACGGTCAGCCCATGGGCCAGCAGATCCCGGATGACCCGCAACAGGGCCAGTTCGTCCGGCCCGTAGTGGCGCTGGCCGGAACCCGTGCGGGGCGGTGGTGGCAGCAGTCCGCGCTGCTCGTAGAACCGCAGTGCCCTGGGCGTCGTTCCCACGGCCGCCGCCGCGTCGCCGATGCGCATGGTCGATCCCTCCCTCACGGCCGCGCCCGCCCCGGCGCCACCGGACCGGTCCCCGGTGACCGAGGCCGGTGGTGACAGCGGCCGGACACATGTCGGGGCTACGCCCGCAGCTCCACGACGACCGTGCCGAAGTGCCGTCCGTCGATCATCTCCCGCAACGCGCGCGGAGCCTGATCGATGCCCGGAATCCGGTGCAGGGGAACCCGGATGTCGCCGGACCGCAGCCATCCGGCCAGCCGCCCGGCCCACTCCGCCGCCACCTCGGGATGGTCCACGCCGGTGTATCCCTGGACCGTCAGCGCCTTCACGACCAGCTGGAACGAATCGATCACGGCCGGGGCCGCCGAACCGGGGGCGTCCGCCGCCATCTGCCCGGACAGCGCTCCCACCAGGGCGAACCGGGCGCCATGCCGGGCCGCGTCCACCGCGGCGGTCAGTTGAGCGCCGCCCACGTTGTCCAGCAGCACATCGATGCCGTCCGGCGCGACCCCGGCCAGCTCCGCCGCGAACGCCTCCGCCGCCGCGTCCGTCCCGCCCCGCGCGGTGCCGTCCCGCGCGGCGTCGCGCCAGGATCCGGCGGTCACCACCGCGTCGTAGCCCAGCTCCTCGATCAGCCGCCGTGCCTTCCCGGGCGAACCTGTCGTGCCGATCACCCGCGCGGCGCCCAGCAGCCGGGCGATCTGCCCCGCCAGCGACCCCACTCCTCCGGCCGCCCCGGTGACCAGCACGACATCGCCCGCGCGGACCCGCGCGAGCCGGGTCAGCGCCCCGTACGCGGCGGAGCCCGAGGCGAGCGCCGCCACCGGGTCGGGATGGTCCGGGTCGACCACTTGGCAGTCCGCCTCCGGTACGAGGGCGTACTCGCGCCAGCCCAGCACATGGGTCACCAGCGTGCCCGGCCGCAAGGCGCTCCCCTCGGGTGCCTCGATCACCTCGCCGACGGCGGGCCCGAACAGCGTGTCGCCCGGCCGCAGCGCGGGTACGGGCGTGTCCTTCACGGTCCCGCCCAGCAGCGTGAGCAGACCGCCGTACACCAGGAAGTGGTGGTTGCGCACCAGGACCTGGCCGGGGGCCGGGGCGGACAGCGGGGTCTCGGTGACGGTGAGGTCGGTCGGTTCGGGCAGCCCGGCGGGCACGGTGGCGAGCCGCACCTCCAGGCCGGTGCGGGGCGGGCGAACGGTCATGGGCGGCCTCCTGGCAGGGGCGACGGGACGGGCCCGTCCGGCACGACGCCGGAGCGGACCTGGTCCGGAACGCGCCGACGCTAGCCCCTGCCCCGCACGTCAAGGGCAAGCCCCCAACCCGCGGCCGGGTCTCACCGGCCCTCGAACACGGCCGTCCGCCGTTCCACGAAGCTGGTCAGGCCCTCCCTGGCGTCACGGGTCCCCATGTTGATCTCCTGGGCGGCGGCCTCGGCGGCGAAGGCCGTGGCGCGGTCGCCGTCGAGGGAGGCGTTGACGAGCTGCTTGGTCAGGGCCAGGGCGCGGGTGGGCCCGGCGGCGAGACGCTCCGCCCACTCCCGGGCGGTCCGAACGAGATCGGCGTCCGGGACGACCCGGTTGACCAGACCGAGCCGCTCCGCGTCCGGCGTGGTGAGGGCGTCGCCGAAGAACAACAGCTCCTTCGCCCGCTGCGGTCCGATCAGCCGGGGCAGGAGATAGGCGCCACCGGCGTCGGGCACCAGCCCCCGGCGGACGAACACCTCGATGAAACGGGCCGATTCGGCGGCCAGCACGAGATCGCAGGCGAAGGCGAGATGCGCGCCGAGCCCGGCCGCGGTGCCGTTGACCGCCGCGAGCACCGGCTTCTCGCAGTCCAGGACGGCGGCGATCAGCCGCTGCGCGCCCAGCCGGAGCGTGCGGGACACATCGCCGGGCGCGGGCGGACCGCCGGTCGCGCCGGTGCCCCGCAGATCGGCGCCGGAGCAGAACGCGCGGCCCGTGCCGGTGAGGACGACCGCCCGGACGCCCGGGTCGGCGGACGCCTCGGCCAACCGCTCGATGAGCTGTTCCCGCAGGTCAGGGGTGATGGCGTTGAGGGCTTCGGGGCGGTCGAGGGTCAGGTGCGAGACGTGATTGTCAGTGGCGTGCTGTAGCAATGATGCAGCGGAGCGTTCCGGCACTGGGGACTCCGTGGACTCGGGGCTCTCTGGGCTCCGGGGCTTCAGCGAGCCAACAGAGACAACAGGGACAACGGGAACAACAAAAACAACGGGGACAACGGGGGTAGGAGTGAAGGTCTTTCACCGGTTATGGGATCGGTTATGGGGTCGGTTACGGGACCGGTCATGCGGGCGGCTGCTGTCCGCGCCGTCGCCGGGCAGGTCACCGGCGTGGTGGTGGTCATGGTGCCGCCGGGTCCGCGGGCGGGCGGCACACCGCCAGGGCGTCCAGGGCGACTGCGCCCTGACCCCGCTCCAGCACCATCAGCGGATTGATGTCCAGCTCGGCGAGGTCGGCGCCGAGTTCGAGGGCCATGCGCTGGACGCGCAGGACGACTTCGACCAGGGCGTCGACATCGGCCGGCGGCCGTCCCCGCACCCCGTCCAGCAGAGCCCGCCCGCGCAGCTCGGCCAGCATGTCCCACGCCTGCTCCTCGCCGAACGGCGGCACCCGCACGGCGGAGTCCCGCAACACCTCCACCAGGACGCCGCCCAGCCCGACCGTCACCGTCGGCCCGAACAGGTCGTCATGTGTGACCCCGACGACCATCTCGACGCCTCGCTCCACCATCTGGCAGACCAGGACGCCGTCCAGCTCGACCTCCTCGTAGCGGGCGATGTCCGTCAGCTCGCGGTAGGCGTCGCGGACCTGCGCGGCGGAGGTGAGCCCGACCTTCACCAGACCGAGTTCGGTCTTGTGGGCGATGCGGGCGCCGGACGCCTTCATCACCACGGGGTAGCCCACCAGGCCCGCCGCGCGCACCGCCGCCGCCGCGCTGGTGACGAGCTGCTCGCGCGGCACCCGGATGCCGTACGTCCGCAGCAGTTGCTTGGCGGCGTGCTCGCTCAGCTGCTGACCGGGCCGCATCAGCTCACGGGCCTTGCGGTACGAGGGGGACGGGGTGCGCGGGGCCTCGTCGAAGGGGGAGCGGTAGCCGTCGACGAAACGGTGGTGGCCGAGCCAGGCGCGGACGGCGGTCAGACAGTTGCCGACCGTGCGGAAGGTGGCCACCCGCGAGGAGCCGAGCAGCACCTCGCGGTAGGCGGGTTCGGTGCCGGCGGGCGAGCCCCACACCACGCAGACCAGTTTGTCCGACTCCTCCGCCGCGTCCACCAGATCGCGCACCAGCCGGTCGCTGAGCGGGGGGAACGGGCCGGTGACCGGGCAGATCAGCACCCCGACGGACGGGTCGGCGAGGATCGCGTCGATGATCTTCCGCCCGCGCCAGTCGCCCACCGGGTGCCCGCCGTTGTCGACCGGGTTGGCCACACTCAGGTACGGCGGTATCCACTGGTGCAGCTCCGCCTGCCGCGCCTCGGACAGCTCGGGCAGCCGCAGCCCCGCGGCGGTCGCCAGATCGGCCACGTGCGCGCCGGTGCCGCCCGAGATCGAATACACGACGACGCCGTCCGCGCGCGGCGGCCGGGCCCGCGCCAGCAGGGTGGCGGTGTCCTGGAGCTCGTCCAGACCGTCGACGCGGATCACCCCGAACTGCCGCATGGCCGCGTCCACCACCGCGTCCGCGCCGGTGAGTTTGCCGGTGTGGGAGGCGGCGGTGCGGGCGCCGGTCTCGGTGCGGCCGACCTTGACGGCGATCACCGGCACCTTGCGGCGGGCGGCCCGGTCGGCGGCCAGCAGGAAGGACCGGCCGTCCTTGAGCCCCTCCACATAGCAGGCGATGGCGCCGACCTCGGGCCGCTCGGCGAAGTAGGAGAGGAAGTCGGCGCTCTCCAGATCGGCCTCGTTGCCGGTCGGCGCCCAGTGCGAGAGGCGTACGCCCAGCTCCTGGAGGGCGTAGACGGGTCGGCCCTGGTGTCCTGACTGGGTGATCAGGGCGATGGCGGGACCGTCGAGATCGTCGCGGAACGGCTCGAAGGCGTTGAGATTGGTGTTGGGCCCCAGCATCCGCAGTCCGGAGCCGCGTACGGCGGCGGCCAGCCGTTCCTGGGCGGCGGCACCGTCCGTGCCGGTCTCGGCGAACCCGGAGGCGAAGGCGACGGCGAACCGGACCTTGGCCTCGACGAGTTCGGCGACCACGGGAAGGGGGTCGGAGACCAGCAGCACGGCGAGATCGATCCGCTCGGGCAGCTCCGCGACGGAGCGGGAGCAGGGGAGGGAGAAGACGGAGGCGCGGGCGGGATGCACGGGGTACAGCCGGGCGCCGACCCGTTCGGCCCAGCGGACGAGCTGCCGGGTGATCCCGGTGTTGGGTCGCCCCTCGGCGTCCGAGGCGCCGATGATCGCGACGGACTCGGGCCGGAAGAAGCGGTCCAGATCGGGGACGTCCGCGTAGAGCGGGCGCCCGCTGACATCGAGGTCGTCGGTACCGGCCGGGTCGCCCGTGCGGCCGTGCACGGCGGGTCCGGGGCGCTGCTCGCCGCAGGCGAGGACCCGGGCCCGGCGGGAGTCGGTGGTGAGGGTGCCGTGGGTTGATCCAAGCATCGGTCCGCCCGCTCCTGTGTGACAGCGACAGTGAATAACTGACGCTGTGTCAGATTACTGAACTGACCCATCGTCAGGAACCCGTTGAGCACGCAAAGAGTGGGGAGAGGGGGTGTTGGTGTGGGGTGGGGGTGAGAGGGGGGAGTGTGGGGGGAGTTGGGGGCGGGCCGGGGATGGGCCGGGGATGGGGTCCGGTTGGGGGAGTCGGGGGTGGGGCCGGAGTGGGGCTTGGCTGACGGGCCTGCCGGTGGGGGCTCGGCTATTGGGCCTGCCCGTGAGGGCTGGCCTGTGCTTGGGAACCGGCCCCTTGAGACCCGCGCATGGGGACCCCGGGGGGCTGTCGGGCGCGGCGGATTGGGTCCTGGCCTTGGGGGCTCGGCTGTCGGGCCTGCGTAGGGGGTCCTGTGCGTGGAGGACGGCTCATGGAGACCTGCCATGGGGTCCTGGGGGCGGGGCCTGGCTGATGGGCCCCGCCGGTGGGGGGCCCTGCCGTTGGGGCCTCGCCCGTTGGGCCTGCTCGTCGGGGCTGGCGGACAGGGGCTTGCCCATGAGGTCCGCCGTTTCTGTCCCCCACCCCGGCGTCAAGCGGCGGAGCCGCGCCGCTACCGCTAGCTCACCACTCGGGACACCCGTAGTTCCCTCTCGCCGGCGATGGACCGGGCGATCTTCTGCGCGTCGGCGGCTACTTCGCGGAGGTTGCCGCTGATGGGGTTGGTGAAGCCGGTGAAGTAGAGGCCGGGGGCGTCGGTGGGGGTGCGGGCGCCGCGGGTGACGGGTGTGCCCCGGTCGTCCAGGACGCGGAGATGGCCGATCAGCCCCTCCAGGGCGCGGGTGTAGCCGGTGGCCGCGACGACGGTGTCCGGGGTGATCCGGGTGTCGTCGGCGAGCAGGACCTCGGCGCCGTCGAACCCGGTCACGGCGGCCACCACCTCGACCTTGCCCGAGCGGACGGCGTCGATCAGGCCGACGTCCTGGACCGGGATCGCCCCTTCGCGGACCCGGCTGTAGAGGCCGGTGGTGGGACGGGGCAGTCCGTGGGCGGCGAGGTCGGGGACGCTCATTTTGGCGAGCGGTCGGGCGAGCCGGTCGACCAGGCGGACCGGCAGCCGCCGGACCAGGACGGCGGTGTACTGGGCGGCCCAGCCGGCGGTGGAGCGGCGGACGATGTGCGGCGCGGTGCGGACCGCGAGGCGGACCCGGGCGGCGCCGCCCTCCACCAGGTCGACGGCGATCTCGGCGCCGGTGTTGCCGACCCCGACGACGAGGACGTCGTGCCCGGCGTAGGGGGCGGGGGAGCGGTAGTGGGCGGCGTGGAGGAGGTCGCCGGTGTAGGAGTCGCGGCCGGGCCAGTCGGGGACGCGGGGCGTGTGGTTGTACCCGGTGGCGACGACGACGGCGGCGCCGGTCAGTTCACGTCCGCCGGTGGCGCGCAGCAGCCAGCCGGTGCCGTCGGGGGCGGGTTCGACACGGGAGACCTCGACGCCGGTGACGATCTCCAGGTGGTGGTGTTCGGCGTACTTCTCCAGGTAGCGCACGACGTTGTCGCGCGAGACCCAGCGGCCGAACCGGCGGGGCATCGGCAGCCCCGGCAGCGCGGAGAGGCGGCGGGTGGTGTGCAGGCGGAGCCGGTCGTAGTGGGCGCGCCAGGAGGCGCCGACCTGGTCGGCCCGTTCCAGGACGACGGCCCGGATGCCGCGGGCTCGCAGCGCGTGGGCGGCGGCCAGTCCGGCGGGGCCACCGCCGATGACGTAGACCGGGCGGTCGGCGGGTTGTGCGGCGGGGCGGGGAGCGGGGTGGGGGAGGGACGGGGAGGGCGGGTGCGGAAGGGTCTTGGCGGTCGGGTGGGGTGGGTCCGCGGAGGGGAGGGTGTCGCGGGGGCGAGTTCCGGTTCCGGTTCCGGCTCCGGTGCCGGTGCCGGTGCCGGTGCGGGTGGCGTCCGGGTCCTTGGACGGGGCGTGGGGCGGGGTGTCGGCCGCGGTGGCTGGTGGGGCGGTACTGGCGGGGACCGAGGCCGTGTTGCCGGTCGGCTGCTCACCGCCTGCCCTGGCTGGGGCATCGGCGGGCTCGTCCCCGCTTCCGGCAATACCGCCTGCCCCCACTGGCGTATCGGCGGGGTCTCCGGGCTCGTCCTTGCTTCCGGTCTCACCGCCTGCCCCGGCTGGCGTATCGGCGG
>NZ_JBEZLM010000006.1:266870-266975 GCF_040652095.1 Streptomyces sp. NPDC048290
GGGGTCTCTGGGCTCGTCCTTGCTTCCGGTCTCACCGCCTGCCCCGGCTGGCGTATCGGCGGGGTCTCTGGGCTCGTCCTTGCTTCCGGTCTCACCGCCTGCCCC
>NZ_JBEZLM010000006.1:267073-267212 GCF_040652095.1 Streptomyces sp. NPDC048290
CCGGCTGGCGTATCGGCGGGGTCTCTGGGCTCGTCCTTGCTTCCGGTCTCACCGTCCGGCCCGGCTGGCGTATCGGCGGGGTCTCTGGGCTCGTCCTTGCTTCCGGTCTCACCGTCCGGCCCGGCTGGCGTATCGGCGG
>NZ_JBEZLM010000006.1:267308-438684 GCF_040652095.1 Streptomyces sp. NPDC048290
GCGGGGTCTCTGGGCTCGTCCTGGCTTCCGGTCTCACCGTCCGGCCCGGCTGGCGTATCGGCGGGGTCTCTGGGCTCGTCCTGGCTTCCGGTCTCACCGTCCGGCCCGGCTGGCGTATCGGCGGGGTCTCTGGGCTCGTCCTGGCTTCCGGTCTCACCGTCCGGCCCGGCTGGCGTATCGGCGGGGTCTCTGGGCTCGTCCTGGCTTCCGGTCTCACCGCCCGCCCCGACTGACGCACCGGCGGGCCCCCCAAGCTCACCCTCGCTCCCGGCCTCACCGCCGCCCCCGTCCCCGGCAGCGTCACCCCGGTGCCCATCCCCGGCGCTCCCGCCAGGCGCCTCCCCGGCGCCTCCGCCAGGCGCCTCCCCCGCGCTCCCGCCAGACGTCTCCCCCGCGCCCGAAGACGCCTCCCCGGCGCTCCCGCCAGACGCCTCCCGGACCGGCGTTCGGGGCTGGTCCGGAGCCGGGTCCGCCGTCGGGTCCGTCGGGTCGGTGGGCGGGGTAGGGAGAGGCGCGGCGGAGGTCGGCGGCGCTGTGGGGTCGGCCATGGTCGGAGCGTAATCACCCCCGGGGTTGATTGGTCTCGGTCAAGACCGGAATTGGTTGCGGGTTGGTCACGCATGGAGTGGTTTGGGAGGGAGTGAGGCTGGTTTGTTGTCCGGAATTGCCGGTGAACGGAGCGCGGGTCGATGCTGACGCCTTGCGGATGGCCTGCGGATCCGCTGAACTGACGTACCGTCAGATTCATGGGCGGCGGCAGGGGAGTGGGCGTATGGACACGATCTGGCTCAGCGGGGCGGAGTGGCTGGCCGTGCTGCGGATCGGGCTCGGGCTGTGGTGGCTGGAGAGCTGGCGGCACAAGGACCGCAAGACCTGGTGCGAGGGCTCGGGGATCGCCTGGGCGGCCGGGATCGCCGCCAAGCACCGCTGGCAGCCGGTGCGTTCGGGGTTCACGGCGGTGGTGGCGCCCCGGCCGAAGACGATGGCGTACGTCGTGCTGTACGCGGAGCTGGCGCTCGGGCTCGGGCTGATCCTTGGCTTTCTGACGCCGGTCGCCCTGGTCGGTGGACTGCTGCTGAGCGCCCTCTACTTCGTCCTCATGGTGCACGACTGGGCGGAGCAGGGGCAGAACTCGATGATGGCGTTGATCTCGGTGGTGGCGCTGTTCGGGATGTCCTGGCAGACCTGGTCGGTGGACGGGGCGCTGGGGTGGTTCGGGTGACACCGGGACACCGGGTGACGGGGGGATGGTTCGGTGCCCCCCGCATGGATCAGGTGACGCGGGGACGGACCCGATGAGGCCGGGACGGACCGGGTGACGGGGGCGGTGGGCGGGATGGACGTGCGGTACGACCTTCCGGAGCCGGACGGCTTCACGCGGACGTACTGGGACGCGGCGGCCGAGGGGCGGTTGCTGATCCGGCGCTGTGGGGCGTGCGGGCGGGCTCATCACTACCCGCGGGAGTTCTGCCCGTACTGCTGGAGCGAGACGGTCGACTGGTGTCCCGCGTCCGGTCGGGCCGTGCTCTACACCTGGTCGGTCGTGCACCGCAACGATCTGCCTCCGTTCGGCGGGCGGACGCCGTATGTGGCGGCCGTGGTCGATCTCGCCGAGGGGCCCCGGATGATGACGGAGGTCGTGGGGTGCGGGGCGGGGGAGTTGCGGGCGGGGATGGAGCTGGAGGTGGTGTTCCGGGACGGGGTGCCGGTGTTCGGGCCGGTCGCGGGGGAGTGAGGCCACCGGTTCACGGGGCTGACCTCGCTGACGCCGCTCACCTTGCTGACCCCGCCGACCCTGCTGACGCCGCTCACCTCGCTGACCCCGCCGACCCCGCTGACCCCGCTCACCTCGCCGACGGCGATGACGGCTCGGTCGCCCCAGGGCGGCTCGGCGGGAAGCCATGGCGGCGGGCGGCGGTCACGATCGCGAGGACCGGGGCGAGCAGGGCGAGGACGGACCACGGGAACGCGCCGGGCCCGAGGGCGTCCAGGAGGACGCCGCCGACGATGCCGCCCCCGGCGATGGCGGCGTTCCACAGGGTGACCAGGAGGGACTGCGCGGTGTCGGCGGCGTCCCCGGCGGCGTCGGCGACGGCGGTCTGGAACAGGGACGCGGCGCCGCCGAAGCCGAGCCCCCACAGCGCGGCGGCGGCATGGACGGTGAGGGCGTTGCCGGAGGGCAGGGCGAGGACGGTGGCGGAGACGGCGAACAGGACCGTACCGGCGAGGGTGAGCAGCCGTAGCCGCCGGTCGATCCGGGCGCCGACGACCACGATCCCGGCGACGGACGCGACCCCGAAGGCGAACAGCACGGTGTCGACGGAGCCGCCGAGCCCGAGCCGGTCGAGGAAGGTCGCGATGTACGTGTAGAGGATGTTGTGGGCCAGCACGAAGGCCAGGGTGACGCACAGGACGGGCAGGACGCCGGGCACGCGCAGGGTCCGGGCGACACCGGCCCGGTGGCCGCGCGGCTGTCCGGGGAAGTCCGGGACGGCGACGGCGATCCACAGGGCGAGCGCGGCGGCGAGCGCGGTCATCGTCCAGAAGGCGACCCGCCAGCCGAGCGACTGGCCCAGCAGGGTGCCCGCGGGCACGCCGAGCGAGAGCGCGAGCGGGGCGCCCGCCATGGCGATGGTCAGTGCCCTGCCCTGGAGCGGGCCGGGGACCAGGCGGCGGGCGTATCCGGCCAGCATCGCCCAGACGAGTCCGGCCGCGACCCCGGCGACGAACCGGGCGGCCAGGGTGAGCGGGTAGTGGGCGGACACGGCGGTGACCGCGTTGGCGACGGCGAATCCGGCCATGGTGATCAGCAGCAGCCGTCTGCGGCGCCAGGTGGAGGTGGCGGCGGACAGCGGGATCGCGGCGGCGGCGGAACCGATCGCGTAGACGGTCACGGTCTGTCCCGCGGCGGACTCGCCGACCCCGAGGTCCGTGCTCAGGGCGGGCAGCACACCGGCCGGGAGCGCCTCGGTCAGGAGGGTGATGAAGGCGGCGGCGGCCAGCGCGGTGAGGGCCGCCAGGGTGGGGGCGGAGAGGCGGTCGGGGACGGAGGGAGCGAGGGGCGGCGTCACGCCGGTCCCGCTGGTGTCGGAGCGCATACGCGTATGCTCGAACCTTGACATCGATGTGAAGGTCAAGCGCGTGGGAACGGACGGTGGGCCCGGATGCGGATCGGTGAACTGGCGGCGCGTACGGACACGTCCCCGCGGCTGCTGCGCTACTACGAGGAGCAGGGCCTGATCGTCCCGGACCGGGCGGCGAACGGCTACCGGGAGTACGACGACCGGCTGGTCGACCGGGTGATGCAGATCCGGGGCCTGCTGGACGCGGGCCTGCCGACCCGGATCATCCGGCAGATCCTGCCCTGTCTCGACCAGCCGCGGGCGATCCATTTCTCCGACGCGACCCCCGAGATGATCAGCACGCTGGAACACGAGCTGGACCGGATGACGGCCCGTATCCGCTGTCTCACCCGCAACCGCGACGCGATCTCGGGCTATCTGGCGGCGGTACGGGGCCGCTGAGCCGGATGGCCGGAATGGGCCCCTGTCGCCGATTTCCCTCCGACTTCCCTCCGTCTTTCCTCCATCTTTCCTCCATTTCGCCTGAACTGACCGCGTGCCCGGAGACGTTGTGCCGCATGTCCTGACGCGTGCATCGGAAGGCGGACGACCTGTGAGTGACACCAGCTACAACTCCGACCTGGCCTACAAATCGCCGTCGTCCGACTCCTCGGACGACACCTTTCGCCACCAGGTCGGCCCGATCGTCTTCGAGGCCACCTCGGACACCCGGAAGATGAAGAAGATCGCCGAAGCCGTCGAGGCGTTGGCCGCGGAGAGTTCCGCCTTCCAGGCCGCTCTCTCCGCGGCGGGTGAACACGGCCTCCTCACCGTACGGTTCGGGACTCCGCATACGAGGACGGGTGCCGCGGAGTGGAAGCCGGAGGACCGGGTGATCCTGCTCGATCCGAATTTCCGGGCGGGACTGGAGGGCCGGGACAACACCAGCCGGCTGATCGGGGCCTGTGCGTTCGAGACCCTCAATGCCGCCTCCGAGTCGGAGCGGCTCGGCTGGGAGGAGTGGGCGGGCCAGGGATGGGTCGACTACTGGGCTGAGCAGCAGGGATGGACGGGAGGCCAGTACTTCGGCCTCCAGATGGAGCACATCGAGTTCAACAACACCCTGACCCACCGGCAGATCATGGAGGAGGTCGGAAAGTCGAATTCGAGTGCGAACCTCTTCAAGAATCAGCCGCGGGATTTCAACTCCCACTACCTACTCCAGAGCCAGCCGGGCCCCAGGGGCGAGGCGCCGCACGTGGAGACCAGTGAGGCCCGCTACAACGTCGTCATGAGCGACTACCGCCGGGCGCATGGCATCACGATCCCGCCCACGCCCCTGCCGGTAGGGCCGCAGTACGGGCCCGTGCGATGGAATCCGGATGTGCCGAGTTCGCACACGGCACCGTCCGTGGCGGTGTCGAGCTGGAGGGAGTCTCCCGTGGGCCCGACCTGGGGCCAGCCCGAGGAGACGGAGGCGCAGCAGTGGGACCAGTCCGCGGAGCAGCCGCAATGGGACCCGTCCATGGCGGCGTCGTACCAGGACCAGTACGCGACGGGGCAGGAATGGCCGTCGAACGTGGCCGTGTCGCAGTGGCAGCGGACCCCGCAGTACTCGCAGTACGGCACGCAGCCGTCGCAGTACTCCGACCCTGGACCTTCCGGGGATCAGAACGCCGCGCTCGCGAGTGCGATCGGGAACCTCTCTCTCGGGAGCGGTGGCGGCCACTCACACCACTCCGGCCACAAGGCCGACCGTTCCGCCAAGTCCCACACATCGGGCAAGCCTTCGAAGTCGTCGTCCAAGTCGTCGTCCGCCAAGCCGCCCAAGTCGTCGTCCTCCTCCAAGAAGGACAGCAAGGGCAAGGGCAAGGGCAAGGGCTAGTGACGGCGCGGGGCGGTTACGGCCACAGCAGTTCCGTGCGCCAGCCGCCCGCCCCCGCCTCCTCCCCCTGGTCCCTCCGATACCGCAGCCGTACATGTCGGCGCGCCGCGTCGCCCTGGAAGAACTCCACCTCGTCGGGCTGGAGCCGGTAGAGGGTCCAGGTCGGCGCGGGCGTGTCCGGCGCGGACCGCGCCCGTTCCCACGACCGCGCCGAGCGCCGGGCCAGTTCGTCCAGCGACCCGAGGACCTCGCTCTGCCCGCCGGTCAGCGCCGCGGCGAGGGCGCCGGTCGAGCGGGCGTGCAGATCGGCCTGGCTCTCGTCGGCCGGAGCGGCGTGCACCGCGCCCCGCACCCGCACCTGGCGGCCCAGCGCCGACCAGTAGAAACCGAGGGCGGCGTACGGGGTCGCGGCGAGCTGCCGTCCCTTGCGGCTGGTGGCGTGCGTGGCGAACGACCAGCCGTCCGCGTCCGCGCCGTGCAGCATCACCGTACGGACGTCGGGGTGGCCGTCGTCGTCCGCCGTGGCCAGCGACATGGTGTGCGGCTCCGGCTGCCCCGCCGCCACCGCCTCCGCGAACCAGTCCGCGAAGAGGGGGAGCGGGGACGCCGGTGCCGTGTCCGGGGCGAGCGGGGGGAGCGTGGTGCGCTCGGGGTCCCATACCCGCAGGGACGTCAGCAGTGCGGGGAGGTCGTCGGGGTGCATGGGGGGAGTATGACCCGGGGGCCCGAGGCGGCCCCGACGACCCGGTGACGACTCATGACATACGACGGCCCGGTCGCGAGCCCCCTGCTACAGCGACCCGAGGTCGGACGACACCCACCGCTCGGGACGCATGGTCAGGACGACCATGTCCCCGTTGTTCTTCCAGGAGAAGTCGACGTACGCCTCCAGCTTCCCGGCCGGGAGGTAGCGGGCGGACACCTCCCGGAGCTGCTCGATGGTGGCCGGGGTCTCGTCCACGACCGGGCCCTCCACGGAGACATAGCGGACGGTGGGCTCGACCCGGTCGACCAGCAGGGTGAAGCGTCCGGCGGCCTTGATCAGCCGGTGCTTGCGGGAGTTCAGGCCGGTCATGACCCAGGCGTCGCCGCCGGGCGTGTAGCTGTACCAGATGGGCACGGCGAGCGGGGCGCGACCCGCGCCCCCGTCGACGGCCAGCGCTGCAATGTGGGGCTCTGCGAGGAACTGCTCACGCTGTTCGTGGCTCAGGGCCATGTACGGATCGCCTCCAACGGCTCATCGCTCGTCACCGGTCATGGTGCTGAAGGCGACAACAGCGATTCACGTCCGTGTGTTTCGTCCTGGCGCCCCGGATGTGGTCCAGCCGGGTGAGCCGGACGGCGGGCGAGGGCGAGCAGATGGGAACGGGCGGCTCCGCCGGTCGGGCGGCGGTGAGCGCGGATTCGAAGAGGGGTGTGTCGGAGATCGCCGGATAGTTCCACCCGCGCCCGCCCGCAGTGCCACCCGCGTACCGTGGCCCCGTGGCGACCGAAGACCTGGGGCGGGCCCTGCGGCGGCTGCGCCGACTCGCCTCCTTGACGCAGGAGGAGCTGGCCGGGCGGTCCGGTGTGTCCGTGGAGGTGATCCGGCAGCTCGAACAGCACCGGAAGCACTCCGCGCGGCTGCCCACCCTGCATGCGCTGGCGAACGGGCTCGGCGTGGAGCTGACGACCTTGCTGGGCGACCCGCCCGCGCTCGCCTCGACCGGCGAGAACGACGGACCCCGGTTCGTGGCCGTACGGCGGGCCGTCATGCCGGTGCTCTGGGGACCGGCGCCGGAGCAGCCGGGTCCCGGCTTCTCGCTCACCGCGCTGCGCGAGCGGATCGCGGACGGCTGGACGCGGTACCACTCCGCCGAGTTCGACACGGTGATGCAGGCGCTGCCCGACCTGATCGCGGACGCGCGCACGGCTGCGGCCTCGGCGGACGGCGACGACCGGACCGCCGGGTTCGTGGCGCTCGGCAAGGCGCTCCAGCTCGCCGGTCATGTCGCCGTACGGATGGGGAAGACGGACCTCGCGCTGATCGGCCTGGAGCGGGCCCATAGAGGCGGCCGGACATGCCGCCGACCCGCTGCTGGCGCCGATGATCGTCAACTCGGTGGCCTGGACGTACCAACGGCAGGGACGGCTGGACGACGCCCTGAGTATCGCCCTGCACAGCGCGGACGGCCTCCGGGACGGCGGGCACACGGCCACCGCCGACGGTCTGAAGGTCTGGGGCGCGCTGACCATGTCCGCCGCCACGTCGGCCGCGCGCGGGGGCGACTACGACCGGGCCGCCGCGCTGATGACGCACGCCGAGACCGAGGCGGGCCGGGTGGCCAAGCTGCCGGATGCGGGGGACAAACGCATGGTCAGCGTGTTCAGCCCGGCGTCCGTTCGGATCGAGCGGGTCCGGCTGGCCGTGCAGTACGGCCGTCCACAGGACGCCCTCGCCCTCGCGCAGGGCATACGGCTGGGCAAGGATGTGCCCCCGTCCTGGCGGACCTGGTTCCTGCTCGACATGGCCCGCGCCCACACGGACCTCGGTGACGCGGTGAAGGCCCTCGAATCGCTGCGCAAGGTGGCGCCTGCGTGGCTGCGGCACCACACCCTGGCCGTGGCGATCGTCCGCGATCTGCGGGCGCTGCCCGATCACCCGCCGGGGCTGGACGCGTTGGCGGAGTTCCTGGGCATCGACCTCTGACGCCTTGCGGCTACTCCGGGCGCAGGTCCAGGACCATCACGTCGTACAGCGGGGAGTCGGGGAACGGCAGCTTCTCACCGGCCCGCTGGTAGTCCCAGCGCTCGTACAGGGCGCGGAGCCGCGGGCGTTCGCGGCGGACCAGGAGTTCGGCGCGGTCCTCGCGGCGGTGGCTCATCAGTTCGTCGTGCATCACACGCGAGATGCCGCGCTTGCGCCACCTCGCGCGCAGCATGTTCTCGCAGAGTTTGAACGTGGTGGCGTCCTGGCGGGAGGTGAAACCGTAGGTGAAGCCCACCACCTCCGCGCCGACCTCGGCGACGACACAGCCCCAGCCTCCGGCGCCGACATGGCCGTCCAACCGCTCCTCGAAGCGCTCCAGGGAGAAGAACGGGTTGGTGGCGATCTCGTCCGCGTACACATCGGAGTACACGTCGAGGATCGTGCTGCGGATCTCTGCGAGTCGGGGGCTGGTGTAGTAGCTGGTCGTCAGGAGATCCACGGTCATGGGGTCACCGCCTTGTATCGTTCCGAGAATGCCGTGGCGCCGGGCGCACCACGGTTCAGCAGTATGTCGCGCAGTTGATCCAGGCGGGCGGCGATCCGTGCACTGCGCACGCCGGGCAGGAGTTTGAGGGCGTCGTCGGCGGCTGAAACTGCCTCCTCCAGTTCCCCGGCGTCGCCCAAGGCACGGGCGAGCCGTACCCGTGCGGCGAACTTGTTGCGCTGGAAGGGAGTCGCCTCTACGGAGTGCAGGGCGGCGCGGGCCGAGTCGACCGCCCGCGCACCGTCGCGCAGATCGAGGAAGCAGAGGGTCGTCGTCGCCGCGATTTCCCCGGCGTTGAAGAAGCCAAGCCACTGCTGCGGCACGTCGGCCTCTTTGTCGAACTCGATCTCGGCGTGCAGCAGAGAGCGGGCGCACCAGCCCGCCTCACGCTGGATGGCGTGCCCCTGGGCGACACGGGTGTGCAGCAGTGCGGACAACTGGCCGTCCCGGCGACCGCGTGTCCGGTCCAGCGCGGCGCGCGCGATGGCGACCGCCTCGCCTCCGTACCCCAACTGCCAGGCTTGGTGCGACATAGACGACCACACCCGGGCCTGGAGGAGGGCATTGCCCGCGAGCAGGGCGTAGCGCAGCGCCGTGTCCCAGTGACGGCGTGCGTCCTCCTGGCGGCGTGCGTCGAACGCGAACCAGCCCGCGCTCGTGGCCATCTCGCCCAGCGCTGTGTAGAGCTGCTCCTGAGCTCGGCCGCTGATGGTGCAGCGCCGGGCAGCAGCCTCCACGTACTCGATGTACTGAGCCGCGACGTCTGCGACTCTCACGCCGCCGTGGAGATCGTCGATCCGATGCAGCCCCGCCGCCGCGGCCTTGATCCGTCCGATGTCGGACATTCCGAGGCGGCCCGAATCGGGCAGCGGCGGCAGAGTGAGCAGACTGCCGGTGATGCCGAGGACGAAAGTGCGGCGAATCACGGGCGCTTCCTGTGGGCGGGGCTGTTCTGACGCCCGCACGGTAACCCCGTCGGCACCGGCGGCGGGAGACCTGAATCCCAGTTCGTCCACCGGACATCCGAATACGGCTTCGAGTGACTCCCGCCCCCGCGTGCGCGGCCAGTCGACCTCCCCGTTCAGCCAACGGCCCACGAGTCGGGCGGTGCAGTTGCCAAGGGCACCGGTGCGCCGTTCGGTCGCCTGGTTGACCGCCGTCGCGAGTCCTTCCCGGGTGAAGCCGTACTCGGCCATCAGCCGACGAAGCGTCTGGTTTCCCTGGGGTTCGTCGCGCATCACCTCTCCTCACCACGGGCGGCTCAACCGTAACCGAGCGATGACGCTGCGTGCAGGGAAACGATGGGCGCGGGAGAACTGTCCCTGTGGCGTGAAGCAGGTCCGGGGCGAAGTTTCCTTTCCGGCCCAGCAGCCGGGGCCCGAGGGTGGTCTCCCATCGCAGTACGACCCTGACCGTCGACGCCAGGAGCCCCCCCCACATGCCGAACCCCACCCCCCACCCACCCGCCGCCAAAATGACCATCGAGGTCTACACCGTCACCCGCGACGGCGCGGTCACCTCCCCCCGCACCACCGTCGTCGTCCCCCACACCTACGAACCACCACCCGACCAGCGCGGCCCTCAGCTACCACCCTGCGCCTGTCCCCTTCACCACCCCGCGCCCACGGCCCCCGCGCCCCTTCCGTCCTCCACCGGCATCATGCGGGCCTACGCCTCCTGGCTCCTCGATCAGACGGCCGTTCCCCGGGTCGCCACCACCCAGCGGTTCGGGCGGGACTTCCATGCCTACGTCACCGCACTCGTCCCGGCCACCGAGCATCTCGCCCGCGCCCTGGCCCCGGACGACATTCCCGCCGCCCTCGCCCTCGTCAGTGCCGACACCGCCCGGCGGCGGCTCGCCGAGCGCCCGGATGCCGTCGCCGCCCGCGACCTCGCCCGTGTCCGGCGGCTCGCCCAGTCCGTCGTCGCTCTCTGCGATCACCACGACGCCCTCACCGGGGTCCTCATGTGTCTGATCTGCGACCGGCCCATCGAGCCCGGTGACTGTCATGTCGCCTATGACACGCCCAGTCGGCGCATCCACCGCCGGTGCGCCCCGGCCCTCACCCCGGCCACACGATCGCCTGTACCTCGCTGTACGCGTGCAGTGCGTAACTCCCCACATCCCGCCCCACCCCGCTCGACTTGAACCCCCCGAACGGCGCCTCCATGTTGCGGCCGACCGTGTTCACGCCCACCCCGCCCGCGCGTAGCCGCCGGGCCACGCGGAACGCGCGGGCCGTGTCCGCCGACCAGACGTAGTCGATCAGGCCGTACTCCGAGTCGTCGGCCAGGGCGACGGCCTCCTCCTCGTCGTCGAAGGGGAGCACGCACACCACCGGGCCGAAGATCTCCTCCCGCACCACCCGCATCCCGCTGGTGCAGTCCGCCAACAGCGTCGGCTGGACGTAGAAGCCGTGCGGCAGGGACGGGCGTTCGCCGCCGGCCCGCAGCACCGCGCCCTCCTCGCGGCCCAGTTCCACATACGCCTCCACCCGGTCGCGGTGGGCCGCCGAGATCACCGGGCCCACCACCGTCGCCCGGTCGCGCGGGTCGCCCACCTGGAGGCGGGCAGCGTAGGCCGCCAGGCGGTCCACCAGGTGGTCGTACACGGCACGCTGGGCCAGCACCCGTGTCGGTGCCGTGCAGATCTGGCCGCTGTAGAAGGAGAACGCCGTGCCGATGCCGGACACCGCCGCGTCCAGGTCCGCGTCCTCGAAGACGAGTGCCGCGCCCTTGCCGCCCAGCTCCATGAGCTGGCGTTTCATGCCGCGTCCGCAGACTTCCGCGATGCGTCTGCCGACCGCCGTCGAGCCGGTGAAGCTGACCATGTCGACATCCGGGGAGTCGACCGCCGCCTCCCCGACCTCCACCGCCCGCCCCGACACCACGTTCACCACACCCGGCGGCACCCCGGCCGCCTCCAGCGCCTCCGCCATCCGGTACACCGACAGCGGGTCCTGCGGCGCCGGTTTCACCACCACCGTGTTGCCCATCGCCAGCGCCGGGGCGATCTTTCCCGCCGGGTTGGCCCAGGGGTTGTTGTACGAGGTGATGCAGGTGACCACGCCCACCGGCTGGCGGACGGCCAAGGCGCCCAGGACTCCGCCCCGGCCCATCACACCCGCCTCCGTCACCTGCGGCGCGATCGCCCACTCCGCCGGTTCCATCCGCGCGTACCGGCGGAACCGCGCCGCCGCCACCCCGACCTGCATCGCCCGTGCCGTCGCCGTCGTCGCGCCGGTCTCCGCCTGGGCCAGCTCCGCGTACGGCACCAGACGCTCCCGGATGATGTCCGCCGCCCGGCCCAGCAGCGCCGTACGGGTCTCGGCGGGCGTGCGCGACCACGGGCCCAGCGCCTCCCGTGCCGCCGCGCAGGCCGCGTACACCTGGGCCCGGGACGCCTCCGGCGCGAGGCCCACGACCTCCTCGGTCGCCGGGTCCACCACCTCGTAGTGGCCGCCCTCCGGGGGCACCCACGCGCCGCCCACGTACAGCGACTGCGTCATCGGGTGCTCACCGTCGCCGTGTCGCGGCCCGAACGCAGGACCCGGCCCGGTACCGCGCCCGTCACCACGTCGTCGCGGATCGCCGCCACGCCGTTCACCCACACCGCCTTCACGCCGAGGGCCCTGGAGTCCAGGCGGGGGCTGTCGCCGGGGAGGTCGTGGACCAGGGTCGCCGGGCCCGCCTCGACGCGCTCCGGGTCGAACAGGACCAGGTCGGCGTGGTAGCCCCGCTGTATCCGGCCCCGGTCGCGCAGGCCGAACAGGCGGGCCGGGTCGTCGGTCAGCATCCGTACCGCCTGTTCCAGCCCGACCAGCTTCCGGCCGCGCAGGCAGTCGCCCAGGAAGCGGGTCGTGTACGGGGCGCCGCACATCCGGTCCAGGTGCGCGCCCGCGTCGGAGCCGCCCAGCAGGACGTCCTCGTGGCGCCAGGTCTCGGCGCGCAGCGCCCAGGACGCCGGGTCGTTGTCGGTCGGCATCGGCCACAGGACCGTCCGCAGGTCGTCCCGCGCGCAGATCTCCACCAGGCAGGTGAAGGGGTCCTCGCCGCGTTCGGCGGCGATGTCCGCCACGATCCGGCCGGTGAGGCCCTCGTTGGCGGTGCTGTAGGTGTCGCCGATGACATACCGGGCGAAGTTCGTGAGGCGGCGGAAGACGCCCGCCTCCTTCGACTGGGCCCGGCGCAGCAGTTCCGCGCGGACCTCCGGGTCGCGGAGCCGTTCGATCCGCTCGGGCACGGGGAGCGCCAGCGTCTCGCCCCAGCCGGGGATCAGGTTCAGCGCGCAGAACGTGCCCAGGGACATGTTCATCGGCGTGAGGATCGGCATGGTCAGCGCGACGATCCGGCCGCCCGCCCGCCGCGCCCGCTCGCTGGCCAGCAACTGGCGCGGCACCCGCTCGGGCACGGCCGCGTCGATCGTCAGCACGTTCCAGTTCAGCGGGCGTCCAGCCGCCGCGCTCATCTCCACCAGCAGATCGATCTCCGCGTCGCTGAACTGGTCCAGACAGCCCGCGACGATCGCCTCGATCTGCGTGCCCTCGTGCTCCCCCACCGCCCGGGACAGCGCCAGCAGTTCGGCGGGGTCCGCGTGCCGGGACGCCACGGGCTGTCCGTCGCCGTCGGCGTGCGTGCCGGACTGGGTGGTGGACAGGCCCCACGCCCCGGCCGCCATCGCGTCCCGCAGCAGCGCCACCATCGCGTCCAGTTGCGCGGGGGTCGGTCGGCCGCCCACCGCATCCGGTCCCATCACGTGGCGGCGCAGCGCGCAGTGGCCCACCATGAAACCGGCGTTGACCGCGATCCGGCCCTCCAGCGCGTCCAGGTACTCGCCGAAGCCGTGCCAGGTCCAGGGCGCCCCCTCCTCCAGCGCCACCAGCGCCATGCCCTCCACCCGGGCCATCATCCGCCGGGTGTAGTCGGCGTCCTCGGGGCGGTCGGGGTGCAGAGGGGCCAGCGTGAAGCCGCAGTTCCCGGCGGCGACCGTGGTCACCCCGTGGTTCAGCGACGGGGTGGCGTACGGGTCCCAGAACAGCTGGGCGTCGTAGTGGGTGTGCGGGTCGACGAAGCCGGGCGCCAGCACCAGGCCCGTCGCGTCCTCCGACGTCCGGGCCGGTTCCGTCACCGTCCCCACGGCGGCGATCCGGCCGTCCCTGATGCCGACATCCGCCGTCCGCGCCGCCGCTCCGGTGCCGTCCACCACCAGCGCGCCCTTGATGACATGGTCAAGCACGGGCCATCGCCCCGCTCTCGCGCGGTCGCCGCTCCACAGCCCTCACGCCCCCGCCCGGAAGCGGGACGTCCGGTGCACCGGATCGGTGTCGATCTTCGGGATGACATGCTCGCCGATCAGCCGGATCGTGCGCAGGGTGTCCTCCTTCGGCACCCCCACCGGCAGCCCGAACGAGATCTGGTCCGCCCCGGCCCGCTCCCACCGCTCGCACTGCCGCAGCACCTCGTCCGGGTCGCCGCAGACCAGCAGCTCCTCCTCGATCATCAGCTCCACGAACTCGGCGGTGTACTCGGGCAGGGTCTCCGGCCAGACCGGGAAGCCCTCGGGGCGGGGGAAGGTGTCGTGGTAGCGGAAGACCAGCGACGGGAGGTAGTGCAGTCCGCCGTTCACGGCCACCTGGATCGCCTCGTCATGGGTGGGCGCGCAGATCGCCGTCGTCGTCACCATCACGTTGTCGTTGACGAAGTCCCCGACCGGCTCGGCGTCCACCACCGCCGTCTTGTACTGCTCCAGCACCCACTCCATGTCGGAGACCTTCTGCACACTGAAGCCCAGCACCCCGAGGCCCTTCTTCGCCGCCATCGCGTACGACGGGGGCGAACCGGCCGCGTACCACATCGCCGGGTGGGACTTGCCGTACGGCTTGGGGAGGATCTTGCGCGGTGGGAGGGACCAGTGCTTGCCCTGGAAGCCCGGGTACTCGTCCTGGAGCCACATCTTCGGGAACTCCGCGATGGTCTCCTCCCAGATCTCCTTGGTGTAGTTCATGTCGGTGATGCCGGGCAGGAAGCCGAGGATCTCGTGCGACCCGGCGCCGCGTCCGCTGCCGAACTCGAACCGGCCCTCGCTGAGGTGGTCGAGCATGGCGACCTTCTCGGCGACCTTCACCGGGTGGTTCACCTGGGCCAGCGGGTTGAAGATCCCGGAGCCCAGGTGGATGCGGTCGGTGGCGTGGGCGAGATAGCCGAGGAAGACGTCGTTGGCGGAGAGATGCGAGTACTCCTCCAGGAAGTGGTGCTCGGAGGCCCACGCGTACTTGAACCCGGCCCGGTCCGCCGCGATGACGTACTCGGTCTCCTCCATCAGCGCCTTGTGCTCGGCCAGCGGGTCGGTCTCGGCGCGCTTGCCCACATATCCCTGTACAAAGAGCCCGAATTCCAAGGCCGGTCACCCCTCCAAGAGATCCTTCACCGTTGTTCCGCGTGCTGTCGTTTCTGACGTTGTGTCAGATTCGAGTCCCGCCGACTGTGGCACCGCGCGCATGTAGCGTCAATAGCTGATGGGCCGTCAGAAACGGCGCTCAGGTGCTCCGCCCGGCGGCCGGTCACACCACCGACACCCCCGCCAGCCACCCCCCGTCGATCACGAACGGCTGCCCGGTGATGTACGACGAGTCCGCCGACGTCAGGAACAGCGCCAGCCGCGCCACCTCCTCCGGGCGCCCGATCCGGCCGAGCGGCACCAGCCTGCGGTACAGCCCGTCCAGTGACCGCCGCACCGCCTCCGGGTCCGCGTCCGGGTCCAGCGCGGTCGGGTCGGCCATCGCCGTGTCGATCACACCGGGGCACACCGCGTTGACCCTGATCCCGGCCCCGGCCAGCTCCAGCGCCGCGACCCGGGTCAAGCCCAGCACCGCGTGCTTGGACGCGGCGTACGCGCCGACCGCCGCCATCCCGGTGAGCCCGGTGTAGGACGCGGTGTTGACGATGGTCCCGCCCCCGGCCTCGGCGATCGGACCCGCGACGGCCTTGATCCCCAGGAAACAGCCGACCTGGTTCACCTTCACGACCTGCATGAACTCGTCCAGCGGCGTGTCGGCGAGGGCGTGGAAGCGCAGGATCCCGGCGTTGTTCACCAGCCCGTCGAGCCGTCCGTACGCGCCCAGCGCCGCCGCCACCGCCGTCCGCCACTGGGACTCCTCGCCCACGTCCAGATGGACGTACAGCGCGCCGATCTCCTTGGCGAGCGCCTCGCCCTGGTCGTCCAGCACATCGGCGACGACCACCTCGGCGCCCTCCGCCCGGAACAGCCGGGCCTCCTGTTCGCCCTGTCCGCGTGCCGCGCCGGTGACGATGACGACCCGGTCGTCCAGCTTGCCCATACGGTGCTCCCGTCGGTCAGTCGAGGTGCGGGGCGACCTCCGCCCCGAACGCGGTGATCTGGTCGATGAGTTCGGCCCGGTCCCGGCAGCGGAAGCGGACCTGGATCTGGTGCACGCCCATCGCCGGATAGGCGTTCAGGGACGCGGCGATGGACCGGGGGGCGCCGGTGAGCGTGCGGCGGCCCACATGCCAACCCGGAGTGCCCAGGTAGAGGGGCTCGGTGAGCGCGCCGACCGTGAGCGGGGCGGTGACGCCCGCCTCGGCGCGCAGCCGCAGCAGGGTCGCGATCCGCTCGGGCAACTGGTCGCGCGGGTCGCCCTGCGGCAGCCAGCCGTCGCCCTTGACGGCGGCCCGGCGCACGGCGGCGGGCGAGGAGCCGCCCACCCAGACGGGGATGTGCGGCTGCGCGGGGCGGGGGCGCTGGCCGAGCCCGGCGAAGTCGTACACCTTCCCGTGGTGCTCGGGGTACTCCTCGGGGCCGAGGGCCGCGCGCAGGGCGTCGATCACCTCGTCCAGGACGGCTCCGCGCCGCGCGAAGTCCTGGCCGAGCGCCTCGAACTCCTCACGGACATGTCCGGCGCCCACCCCGAGGATCAGCCGTCCCCCGGAGAGCTGGTCGACGGTGGCGTACTGCTTGGCGGTCGCCAGCGGATGGCGCAGACCGACCACGGCGACATGGCTGAGCAGCTTGATCCGGGTGGTGACGGCGGCGAGATGGGCGAGCGTGGCGACCGGGTCGTACCAGACGGTGCCCATGGCGTCCGCGAGACGGCGGGGGACGCCCACGTGGTCGCAGGTGGCGAGGTAGGCGAAGCCCGCCCGCTCGGCGGCGACCGCCACCGCCCGCAGATCCTCGGGCCCGGCGTCCGCCTCCCAGGGCTCGGCGTAGAGCGTGCTCTGCGACTGCACCGGGAGCTGGATGCCGTACGCGACGCTCACCGGACGCCGCCGGGCCAGCGTCCGTCGGGGGTGAGACCGAGCAGGTCGATGGCGTTGCCCCGGACGATCCGTTCCACGGTCGGGCCGTCCAGATGGCCCATCTGCGCCTCGCCGACCTCGCGGGACTTGGGCCAGGTGGAGTCGGAGTGCGGGTAGTCGGTCTCGTAGAGGACGTTGCCGACGCCGATCGCGTCCAGGTTGCGCAGTCCGAAGGCGTCGTCGAAGAAGCAGCCGTAGACATGCTCCGCGAAGAGTTCCGAGGGCGGCCGGGTGACCTTCCCGGCGACCCCGCCCCAGCCCCGGTTCTCCTCCCACACCACGTCCGCGCGTTCCAGGATGTACGGAATCCAGCCGATCTGGCCCTCCGCGTACATCACCTTGAGGTGCGGGAAGCGCTCGAACTTGCCGCTCATCAGCCAGTCGACCATCGAGAAGCAGCAGTTGGCGAAGGTGATGGTGGAGCCCACGGCGGGCGGGGCGTCGGCGGAGGTGGACGGCATCCGGCTGCTGGAGCCGATGTGCATGGCGATGACCGTGCCGGTCTCGTCGCAGGCGGCGAGGAACGGGTCCCAGTCGTCGGTGTGCACGGACGGCAGCCCCAGGTGCGGGGGTATCTCGGAGAAGGCGACGGCCCGCACCCCGCGCGCCGCGTTGCGCCGGACCTCGGCGGCGGCGAGTTCGGCGTCCCACAGCGGGATCAGGGTGAGCGGGATCAGCCGCCCGTCCGCCTGCGGGCCGCACCACTCCTCCACCATCCAGTCGTTGTACGCGCGCACGCACAGCAGCCCGAGGTCGCGGTCGGCGGCCTCGGTGAAGGTCTGGCCGCAGAAGCGCGGGAAGGTCGGGAAGCACAGCGCGGACTGGACGTGGTTGACGTCCATGTCGGCCAGCCGGGCGGGCACGTCGTAGGAGCCGGGGCGCATCTGCTCGTAGGTGATCACTTCGAGTTTGATCTCGTCGCGGTCGTAGCCGACGGCGGTGTCCAGGCGGGTGAGCGGGCGGTGCAGGTCCTCGTAGATCCACCAGTCGCCGATCGGGCCGTCGTCGCCGGGGGCGCCCATGACCGGCTTGAACCGGCCGCCCAGGAAGGACATGTCCTTCAGCGGGGCGCGGACCACGCGGGGGCCGGTCTCGGCGTACTTCTTGGGCAGTCGGTCCTGCCAGACGGTCGCGGGTTCGACGGTGTGGTCGTCGACGGAGATGATCCTCGGGAAGTCGCTGTCCATGAAGGGCACGGTAGCGCCGATCTGACGGACCGTCAGCTCCCCGGACCCGGCGGGATGCGGCGGACGGTGGGGGGCGGGAGTGAGGGGATGGTGGTGGGACCGCGGTGGGGCGGTGGTGGGACGGGGGCGCGACGGGGGCCGGGGTGTATCTGGATCAGGTGTCCGGGATCACATCTTTGAGGGCGGCGCCGCGCGGGAAGAGGGGCGAAGACGATGTGAGGGACCTGTGTTGTAGCGCGTGCCGGGTTGTGAGCGCCGTCTCGCACAGCTGACGCATTCGCCCCGCGCGAGGCAGACTGACGGGGGCTTCAGGATGTCTAGGGCAGGTCCTAGGGGGACGGACGATGGACGACGGGGGACCGCCGCGGGTGCCGGCACAGCGGCGTCCGGACGCGGGGGCCGCGGCGTACGGGGGCGGCACGGCGGCCGACGGTTCTCCGGCCGAGGGCCGGGACGGCGGCGGCACGGGCGGGACCGGACACGCGCCGGGGCTGCGCTTCGGGGTGCTCGGACCGGTGCGGGCCTGGCGCGGCGGGGAACCCCTGCCCACCGGGTCCCCGCAGCAGCGCGCCCTGCTCGCGGCCCTGCTGCTGCGTGAGGGCCGCACCGCCACCGCCGCCGAACTGATCGACGCGCTGTGGGGCGAGGAACCGCCGTCGCAGGCGCTCGCCGCGGTGCGCACCTACGCCTCCCGGCTGCGCAAGGTGCTCGACGCGGGCGTCCTGGTCAGCGAGTCCGGTGGATACGCGCTCCGGCCGCCCGGCGGCGCCCTCGATCTGGCACACGCCCAGGACCTCGCCGCCGGGGCGGAGAAGGCGCGCGGCGCGGGCGACCTGTGCCGCGCCCGGGAGACGCTCGGCCGGGCGCTGGCGCTGTGGGACGGCGAACCGCTGGCCGGAGTGCCCGGCCCGTACGCCGAGGCGCAGCGGGTCCGGCTGGAGGAATGGCGGCTGCAACTCCTCGAAACCCGCCTCGACATGGACCTGGAGCAGGGCTGCCACGCCGAGGCGGTGTCCGAGCTGACCGCGCTGACCGCCGCCCAGCCGCTGCGCGAACGCCCCCGCGAACTGCTGATGCTGGCCCTGTACCGCAGCGGCCGGCAGGCCGAGGCGCTCGCCGTGTACGCCGACACCCGGCGGCTGCTGCGCGAGGAACTCGGCGTCGACCCCCGGGCCGGACTGCGTGACCTCCAGGAGCGCATCCTGCGCGCCGACCCGGCCCTCGCGGAGCCCGCCGCGCCCGCCGCCTCCCCGGCGATGGCGACCGTGCGCCCCGCCCAGCTCCCCGCCACGGTCCCGGACTTCACCGGGCGGACCGGATTCGTGGACGAGCTGAGCGAGGTGCTGCGCCAGGCCGAGGGCCGGGTGATGGCGCTCTCCGCGGTCGCCGGGATCGGCGGCGTCGGCAAGACCACCCTCGCGGTGCATGTGGCCCACCGCGCGCGGGCCGCCTTCCCCGACGGCCAGCTCTACGTCGACCTCCAGGGCACCGGCCCGCGCTGCGCCGAACCGGAGGCGGTACTCGGCGCGTTCCTGCGCGCGCTGGGCACGGCGGACGCGGCGATACCGGACACCCTCCAGGAGCGCGCCGCGCTGTACCGCTCGCTGCTGGACGGGCGCCGGGTGCTGGTCCTGCTGGACAACGCGCGCGACGCCGCCCAGGTCAGACCGCTGCTGCCGGGCACCGAGGGCTGCGCGGCGCTGGTCACCTCCCGGATCCGGATGGTGGACCTGGCGGGCGCGCACCTGGTGGACCTGGATGTGATGTCCCCGGACGAGGCGCTGGCGCTGTTCACGAAGATCGTCGGTGCGGAGCGGGTGCGCGCGGAGCGGGAGGCTGCCCTCGACGTGGTCGCCGCCTGCGGGTTCCTGCCGCTGGCCATCCGGATCGCCGCGTCCCGGCTCGCCGCCCGCCGCACCTGGACGGTGTCGGTGCTGGCCGCCAAGCTCGCCGACGAACGCCGCAGACTGGACGAGTTGCAGGCCGGTGACCTGGCGGTGGCGGCCACCTTCGAACTCGGCTACGGCCAGCTCGAACCCGCCCAGGCCCGCGCCTTCCGGCTGCTCGGCCTCGCCGACGGCCCCGACATCTCGCTGGCCGCCGCGGCGGCGATGCTGAACCTGCCCGCCGGGGAGACGGAAGACCTGCTGGAGTCCCTGGTGGACACCTCCCTGCTGGAGTCCGCCGCCCCCGGCCGCTACCGCTTCCACGACCTGGTCCGGCTCTACGCCCGCGCCTGCGCGGAGCGCGACGAACAGCCCCCGGCCGAACGTGAGGCAGCGCTCTCCCGGCTGCTGGACTTCTATCTCGCCACCGCCGCCCGGGTGTACGCCATCGAGCGGCCCGGCGACCGGCTGGTCGACCACCTCGAACCCACCGACCACCAGGGCCTGCGCTTCGAGTCCGGCGCGGCTGCCCTCGACTGGCTCTACGCCGAGGGCGAGTGCCTGCTCGCCTGTGTCCGCCAGTCGGTCGCCGGTGCCCGGCTGCGGCGCGCGGTCGATCTGCTGTGGGCGGCCAAGGACCTCACCGAGTCGGGCGCCAACGCCCGCCAGTACGAGGCGACGGCCGTCGCCGCCTGCGAGGCCGCGCGGGGCGCCGGGGACGTCCGCGCCGAGGGCCGGGCCCGCACCACGCTCACCAACGCGCTGCTGGTCGCGGGGCGTATCCAGCAGGCCGCCGAGGAGGCCCGGGTCGCCATGGAGCGGGCGGAGCGGGCGGACGACCTCGCCGCGGTCAGCTGGGCGGCCAACGACCGCGGGCTGATCGCCCTGCACCAGCACCGCTACCAGGACGGCGAACTGCTCTTCGAGCGGGCCATCCGCGGCTACAGCGAGGCGGGCAACCGGGCCGGTGAGGCCACGACCCTGTTCAACCTGTCCCGGGCCCATCTGTCGATGGGGGACATCACCAAGGCCGTGGAGATCGCCCAGTACGGGCTGGCCCTGCTGGCGGAGCTGGGCCGGACCATGCGGCTCGCCAACGGGCACTACGCGCTGGGGATGGCCCTCACCAAGGCGGGCCGCCCGGCCGACGCGCTGGGCCAGTTCGGGGACGCCCTGACCGTCTTCGTCCACCACCGCCAGCGGCTGTGGGAGGGCACGACCCACTTCCGGATCGCGGAGGCGCACATCGCCGCCCGCCGCCCGGCCCAGGCCGCCCAGCACGCCGAACAGTCCCTGGCGATCGGCTGCATCGGCGGCGACCGGATGCGCGGCCATGTCCTGACCCTCCTCGGGCGGGCCCTCGCGGCGCTCGGCCAACTGGACCGGGCCCAGGTCTGCTGGCGTGAGGCGCTGCGGCTGTTCGAGGAGAACGGAGCCGTCGAGGCCGCCGAGGTGCGCGCCCTGCTGACCCCGGCCGCGGCGGCCTGAGCAGGGCTTGTTCCCGGCCGCGCGGGACGTTCAGCGTTCGTTTATCGCCATCCGACATCCTCGTATCAGTCAGGCCGTCGCGTCGGGGGGCAAACGGCCTGATGGGGAGCTGCGTGGGTAGTGTGCGGCTCCGGGCGTCCGTCCGGCGGTCCATCGGGGGAATCGCCGGGCGGGCGTTCGTCACGACCCCCTCGTTCTTGCAGAGGAGTACAACGATGAGCGAGCAGCAGGCCATACCCACCAAGCCGTTGGACAACCAGCTTCCCGTCCCGCCCGCGGGGGACGACACCATCGTCACCAAGGACAACCAGATGCCGTCGCCGCCCAAGGGCGACGGGCCGCTGGACACCAAGGACAACCAGATGCCGCTTCCGCCGGCGCTCGACCTGACCCGCGACGGCAAGTAGCGGCCCGGGGGCACGGGACCACCACCCCGACGGGGACGGCCGCGGCGGCAGGGAGGGGGCGCCGCCGCGGCCGGGGTCCGCTCCGGTCGTCCGGCCGGGACCGGGCGTTGTCAAGAACTGCGTCCCGGCCGAATCATGGCGCGACCGCCACGTGTCACCACGAGCGCCCGCCCCGCCGCACTAGCGTCGACCCCGTCCGCATCCTCTTCTCCCAAGGAGCCGCAGTGACCCGCGCCAAGAAGATCCTCGCCACGCTCGTCCTGGTGCTGGGTGTCAGCGCCGTCGCCGCGGCCCCGGCCCTCGCGGACAACAGCATGCCGACACCGCCGCGGCACGGCGCCGCACACCGGTAGCCGGCCGAGCGGGCACCGGAACGGGCACATGAGCGGGCACATGAGCGGACGGGGCCGAACCCGGGATCGGCCCCGTTCTCGCGCGCGCCCTTGCGGGCGCCGACTTGGCGACCACCGTTTCCGTTCTCGGCTGCCGCGCCCCGCGCGCCAGGGACCGTCCACGGCGGCCACGTTCCGCGCCAGGTGGCCGGGGGCCGCGCCGCGCGCGAGCGGACGTCGGTCGGGCGGCCGACGCGCAGGAGGGCCGGGGCGTCCGCGCACCGCGCGAGGGACCGACGAAGCTGATCGCGGCCCCGGCGCGCGTACGGCCCTGTCGCGCCCCCGGGGGAACGTCACCCCCGCAGCCGCGCCTTCAGCACCTTCCCGCTCGCGTTGCGCGGCAGTTCGCCCATGAACTCCACCGCCCGCGGCACCTTGTAGTTCGCCATCTCCCGCCGCGCCCAGGCGATCAGGTCCTCCGCCGTGACCAGCGCGCCCGGTCTGCGCACCACGAACGCCTTGCCGACCTCGCCGAGCCGGGCGTCCGGCATCCCCACCACCGCCACATCGGCCACCTCCGGGTGCAGCCCGAGGATCCGCTCGATCTCCGCCGGGTAGGCGTTGAAGCCGCCGACGATGAACATGTCCTTGAGCCGGTCGGTGATCCGCAGCCGCCCGGCCGCGTCCAGCACGCCCACATCCCCGGTGCGCAGCCAGCCGTCCGGGCCGAGCACCTCGGCGGTGGCCGCCGGGTCCCGGTAGTAGCCGCGCATGACGTGGAAGCCGCGGACCAGGATCTCGCCGGGCTCGCCGGGCGGGGCCTCGACCCTGACCTCGGTGCCGGGGATGGCCCGGCCGCTGGTGGCGGCGACGGCCTCCGGATCGTCGCCCCGGCGGCACATGGTGACGATGCCGCTCGCCTCGGACAGCCCGTACGCGGTCAGCACGGTCTCCACGCCGAGTTCGCCGCGCAGCCGCTCCACCAGCCGCAGCGGGACGACGGCCGCGCCGGTCACCACCAGCCGCAGCGCGGACAGGTCGTGGGCGTCCCGGGCGGGGTGGTCCAGCAGCGACTGGAGGAGGGTGGGCGGGCCGGGCAGGACGGAGACCCGTTCCTCGCCGATGTTCGCCAGTGCCGTACCGGCGTTGAAGACCGGCTGCGGGATCATCGTCGCCCCGCGCATCAGACAGGCCAGGACGCCCGCCTTGTAGCCGAAGGTGTGGAAGAAGGGGTTGACGATCAGATAGCGGTCGCCGTGGCGCAGGCCCGCCAGTTCGGCCCAGATGTCGTAGGCGCGCAGGCTCTGGGCGTGGGTGATGACCGCGCCCTTGGGGCGGCCGGTGGTGCCGGAGGTGAAGACGATGTCGGAGGGGGCCGAGGGGTCGAGGGCGGCGGCGCGGGCCGCGACCGCCCCGGCGTCCACGCTGTCGCCGCCCGCGAGGAACTCCTTCCAGGTGTGGAAGTCGGCGGGCGCGTCGTCGGAGAGCACCACCACCCGCTCCAGGTCCGGCAGCCCCGGCCCGGCGGCCAGCGCCCGGCGCAGCGAGGCCACGTAGGAGGTGCCGAGGAAGGTGCCGGTGACGAAGAGCAGCCGGGCTCCGCTGCGGCGCAGTACGTCCGCCGCCTCACCGCCCTTGAAGCGGGTGTTCAGCGGCACCAGCACCGCCCCGGCGGACACCGCGCCCAGCGCCGCGGTGATCCACTCCAGGCTGTTGGGCGCCCAGATGCCCACCCGGTCGCCGGGCTCGATCCCGTGCGCGACGCAGGCCGCCGCGGAACGCTCGACGCGGGCCCCGAGTTCGGCGTAGGTGACCCGGGTCCGCCCGTCCACCACCGCCTCGGTACCGGCGTACCGTCCGGCCGCGTCCCGGACGAGCCCGGCGACGGTCCCCCACTGCGCCACATCCCCACCCTGCACGGCAGCCTCCCCGAACCACTAGCTGACTACCCGTCAGATTAGCGATAACCTGACGAACTGTCAGCCACCTGGTCGCCGCCCGGAGGTACGCACATGGCCGGACTCAAGGACGCCACCGCGATCGTCGGCATCGGCAGCACGCCTTTCGCCAAACGCCTCCCGGAGGACGAACGGACCCTCGCCTGCCGGGCCGTGCTCGCCGCGCTGGACGACGCCGGGATCGACCCCGGCGAGGTCGACGCGCTCGCCTCGTACACCATGGAGGAGACCGACGAGGTGGAGCTGGCCAAGGCCGTCGGCCTCGGCGACCTCACCTGGTTCTCCCGCACCGGCTACGGCGGCGGCGGTTCCTGCGCCACCGTCGCCCAGCTCGCCGCCGCCATCGCCGCCGGACAGGCGAGCGTGGGTGTGGCCTGGCGGTCCCGTAAACGCGGCAGCGGCCCCCGCCCCTGGACCGACACCACCCGCCAACTCCCCACGCCCGCCCAGTGGACCCGCCCCTACGGACTGCTCCGCCCGGTCGACGAGATAGCCATGCTGGCCCGCCGCCACATGCACGAGTACGGCACCACCCGCGACCACCTCTTCAATGTCGCCCTCGCCTGCCGCAACCGCGCCAACCAGAACCCGGCCGCCCTGATGTACGACCGCCCGCTGACCCGCGAGATGTACATGACCTCCCGCTGGATCAGCGAACCGCTCTGCCTCTACGACAACTGCCTGGAGACCGACGGGGCGCTGGCCTGCGTGATCGTCGGCGCCGGACGCGCCCGCGACTGCCGCCAGGCCCCCGTCTACGTCCACTCCGCCGCCCAGGGCCTGCCCGCCCAGCACCACGGCATGGTCAACTACTGGAACGACGACCCGCTGACCGGCCCCGCCTGGAGCGCCGCCCGCCATCTGTGGAAGCACAGCGACCTCACCCCCGAGGACGTCGACGTCGCCCAGATCTACGACGCGTTCACCGCGCTGATCCCGCTCTCCCTGGAGGGCTACGGCTTCTGCGGACGCGGCGAGGGCGGCGCGTTCACCGAGGGCGGCGCCCTGGAGATCGGCGGCCGGCTCCCCCTGAACACCAGCGGCGGCGGCCTCAGCGAGGCGTACGTCCATGGCTTCAACCTGATCACCGAGGGCGTACGGCAGTTGCGCGGCACCAGCACCGCCCAGGTGCCCGGCGCCGCCACCTGTCTCGTCACCGCCGGGGAGGGCGTCCCCACCTCGGCCCTGCTGCTGAGGAGCTGACCCCGCCATGCTGCACCCGGTCACCGACACCGACGGCGCCCCCTTCTGGGAGTACGCCGCCCGGGGCGAACTCCGCGTCCAGGGCTGCGCCGACTGCGGCGAACTCCGCTTCCCGCCCCGCCCCTGCTGCCCGCACTGCCAGTCCTTCGCCACCGACTGGCGCCTGATGTCGGGCCACGGCCGCGTCTGGTCCTACGCCGTCCCGCACCCCCCGCTGCTGCCCGACTACGCCGCACTCGCCCCCTACAACGTGATCCTGGTCGAACTCGCCGACGCCCCCCGTATCCGCCTGGTCGGCAACCTGGTCGCCGACCCCGACGCGGCCCTCGACTCCGTACCGCCGGACCGGGTACGGATCGGCGCGAAGGTGCGCGCGGTGTTCTCCGCCGACGGACTGCCGCGCTGGGTGAGCGGATGAGCGTGGACGTGACGGCCGACCCGGACACCGGGGTCGCCGTCGTCACCCTGGACCGCCCGCACCGCCTGAACGCCCTGGACCGCCGGACGGTCGCCGAACTGACCACCGCCTGGCGGGAGTTCCGGTACGACGACACCGTACGGGCGATCGTCCTCACCGGCGCCGGGGAGCGCGCCTTCTGCACCGGCGTCGACCGCGACGACACCGGCGGCCCGCAGCCCGGATCGCCGTACATGATGGACGACCCGCTGCTCACCGTCGGGCCGAAGGCCAACGACCTGTGGAAGCCGGTGATCGCCGCCGTCCGGGGGATGGCCTGCGGCGGCGCCTTCTATCTGCTGGGCGAGGCGGACTTCGTGATCGCCGACGAGACCGCGGAGTTCTTCGACCCGCACACCACCTACGGCATGGTCTGCGCGTACGAGGCGCTGTATCTGGCGCAGCGGATGCCGGTCGGCGAGGTGGCCCGGCTGGCGCTGATGGGCGGCGCCGAACGGATCGGGGCGCACCGGGCGTACCAGACGGGGCTGGTGTCGGAGGTGACCGCGCCCGGCGGGGCGCTGGCGGCGGCGGTCGGCTGCGCGGAGGTGATCGCCGGGTACCCGGAGACGGCCGTGCAGGGCACGGTCCGGGCGCTGTGGGCGGCCCGGGAGGCGGCACTGGCGGGGGCGCTGGCCCAGGCACCGCAGTTCATCGCGCTGGGGAACCTCCCGGCCGACCGGCAGACGGAGCTGTTCACCGGACGGCGGCCCGGCGGGTTCCGGGTGAGGTGAGGCGACCCACACGGCTGACCCACACGGCTGACCCGTACGGCTGACCCGAACGGCTCAGCCGTGGGTGACGAGTACACGCCCCCGGGCGGAGTCGCGCGCACCGGCCGCACATGCGGTGGGTCCGGACCGGGCGTAGCGTCGGCCCTGGGGCGGTGCGCCGCCCCGTCCATGACGGCCGCCGTCCGGCACCCCTTCCGCGCCGGTGCGACGGCCGTCCCGCGGGCGTTACGCCGTACGGGCCGTGCCCGTGCCCTTCTCCGCGTCCAGCGCGTACACACAGCGGTCCTTGCTGCACGCGTACACGATGCCGTCCCGCACCACCGGGGAGCCGGTGATCTCGCCGCCGGTGGCGAGCTTCCAGCGCAGCCGTCCGTCATCCGCCTTGAGGGTGTAGAGCAGCCGGTCGACGGAGCCGAAGTGGATCCGGCCCTCCGCGACCGAGGGGGCGCCGACGATGTCGCCGCCCGCCTGGAACCGCCACTTGGGCGTGCCGGTGACCGCGTCCAGCGTGTAGAGACCGGTGCCGCTGCCGACGTGCACATGGCCACCGGCCACCAGGACCGGTTCGGTCGAGGCGCGGGACTCGGTGGCGATCCGCCAGCGGTCGCGGCCGTCGGCGCCGTCCAGCGCGTACACCGTGCCGAGGTAGTCGGCGAGGTAGACCCCGCCGCCGGTGACGGCCGGGCCCGGGGCGAAGGCGGGCGGCGAGAGGAACACGGCGGGCGCCTCGAAGTGCCACTTCACATGGCCCCCGGCCACATCGATGGCGAGGACCCGGGTCCCGGCGGAGAGATACACGAACCCGTCGTCCGCCCGGGTGATCCGGACCGGCACGCCACCGCAGGAGGCCGCGTCGCCGATGGGGTACGACCAGCGCTCGTCGCCGGTCCGGGCGTCCAGGGCGCGCAGCCGGGCGTCCTGCCAGACATAGGCGGTGCCGTCGTACAGGGCGGGTCCGGCCTCCGGGGACTCGAAGTCGCTCTGGGCGCCGCTCAGCTCCCACAGCTTGTGGCCGGTCGCCGCCTCCCACGCCTGGACGCCGCCGCCCCGGGTGCCGGTCAGGACGGTGCCCCGGTCGGCCTTCAGGGAGTACACCCAGCCCTCGGTCTGGAGCCGCCACAGATCGGTGCCGCCACGGGCGTCGAGGGCGAACAGGGTGGGCCCGTCGGAGGCGTGCACCCGGCCCTCGGAGACCGCCATGGACCAGGCCACGTCCCGGGTCTTGAAGCGCCGCCGCCCGGTCGCCACGTCCAGCGCGTGCACCTCGAAGGAGGTGACGTACACCAGGTCGCCGTCGACGGTCGGGGTGCCCCAGACGTCGTTGGACATCCGGAACCGCCAGGGCCGCCAGCCGGTGGTGGCGGGGTCGGCGGAGGGCACGGCGGGGGCGGTGGCGGGGGCGGGCTGGGCGCCGTTGGCGGCGGGGCGGGCCCAGGAGGCGACCAGTCCGGCCGAGGGGTGCGGCGCCTGGACGGCGGCGGCGCGGGCGTCGGCGACGCGGGGGCCCGGCCCGATCGCCACGGGGGCGCCGGCCAGCCGGACCGGGGCGGTGTCGGGGGCGGCGGCCGGACCGGGCACCGGGGCGTGTCCCGGGGGGTGGGCGGGGACCGCGGGGGCGTGGGCGGGCGGGGGCGGTACCGGGGGGCGGCCCCCGGCGCTGCGTCCGGTGTGCGGGGCGGGCCGCGGGGGACGGCCGCCGCGGCGGGACTCGATCAGCGAGACCGCCTTCTCGGGCAGCCAGGCGGACGCCGTACCGCTGTCGTCGGTGCCGGAGCCGAAGAGATGCGGGGCGAGCTGGGACTGGAGGTCGGCCGGGCTGGGGCGGGCGGTGGCCTCCATCCGCATGAGCGCCTCGATCAGCGGGCGCAGCTCCTCGGGCAGACCCTCCAGGTCGGGTCCCTCGCGCAGCAGCATGAAGACCGTCTCGACCGGGTTGGCGCCATGGAACGGCGGATGTCCGGTGGCGGCGAAGACGAGCGTGGAGCCGAGCGAGAACACATCGCTGGCGCCGGTCACCGACCGGGAGTCCTTGGCCTGCTCGGGAGACATGTAGGCGGGGGTGCCGACGGCGACGTTCGTCATGGTCAGCCGGGTGTTGGAGACACCGGAGGCGATCCCGAAGTCGATGACCCGGGGCCCGTCCTCCACGACCAGCACATTGGACGGCTTGAGATCCCGGTGGACCAGTCCGGCGCCATGGATCGACTGGAGCGCCTCGGCGACCCCGGCGGCCAGCCAGCGCACCGCCTGCGCGGGCATCGGCCCGCAGTCGTTCACTATCTCTTCCAGGGACGGGGCGGGCACGTACGCGGTCGCCAGCCACGGCACGGCGGCCCGGGGATCGGCGTCGACCACGGCGGCCGTGTAGAAGCCGGACACCGCGCGGGCCGCCTCGACCTCCCGGGTGAACCGGACCCGGAACAGCTGGTCCTCGGCGAGTTCGGTGCGCACGGTCTTGATCGCCACCCGGCGTCCGGACGCCGAGCGCGCCAGATAGACCAGCCCCATGCCGCCCGCGCCCAGCCGTCCCAGCACCTCGAACGGACCGATCCGCCGCGGATCGTGCTGCGTCAGCTGATCCACCACTGTGCCTGCCACCTCCCCGTACGAGCCGCGTCCCCAGACATGGACGCGACCGAAGTGCAGCGTCTCACCACCGCACCGCCAAGGCGGCACGCACCCTGATTGTTCCTGTCCAGCGCTCAGGTTGCGAACCCGGTGACATATCGGGGTGTCTCCGGCCTTTTGCTCATATGAGAGGAGCGCCCCCGCCTGTCCGCCCGCCACCTTCCCGCCCCCCTGACACGCTAAACCAAGAGGTCAGAGCCCTTCTCCCGCCCCCTCCGGCGCACGCTCCAGCAACGCGAAGGACGCCCCCTGGTCATCGCTGACGACGCCGACCGTCCCGTACGACGTGACGAACGGCTCGGCCTGCACCCGGCCGCCGAGCCGCGTCACCCGCTCCAGGCCCGCCGCGCAGTCCGGCACCCGGAAGTGGACCAGGAAGTGCGGCGGCATCCCCGCGGCGAAGACCTCGGTGACCGGCGCCCGACCGAACGCCGGAGCGGCGTCCTCGCCGAACAGGGCGTCGGTGAACAGTCCGCCGTAGAACGCGTTCGCCGCCTCGGTGTCACGGGCGTACAGCTCCACCCAGGCGAAGGTGCCCGGGGCGGGCGGTCCGCCGAAGCCCTGATGGGAGCCCGCCTGCCAGAGCCCGAAGACGGCCCCCTCCGGGTCGGCCACCAGCGCCCCGGTGCCCAGCCGCCCGGCGCTCAGCGGCGCCGACACCAGTTGCCCGCCCGCGTCCCGGACGCGTCGGCCAAGCGCGGTCACGTCCGGGGTGGCGAAGTACACCGTCCACACGGTGGGCAGCCGCCCGTCCGCCTTCCGGGCCAGCCCGGCGACCGGCTCCCCGTCCAGCCGGGCCCAGAGCCCCGAGCCGTCCGCCCGCTCCTCGAAGGACCACCCGAAGAGCGCACCGTAGAAGCGCCTGCCCGCCGCCACGTCCGGGAGCTGGGCGTCCACCCAGCACGGGACGCCCTCCGGGTACTCCCGGTCCGCAGATTCGCTGTTTTCGGCCATACCGCCAAACTAACGGCGACCCAGACACCCCGCCCACCTGGGACAGCCCGTCCCATACCCGGGTGCACCCCATTTGCAGTCGGCCGAATCGCGCTCCGATCACCCGTCGGTAAGCTGACGGCATGACAGGACAAGTGCGTACCGTCGACGGCCGCGTGGCCGGCCGGCGTGGGCAGGCGACCCGGCAGAAGCTGCTCGACTGCCTCAGCGAGATGCTCAGCTCCTCCCCGTACCGGGACGTCAAAGTCATCGATGTCGCCCGGAAGGCGGGCACTTCGCCCGCGACGTTCTACCAGTACTTCCCGGACGTCGAAGGCGCCGTCCTGGAGATCGCGGAGCAAATGGCCGCCGAGGGCGCCGGTTTGACCGAGCTGCTCGACGGCCGCTCCTGGGTCGGCAAGGCGGGCTGGCAGACCGCCCAGGAACTGGTGGACGGCTTCCTGGACTTCTGGCGCCGCAACGACGCGATCCTGCGGGTCGTCGACCTGGGCGCGGCGGAGGGCGACAAACGCTTCTACAAGCTCCGGATGAAGATCCTCAACTCGGTGAACAACTCCCTCGCGGACGCGGTCGCCGAACTCCAGTCCAAGGGCCGCGTCGACAAGGACGTCAACCCGGCCGCCATCGCCGGTTCACTCGTCGCGATGCTGGCGGCGGTCGCCTCCCACCAGAAGGGCTTCCAGTCCTGGGGAGTGAAACAGGCCGAACTCAAGCCAAACCTGGCCCTGTTGGTCCACCTGGGCATCACCGGAAAGAAACCGACGAGGTAGACAGTCACCGAGAACGCCGGGGACTGCCACGTCCCTCAGCGGCCCTGAGAACGCCGGGGACTGCCACGTCCCCAAGGGGCGCGGGGAACTGCGCGACCAGCCACAACCCACCCGCACCCACCCACTCACCCCCACCCCCCACGACCTACCCCTGGTCAACACCCCTCCGCACGACCCGAAACACCCGAAGCTCCCGCCCCACCCGCCCCTGATACACCGCATACGGCGGCCAGAAGGCAACCAGCACCCCCCAAGCCGCCGCCCGCTCCTCCCCCCGCAGCAGCCGCGCGGCGACCGGCACATCCACCCCCCGCCAGTTGATCACCGCATCCGGATGCGCCCGCAGATTCACCGTCCACGCGGGATGGCTCTCACGCCCGAAGTTCGACCCCACGAGCAGCCAGGACTCCGGCGAGGGCACCCCCGTAGAAGACGACCACTCCGGCACACACGCGAGCGGCGTCCGCCGCACCACCCCGCTGCGCGCCCCCCGCACACTGAGCACCACACTCGGCAGCAGCAGCCCGCTCAGCATGACCCGCCCCCGGGTGAGCCGGTGCACCCCCCGGTCCACGGCGGGCACCACATACGGCGCGACCCGCGCGAACCCCCTGGTGGCCGACACCTTCTGCACGGCCCGTGCCACGCGCCCCGTCATACCGCGACCTCCCGTCCCTCGAAGAGCCCCGCCCGCTCGGCGGCGTGCGCCCGCAGCCGGTGCACCGGCCCGAGGAGCAGCTCGTCCCCGGCGGCCCGCTTGAAGAGCAGATGGGCGTCGTGCTCCCAGGTGAACCCGATCCCGCCGTGCAACTGGATCGCCTCGCCGGTCGCGGCGCGGGCCGCCTCCAGCGCCTGGGCGAGCGCCAGCGCCCCCACGTCCTCCCCGTGCGCGGTGGCCCAGGCGGCGTAGTAGGCGGCCGAGCGGGCGGCCTGGACCCGGACGTAGACATCGGCGAGCCGGTGCTGCACGGCCTGGAACGCGGCGATGGGCCGCCCGAACTGCTCCCGCCGCCCGGTGTGCCCGACGGTCAGCTCCAACGCGCGGTCGGCGGTGCCGACGGCCTCGCAGGCGAGGAACGCGGCGGCACGGTTGCCGACGGCGGCGAGCACGGACAGCACGTCCGGACCGGGCGGCCCCCCGTCATCCCCGATCAACTCGCCCGGCACCTCCCGCAGTTGCACCCGTGCCCGGGGCCGGGTGGCGTCGAGGGCGGTCTGCCGGACCCGGACGAGACCGGGGGCGTCGGCGTCGACCCGGAAGAGCAGCGTCCGGGAGCGGGCGAAGCCACCGGTGTGGGCGGGGACCAGCAGCAGCCCCGCGCTGTGCCCGTCGAGGACCTGATCGGCCTCCCCGTACAGCCGCCACTGCCCGCCGGTCCGCCGGGCCTGGACGCCACCGGCCCGGCCGCCGCCCGCCCAGTCGCCGTCGTTGGCGCCGGTGAGGGCGAGGGCGGTGGAGAGCAGCCTGCCGGGCACGACGAGCGCGGCGGTGAGCCGCCCGGCGGCGATCCGGGGCAGCAGCGCGTCCCGCTGTCCGGCGCTGCCGAGCGCCAGCAGGAGCGGCGCGACGAGTACGGAGGTGGCGAACAGCGGGGAGGGCGTGGGGGCGCGTCCGGTCTCCTCGCCGACGAGGGCGAGTTCGGTGGCCGTACCGCCGACACCGCCGTGCCGTTCGGGGAGGGCGAGGGCGGGCAGGCCGAGCTGTTCGGCGAGGGCGGTCCACAGGGCGGGGTCGTGGCCGGTGGGGGAGTCGACGGCGGCCCGGACCCGCAGGCTGCCGCAGCGCCGCCGCAGCAGCTCCCGCACGCTGCGCCGGATCTCGTCCTGTTCGGCGGTGAAGGCGGCGTCCATCGATCCATCCCCCTCGCTGACCACGCGCCAGGTTCCTGACGGCCCGTCATATTAGAGCGCGGGATCGGGATTGCCCAGAGCGATGACCCGACCCCCGCCGGGCAGCCGCCGCCCTGCCGCAGCCCCGTATATCTGATGTACCGTCAGAAAATGCGGACGACGACGGGCACGACGACGGACACGAGGGGTCGCCGCCGCCCCGGGGTGGCGATAGCCGGAGCGGCACTGTCGGACACCACAGCAAGCCCCGCAACCGCCTACTCCCTGCACGCCCAGGCCGCCCGGCGGGCACTGGCCGACGCCGGTCTCGACCGCTCGGTCGTGGACGGCTTCGCGTCGGCGGGCACGGGCGTGCTGGCGCCGGTGGAGGTCGCCGAGTATCTGGGCCTGCGTCCCACCTGGGTGGACTCCACCTCGGTCGGCGGCTCCACCTGGGAGGTGATGGCGGCGCACGCGGCGGACGCGATCACCGCCGGGCACGCGCGGGCGGTCCTCCTGGTCTACGGCTCGACGGCCCGCTCGGACGTCAAGGCCGGCCGCCGCACCGGGAACCTCTCCTTCGGCGCGCGCGGCCCGCTCCAGTTCGAGGCGCCGTACGGCCACACGCTCATCGCGAAGTACGCGATGGCGGCCCGCCGCCACATGATCGAGTACGGCACGACGATCGAGCAGCTCGCGGAGGTGGCGGTGCAGGCGCGGGCGAACGCGTCCCTGAACCCGGAGGCGATGTACCGCACGCCGATCACGGTGGACGACGTACTGTCCGGCCCGATGATCGCGGACCCCTTCACCAAGCTGCACTGCTGTCTGCGCTCGGACGGCGGCGCGGCGGTCCTGCTGGTGGCGGAGGACCTGCTGCCGGACTGCCGTACCCGACCGGTGTGGGTCCTCGGCACCGGTGAGCACGTCTCGCACTCCACGATGTCCGAGTGGCCCGACTTCACGGTGTCCCCGGCGGCGGTGAGCGGCCGTCTCGCCTTCGAACGGGCCGGCCTGACCCCGGCGGAGATGGACTTCGCCCAGCTCTACGACGCCTTCACGTACATGACCTTGGTGACCCTGGAGGATCTGGGCTTCTGCGCGAAGGGCGAGGGCGGCGCGTTCGTGGAAGGGGGGCGCCTCCAGGTGGGCGGCGGCGGCCTCCCGGTGAACACGGACGGCGGCGGCCTCTCCGCCCAGCACCCCGGGATGCGGGGCCTGTTCCTGCTGGTGGAGGCGGTACGGCAGTTGCGGGGCGAGGCAGGTGAACGCCAGGTGTCCGACGCGCGGCTGGGGGTGGTGTCGGGGACCGGGGGGTGGTTCTGCTCCTCGGGGACGGTGGTGTTGGGACGAGGGTGAGGCGGGCCCTCGGGCCCTGTCATGGAGGAGCCGTTGGCTGGGCATGGTGACGACTACGACCCGTCCACCTCCCCGGATCGCACTCTCCGCCACTTCGCTCTGCGTGATCGATCCGGCACGATGGGCGCATGGTCAGGGAACAGCTTGAGCAGGTCCAGCCGTGCGGACAAGTCCGCCGGACCGAGGGGCAGTCGAGGCGCCGCAGGGCGCTCGCGGACGCGGCGGCCGGGATCGCCCCCGGCGCATCGGGTCTCCACACCGGCACCACGCGGATCGGACGGTTCCGTTGTGTCATCTACCTGTGCGGAGCGTCCCGTACGGACATCGACGCGCCGCGCCAGGCGTGCGCGGAGTACGCGCGGACGTTCGGCTGGGTGGTCACCCAGGTCATCGAGGAGCGCGCCGGGTTACTGCCGCCGCAGGGCCGGGAGGGCTTGCGCGAGGCCGTCGAACACGTCCGGCAGGGCTCCGCCGGGGCGGTCCTCACGGCGTGGCGGGCGATGATCTCGCCGGTGGCCCGGGAGTACGACGAGGTGGCCCGGGAGATCGAGAGGGCCGGAGGCTTCCTGCACGTCAAGGACGCGACCCGGTGACGGTACCGGCGTCCCGCCCTCTCAGCCCTCCAGGTCGGGCCGCTGGCACCAGGGCACGGCACACCTCCTCCCGGACGACGACCCGGTGGCCCGGCTGCGGACGCTCCCCCGGGGGAACAGCGCGGCGGTACGGGCGGTGGGGATGTCCCTGCTCACGGTCCCGCCGGCATCCCCGAGTCCCTTCCGTGGGTGGCCGGTGCCCTCGCCGTCGCGGCCGGCCTCGCCCGCGTGATGGCGCTCCCCGCCATCGCAGCACTCACAGGCGTCTGCGGACTGATCATGTCCGTGTGGCAGTTCGCCCGCCAACTCAGCTCCACAAGGCGCGGTGCCTCCGTCCGGGCGTCCGGGCGGTCGGGTACTCGCCCGTGAACTCCGCACTCACACGGGACGAGCTACTTCTTTCCAGATGCAAGACGACGTTGCAGCATTTCGCGCGCTCGCTCATAAAGATCTCGGGCAACAGAATTCTTTAGAAACGGCCTGAGGGACTGAGTCATAGAAATTACCCTCTGGTCGGCGCGACCTGATTGCACAAATGGATAGTCACTCACTACTCGATTCCATGTGGCGCACGCAGCTTCCAAATGCCCGATTTCCATCTGTCGCTCTGCGAGTGTCGAACCATCCAGGACCGCCCGGCGGCGATGCTTTCGATTTTGCAAGGCGGCATATCGCTTTAGGGATTGCACCGAGCCCGTCGTATCACCTAGCCCGTATTTTACTTGAGCGAGGTCATATTCTAGAACAGCTTCTCGATAATGCCCCATTACAACCCTGCTCGCAGAGTCCGTTTTTCCGATCTCCATTTCCGCCTCTCGAAGGAAAGTTCGCGCCGACCTTTGATCGCCCGTCAAAGCGCTAGCGTAGGCGCGCTGCCCAGCAAGAAACGCGCGCATGTTGGATTCGATTGACCCTTGATCCTCCATTGCCGCAGAGGTCAATCTAAGCGCGGTTTGACTATGCCCCAATTGGAGCGCCTGAGAACTCATACCGTGCAGTGCAAGGGAATATGCATCCCTATCACCTGCGGCCCTTGCCAACTCCATGGCCTTTAGGTAGTACTGCTGCCCTAGTCCCTGATGCCCCTCATCTACCGCCATATAGCCAGTCAGGTAGCAGAGGTCAGATGCAGCAGACAGCATCTTGTTACGAACGGATTCAGAGCCTGCCGCTGCCAGGCAGGGCGCAACGGTATTCACGAGGAAAGCCGCTGCCACGGGCCGGGTGTCTCGCCCGCCGAATTGATAGTCGAGATCGGAAAAATGCTGCGTCGCAGCAATGACCATCGCAATTTCACCCTCACCGATTCGGCGCACACTGCCGGACTCGGCAAACGTGATCCTTTCCGCCGCATCACGCCAGCCGGGAATCATCATAGCGGCCGAAAATAGACCGGTACTGAGCACACTACGTCGCGCTGGGTCCATATCAAGCCTCCCAAGCTCGATAAGCTCTTGAACTATTCCCATTTCGGAGGTTGCGGGGGCGACAGGTGCAGGGAATCCGGCATCAGCATAAGAAACCGACCGATGGAGCCTACGAGATAACGCCTCCAGGATGATGGGGCGAACTGCTTCACGAGGCATGTGCCCCTTAAGCCATTGATTAACAGATGGCTCCCTATATTTAAGATGCATACCGCGTTCCGCGCCGATGCGATTCACCGACTGTGTGAATTGACGCTGCGTCCACCCCGCCTCCCGAAGCAGCATTTCCAAACACAGATTCGGACTCGTCACTGGCTCTCGCCCCCTGGCGTCGGTGCGGATCTTAAGTTCTTAGGTCCTGTTGCTGACTCAACGGTACCGCCGTGCGTGATGGGCCGGTTGCCTAGAGCGAGGAGAGCGGTACGGCCGAGTGCGTGGGGAGCGACAGCAGTCATGGCCGAAGTAGGCAGCTTGCTAAGGGTGTTGGGGCTTTGGGGACTCTCGGGGTGGAAGCCGCTTCAACGGAACGGCGAGTAGCCCGTGTGGTCTGGCTCCGGATTCGAGCCGGTTCCGGTGCCTGGGTGCCGGATCTGCGATGCGGCTGCGAAAGGGCGGGAGCGGTGCCGGGGGAATCCGGGGGCGTTCCGGAACTTCAACGTGATCATCAGTCAGCATCCGCACCGCCGGGCGACCGACGCGACGGGGGCACCCCCGGAATCGTGGCTCTCAGGTCACCACCCGACAGCACTCAAATGGCCCCCTGCGGACGGGAGTTGAGGACGCAATGAAGCGGTTAGGTGTGTTCTTCGGGTGGCTGTTACGGCTGTTGCTGCCCCCTGGTGGGCGTCGGCGGGCGGACCGGCCGCAGGTGTCCGGTCGGCACGGCGCGAGGGTGCCCGGGGCCGCTCCGGTGACTGTTCTCCTGCCGGTGAGGGAGCGGGCGTGGTCGCCCGGGGAGGCGTGCCCCGAGGGGGACGAGATCGCCTGCGACGCGGGTACGGCGGTGCTGGTGCGGCCGTACTACCCGGCGGGTGAGGACGACCGTGCCCGGGAGCGGGAACGGGTCCGTGACTGGCAGGACAGCGAGCGGGAACGGTGGCGTCGGCGAGCGCTGGCGTTCACGCTGCGGCGGGCCGCTGAGGACTCGGTGCGTGCCGTGTGCGCGGACGCGTCGACCCCGCAGACGATGCCGGGGGGTGGCCGGTGGTCTCGCTGATCAAGACGGGCCGGTCCGTGTCCCCGCCCCGGGTGTGCGGCGCGCAAGCCGTGATGCCGGTCGACCTTGTCGCGATCATGTTCGTGTCGGTCATGGACACCGCCCCGGACACCGTTGCCCGCTCCCTGCGCTGCTGTCTCCAGGAGCACTCCGGAGGCCGTCACCACGACCTGGTGTGGGAACTGAACGATCCGGGCGACGGAGAGGTGTGGGCCCAGTGGGCGGACGACTGCCCGCCCGACACGTTCCGGACCGTACCCGACTGCAACACCCCCTCCACGCCCACGGCTGACGACGAGGTGTGCACCCTGTTCGCCGGTCATCCGGGCTGCCATACCTTCGAGTACACCGACCCCGTATATGACGCCCTCAGGTCCGGTCCGGAGTTCCAGGACGAAGTGCGGCGGCTGCGGAATCTGATCGACCGGTACCTTCCCCGGCAACCGTCCGGGGACAGCGACGCCGGAGAGGCGGGGGCGCGGTGAATGCGGGTACGCCTCCCGCTCCGGGTGCCTCGCATCTGACGATCGAGACGTACCGGGTGCGTCCGGACGGTGAGCGTGTGGACCGTACCCCGGTGATCGTGTATCGGCCCGGCGAGGTGGTCCCCCTCGGGATCGGCTCACAGCGTTGGCCAGCGTGCCGTTGCCCGCGCTGCCGGACCGGTAAAGGTCCGCGCGGGGGTCTGGTAGCGGCCCTGTGATCGCCCCTCCGCCCGGTGGACAGGAAGGACCCGGACGGAGGGTGCACCAACCGGCCGTCCGCCCCATGCCCCATCGGCTCCCCCCGATGGGGCGGACGGCCCCCATGACCTCGACCCGGTGACGGTACCGGCGCCCCGCCCCCTCAGTCCTCCAGATCCACCCGCACCGTGAGCAGGGACATCCCCACCGCCCGGACCGCCGCGCTGTTGCCCCGGGGGAGCGTCCGCAGCCGGGCCACCGGGTCGTCGTCCGGGAGGAGGTGGGCCGTGCCCTCGTGCCAGCGGCCCCGCAGGCGGACCCGGACACGGGGGTCGGCCTGGATGTTGCGGACGTACTGGGAACGCTCCCCGAACTCCGACACCAGCCAGAACGCGTCCCCGATCCGGCGTCCCCCCACCGGCGTCCGGCGGGGCTCGCCCGACACCCGGCCCGTGGTCTCCAGCAGGATCTGACCCGGCATCCGGCGCGCCAGCGGATTCACCACCCGGCGCTGGAGGGTCGTCGTCGCCCGGAAGCGGAGGTCGGCGAGGCGGCCGGCGGTGGGCGGTGGCGGCATGACGGGCTCCTGTCGTGGGGCGAAGACGTGGTCGTACATGAACGCTAGGCCACGCGGAGATAGACGTACCCTTGCCCGCCCGGCTGCCACCCGTCCGCCTTGCTTCAATGGGGCCCGGTGCACCGGGCGAGAGCGGGAGCTGCGCGTATGAGGGTCGTGACCTGGAATCTGTGGTGGCGGTTCGGGCCCTGGGAGGCCCGTCAGAAAGCCATCCTCACCACACTCCGGGCGCTGCGGCCCGATGTGGTCGGACTCCAGGAGGTCTGGTCCGGCGACGGCGGCAACCTCGCCGACTGGCTGGCCGGGGAACTCGGACTGCACGCCGTCTTCGCCCCCTCCCACGCCCCCGAACGCTGGCAGCGGCGGATAGGCGACCCCACGGTCGGCGTCGGTGTCGCCGTCCTCAGCCGGTGGCCCGTCGTCGCCCACGCCACGCTCCCGCTCGACGCGCCCGACGAACTGGACGACGGACGGCTCGCCCTCTACACCCGGCTCGCCGCCCCCGGCCACGAGGTGCCGTTCTTCACCACCCACCTCACCTCCGTGCCGTACGCCTCCGCCGTCCGGGTCCAGCAGGTCACCGCGCTCGCCGGGTTCGTCGCCGCCCACAAGGGCGGTACGGCGTTCCCGCCCGTCGTCACCGGGGACTTCAACGCCGCCCCCGACTCCGACGAGATGCGGCTCTTCGGCGGCCACCGCACCGCCCCGACCGTCCCCGGCCAGACCTTCGTCGACGCCTGGCAGTACGCCGACCCGTCCGCCCCCTGGGCCACCTGGGACCCCGCCAACCCGTATGTCGCGCTAAGCGGGGAGCCGCCCGCCCGCGTCGACTACATCCACGTCGGCGCGCCCGGACCCGACGCCCTGGGCCGGGTCCGCGCGGTACGGCGGGCCGCCGACGGCCCCGAGGACGGCATCTGGCCCTCCGATCACGCGGCGGTCGTCGCCGATCTCACCGACCCCGGGGCCACCGTCGCGGAGGGCTGACGGCCCGCCTCACCCGCCCTTCGCGCTGTGCGCTCCGGTCATCCGGGCCGCCAGGTCCTCCGGCCGGACGAACGACGGGGGCGGCGGCGGACCCCAGGCGAACAGCCCCTTGCCGTCCTCCAGATCCTCCGGGGTCCAGAGCTGGTCCTCGGGGACGCAGTCCATGTCGGAGTAGTACTCGCTGAAGTTCCCGGCGGGGTCCTTCAGATACCAGAAGAAGTTGGACCCGAGGTAGTGCCTGCCCAGCCCCCAGACATGGCGTTCGGGGCGGCCCTCCAGCATCGCCTGCGCGCCCCGTCCCACCTCGTCCACATCGTCCACCTGCCATGCCGTGTGATGCAGGAAGGCGACCGGCGAGCGCAGCACCAGCAGATTGTGGTGGTCCTCCGAGCAGCGCAGGAACGCGCCCTGGCCCTTGATGTGGTCGCTGACCCGGAACCCCAGCCCGTCCGCGAAGAACGCGTGGGTGAGCGCGTAGTCGGGCGAGCCGACGACCGCGTGCCCGAGCAGCCGGGGCCGCACCGATCCCGTCCGCAGCACCCCGGGCGCCCGCACGCCCGGACGCTCCACCCGCCCCGGGCCGTTGTACGGGGTCGGCGGCACCGCGGCCTGCCGGAGCCGGGGCGCTACGGTCAGCACCGCCCGCACCCCGGTCGCCGGTTCGACGGCCTCCAGGTCGTCGGGTCCCCGCCGGGACTCGAACCCGAGGCGGCCCAGCGCCGCAGCGGCCCGGTCCAGGTCGTCGGGGCTGTCCACACCGACGTGCAGGGCGAGCAGTGTACGGGTGGGGGCGTGCACGATCCTCAGCTGACGGCCGCCGTCCTCGGTGGCGAACCAGCCGTCGCCGTCCGGACGCAGTCCGAACTCGGTGTAGTAGTCGGCCGTCTCCTTGACCTGCGGGACGCCCATCACGATGGAGAGCAGACGGTGCAGCGCCATTGCGGACCATCTCCTTTTATGGGGGGGGGGAGTCGTACGGGGCAGTTGTGCGTGGGGAGTTGTGCGTTTGGAGTTCTACGGGGGGAGTTCTACGGAGGGTGGGGGGAGAGGAGCGGAACGGGAGTCGGGCAAGGGCGGCCTGACGGTCACGCCGTCACGAACCGCTGCCGCAGCTCGCCGATCCCCTCGATCGAGCTGACCAGTTCGTCGCCGTCCACCAGCCAGCGCTGCGGGGTGCGGGCCAGGCCCACGCCTGCGGGCGTCCCGGTGAACACCAGGTCCCCGGGGTACATCGGGGTGATCTGCGAGACCCGGTGCACCAGCTCGGGGACGTCGAAGACCAGATCCCGGGTGCGGCCCTTCTGGACCTCCTCGCCGTTGACCGCGCAGGCGAGTTCCAGGTCGCCGGGGTCGATCCCGTGCCCGAACGCGTCGACCGGCACGACCCATGGGCCGATCGGACCGAAGCCGGGGAAGGACTTGCCCAGGGAGAACTGCGGGGGTGTGCCCGCCAGTTGAGTGATCCGCTCCGAGATGTCCTGGCCGACCGTCAGCCCGGCCACGTACGACCACGCGTCCGCGCGAGCCACCTGGTACGCCTCGCGCCCGATGACGGCGACGAGTTCCACCTCCCAGTCCACGTTCCCGCCCGGCGGCAGTACGACCGTGCCGCGCGGACCGGCGAGACAGGCCGGGAACTTGGTGAACACCATCGGCTCGGACGGGATCTCCGCGCCCCCCTCGGCGGCGTGGTCGCGGTAGTTCAGCCCGATCGCGAAGACCTGGCGGGGGGCGGGCACGGGCGGGCCCAGCCGGTCCTGGTCCAGCGGCACGGCGGGCGCGGCCCCGATGTCGGCGGTGGCGACGAACGCCCGGAAGGCGTCCCAGTCGGCGTACGCGGTCATCGGGTCGGGGCCGAAACGACCGCCGCTCAGCCGCTCCACGTCGACGGCCCGCAAAGTGTCGGGGGAGACCAGGACGAGACGTCCGTCCAGATGGGCGAGATACATGAGGATCGCCTTCCTCGAAGGGGAAAGGGGGGGTTCCGGATACCGGATGTCGGCCTTCGTCCCAGTTGTAACCCCGCCACATTCGTCAGGTCAATGAATATTCGAAAGTTGGCTGAGAAGTCGTAAGTCGATAGAGTGGTCGGAGTATGGGGCGCCCGGCGGACTGGCGACCCGACGGACTGGTGGACTGGTGGACGTACCGAGGAGGGCCGGGAGTGGTCATGGCGGAGCGAGCGAACCGGCCCGGTGAGGGCACCGGCACCCGCACGGACGGGCTGTACGACGTGCTGCGCGCCGACATCCTCGGCGGCCGTCTGACACCCGGCTCCCGGCTCAAGTTCCCCGAGCTGGTGGCGCGTTACGGCACCAGCGTGGGCGCCGCCCGGGAGGTGCTGGCCCGGCTCGCCGGGGAAGGGCTGGTCCGCAACCAGCCGCGCAAGGGGTTCACCGTCACGCCGCTGTCCCACGCGGATCTGCTGGAGCTGACCCAGGCCAGGGCGGAGATGGAGTCACTGGTGCTGCGGCTGTCGATCCGTGAGGGCGACATGCGGTTCGAGGCCGACGCCGTGGCCGCCCACCATCTGCTGGAACGCACCCCGCTGCTCGACCCCGCCGACCCCAGCCACCCCACCGACGCCTGGGTGGCCGCGCACGCCGCGTTCCATCAGGCGCTGCTCGCCGGGTGCGGCAACCGCAGGCTGCGGGAGACCGCGCTGGCCCTGCGCGACGAGGCCGAGCTGTACCGGGCCTGGTCGGTCGCCTTCGGCGGCGCCCCGCGCCGGGATGTGACCGCGGAACACCGGCAGTTGCTGGAGTACACGGTGGCCCGGGACGAGGGGCGGGCCTGCGAGCTGCTGCGCACCCATATCTCCCACACCGCGAACGTACTGATCACCTGCGCCACGGACGAACCCCCCATGGCACCTCCGGCCGCCTGACGCGCCCACCTGGCGTCAGGCGGCCTCCCCCAGGAACACCGGATTGGTGAACGCCGCCATCACTCCGGGTCGCGGCCCGAACGCCGTCTCGTGCCGCACCTCCGCCCGTACATAGGCCGCGTACCGGGCAGTCGTACGCCACTCCACCTCCCCCGCGCCGGTCACCGGCAGTGGACCGGTGCTGAACACCGTCCCCTGGTCGGTCACCAGGCGGGGGACGCAGCGCGGGGCGCCGGAGACCTCCAGCCGGACGGTGACCGGGGTGTCGGGGGCGACGGTGAGGCGCTCGCCGATCCCGGCGCGGGAGCCGTCCGCGCCGGACGCGGTGAGGGAGAGCGTGAGGTGCCGGGACTCGGCGACATAGCAGCGGCCCGCGCGCAGGGCGGACAGCAGGGCCCGCCGGGTCAGGTCGTCGGCGTGCACGACGGTCTGCGGACGGCCCACCAGGTCCGGGGCGCGATGGGCGTCGCTGCCGCCGATCGCCGGAAGCCAGCCGGTGCCGTGGACGCCGGTCACCAGCGCCGCGTCCCACGCGGCGAGGGCGATCTCGTCGTCCGGTGTCCAGGGCCCGTTCCACACCTCCACCGCGTCCGCCGCCGCGAACCCGAACTTCCAGGCGCAGCCCAGGCACTCGGCGTACGGATGCGCCGGGACGACCAGCCCTCCGGCGCCCCGGATCTCCCGCGCGAACCAGCCGAACTCCCCGTCCCGCGCCCGGTAGCGCCAGTCCACGAACGTCCCCGGATCGACCCCGATGGCCAGCGCGTGTCCGTTGCGGGTGGTGACCTCCTCGCCGAGCAGTACCAGCAGATCGTCCCCGGCCACCTCAGCCCAGTGCGGGTGCCCGGCGTGGGTGTTGTGCTCGGAGGAGTTGAGGAAGTCCAGCCCGGCGGCCCGCGCCAGCGCCCCGATCTCGGCGGGCGTGCGGCGCCCGTCGGAGTGCCAGGAGTGCAGATGGCAGTCCCCGCGGTACCAGTCCCGGCCCCGCCCCCGGGCCCGCTCCGCCGGATACCGGGGCACCGGAACGGCCCCGCCCGGCTCCCCGTGCACCAGCGTCACCTCGATCTCGTACGGCAGTCCGCCCGGCGCCACGGTGTAGGGCCCGAGGGCGAGCTGCCAGGTGCCGGGGCGCAGCGGGCCGGGGACGTAACCGGGCGTGGCCTCGTCCGCGCGCAGGAAGAACTCGCTTCGCGCCCCGCCCGACCAGCCGCGGAACCCGGCGCCGCCCAGGGCGGTGCCGCGCGCGTCGAAGACGCCGATGTCCAGCGCGTTGCCCGGGGTTCCGGGCGGCACCGGGGGCCGCTCGTAGCGGTACGCCACCCGCAGCTCCCGCACACCCGGCGGGACCTCCACCGGCAGATAGACATAATCCGGCGAGCCTGGCGGCAGGGTGCCGCGCAGGGTCCGGGTCTCCTGAGCGTGCTCGGGGCTCATGCCTCCAACGTAGGCCGCCGGGGTCCGCCCGTCCTGGCCGGAGCGTACGGATCCAGCCATTGTGCCGACCGGTCGGTATGGACAATCCGGGGGGCGGCCCGGTAGAGATGGGGACATGCGTATCGCCGTCACGATCTTCCTCACCGACGAGACGATCACCCCGGTCCGGCTCGCCCGAGAGCTGGAACAGCGGGGGTTCGCCGGGCTGTATCTGCCGGAACACACCCATATCCCGGTCGAGCGGACCACTCCGTACCCGGCGGGCGGCGAGCTGCCCCGGGAGTACGGCCGCACGCTCGACCCGTTCGTCGCGCTCGGCCAGGTCGCCGCCGTCACCGAGCGGCTCGGTCTCGGCACCGGCATCACGCTGGTCGCCCAGCACGATCCGATCGCCCTGGCCAAGCAGATCGCGACCCTCGACCATCTGTCCGGGGGCCGCTTCACGCTCGGCCTCGGCTTCGGCTGGAACGTGGAGGAGTCCGCCGACCACGGGGTCGCCTGGCGCACCCGACGGGACCTGGTACGGGACCGGATGGGGCTGATGCAGGCGCTGTGGAGCGAGGAACCGACGGGCTACGAGGGCGAGTTCGGGTCGGTCCGGGCGAGTGAGGCGCACCCCAAGCCGGCGCAGAAGCCGCGCGGGCCGGTGACGGGGCCGCGGACGCTGGTGGGTGGGGCGGCGGGGCCGAAGCTCTTCGAGCACATCTGCGGGTACGCGGACGGTTGGATGCCGATCGGCGGCGCGGGCCTGACGGACACCCTGCCTGCGCTGCGCGCCCGCTGGGCGGAGGCGGGCCGCGCCCCGGACGCCCTCCAGGTGGTCCCGTACGCGGTCCACCCGACCCCCGGCAAACTGTCCCACTACGAGTCCCTGGGCCTGGAGGAAGTCGTCCTCCAACTCCCCCCGCAGGGCGAGACGGAGGTCCTGCGAGCGCTGGACGGGTACGCGCCGTACGTATAGCTGAGGCGGGGGGCGAGACGCGAACCCGCGCGGACGGGTGGCTGTGGGGGGCGTACGCGAACCCGCGCTAGCGGGGAGCCGCCGCGCCCACCCGTGCCGCCCTGCGGCACGACTGCCCGCAGTTGGGGGCACGTAGGGGCGCGGGGAACCGCGCAGGGTTGGGATGCCGACGCTCACCTCTCAAGCCACCTCACCCCACCGTCCCGTCCCGCCGAACCGACGGAGTCGCTACGTATGCTCGAAGGATGACGACATCCGCGACCTCCGGACCCGGCCGCCCCACCGAGAACTCCCTGCGTCGCGCCCTCAAACGTGCCCGTGACGGCGTCGCCCTGGACGTCACGGAGGCCGCCGTCCTCCTCCAGGCCCGAGGCCCCGCGCTGGACGACCTCACCGCGTCCGCGGCCCGCGTGAGGGACGCCGGTCTGGAGCAGCACGGCCGCCCCGGCGTGATCACCTACTCCAAGAGCGTCTTCATCCCCCTCACCCGGCTCTGCCGTGACAAATGCCACTACTGCACCTTCGTCACCGTCCCCGGCAAACTCCGCCGCGCGGGACACGGGATGTTCATGTCCCCCGACGAGGTGCTGGACATCGCCCGCAAGGGCGCCGCGCTCGGCTGCAAGGAAGCCCTCATCACCCTCGGCGACAAGCCCGAGGACCGCTGGCCCGAGGCCCGCGAGTGGCTCGACGCGCACGGCTACGACGACACCATCGCCTACGTCCGCGCCATCTCCATCCGCATCCTGGAGGAGACCGGCCTGCTGCCCCACCTCAACCCGGGCGTCATGAGCTGGACCGACTTCCAGCGCCTCAAGCCCGTCGCCCCCTCCATGGGCATGATGCTGGAGACCACCGCGACCCGCCTGTGGTCCGAGCCCGGCGGCCCGCACCACGGCTCCCCGGACAAGGAACCCGCCGTACGCCTCAGGGTCCTGGAGGACGCCGGCCGCTCCTCCGTCCCGTTCACCTCGGGCCTGCTCATCGGCATCGGCGAGACCTACGAGGAGCGCGCCGAATCCCTCTTCGCGCTCCGCAGGATCTCCCGCACCTACCACGGCATCCAGGAACTGATCATCCAGAACTTCCGCGCCAAGCCGGACACCGCGATGCGCGGAATGCCGGACGCGGAACTGGACGAACTCGTCGCCACCATCGCCGTCGCCCGGCACATCATGGGCCCGAGCGCCTGTCTCCAGGCCCCGCCCAACCTGGTGGACAGCGAGTACGAGCGGCTGATCGGCGCCGGGATCGACGACTGGGGCGGGGTCTCCCCGCTCACCATCGACCATGTCAACCCGGAACGCCCCTGGCCGCAGATCGAGGAACTCGCCACCCGCTCCGAGGCCGCCGGATTCACCCTGAGGGAACGTCTCTGCGTCTACCCCGAGTTCGTCCGCCGGGGCGAGCCCTGGCTGGACCCCCGGCTGCGTCCGCACGTGGCCGCGCTCGCCGACCCGGAGACCGGCCTCGCCCGCCCGGACGCCCCCGTCGTGGGCCGCCCCTGGCAGGAGCCCGACGAGGCGTTCACCGCGTCCGGCCGCACCGATCTGCACACCACCATCGACACCGAGGGCCGCACCACCGACCGCCGCGAGGACTTCGACGAGGTGTACGGCGACTGGGGCGCCCTGCGCGAGGCCGCCGCCCCCGGCATGGTCCCGTCCCGGATCGACACCGACGTACGCGCCGCCCTCGCCACCGCCGCCGACGACCCCACCCGGCTCACCGACGACGAGGCCCTTGCTCTGCTGCACGCGGACGGCCCGGCGCTGGACGCGCTCTGCCGGATCGCCGACGACGTACGGAAAGCGGCCGTCGGCGACGAGGTGACGTACATCGTCACCCGCAACATCAACTTCACCAATGTCTGCTACACCGGCTGCCGCTTCTGCGCCTTCGCCCAGCGCCGCACCGACGCCGACGCCTACACCCTCTCCCTGGACCAGGTCGCCGACCGGGCCCAGCAGGCGTGGGAGGTCGGCGCCGTCGAGGTGTGTATGCAGGGCGGTATCCACCCCGACCTGCCGGGCACGGCGTACTTCGACATCGCGCGGGCGGTGAAGGAGCGCGTGCCCGGGATGCACGTCCACGCCTTCTCGCCGATGGAGGTCGTCAACGGCGCCACCCGCACCGGGATGTCGATCCGCGACTGGCTGACCGCCGCCAAGGAGGCCGGACTCGACTCGATCCCGGGCACCGCCGCCGAGATCCTGGACGACGAGGTCCGCTGGATCCTCACCAAGGGCAAACTGCCCGCCGCCACCTGGATCGAGGTCGTCACCACCGCCCATGAACTGGGCCTGCGCTCCTCGTCCACGATGATGTACGGCCATGTCGACCAGCCCCGCCACTGGCTCGGCCATCTGCGCACCCTGGCCGGCATCCAGCAGCGCACCGGCGGCTTCACCGAGTTCGTCACGCTGCCCTTCATCCACACCAACGCCCCGGTCTACCTGGCCGGGATCGCCCGTCCCGGCCCGACCGTCCGGGACAACCGCGCGGTGACCGCGATGGCCCGGCTGCTGCTGCACCCCTGGATTCCCAACATCCAGACAAGCTGGGTCAAACTGGGCACCGAGGGCGCCGCCGAGATGCTCCGCTCCGGCGCCAACGACCTGGGCGGCACGCTGATGGAGGAGACCATCTCCCGGATGGCGGGCTCCTCCTACGGCTCCTACAAGTCGGTCAAGGACCTGATCGCCGTCGCCGAGGCGGCCGGCCGCCCGTCCCGCCCGCGCACCACGCTCTACGGCGAGGTCCCGGAGGAGCGGCAGCAGGCCGCCCGCGCATCGGACGGCCAGCTCCCGGCGCTGCTGCCGCTGCTCGACTGACCCCGTGGGGCCCCGGCCGCCGGGCGCGTTGTGGGACGCCGTACCACCTGTGTGATACTGCCCGTTCCGGTGCATCACGGGACCGGCGTCCCCTCCGCGTCCGGCGCCGCCGGTGACGCACCCGGTCGTGTTCCAGCCCGCTGATGAGGGAGAGTGCCGCGTCCCATGGCGACCGCACCTGATTCCGCCGCCCCCGCCGGTCCCGGTGACGACGACCGGACCGGCGCCGCGCCGCGTTCCGTGGCCACCGTGCAGATCGTGGACCACGCCCTCCAGGTGCTCAAGGCCATCGCCGACGCCGACCGGCCGCGCGGGGTCCGGGAACTCAGCCGGGACCTGGACATCAGCAAGAGTTCGGTGCAGCGCATCCTGGTCTCCCTGGAGCGCGAGGGGCTGGCCGTCGCGGACGGGACCACCCGCAAGTACGTCATCGGGCCCGCCGCCCTCACCCTGGCCTGGAAGCACACCGCCAACAGCGATCTGGTCGGCGCCGCCTCGGACACCGCGTCCCGGATCGCGGCCCTGACCGGCGAGACCGCCTGTGTCTCCACGGTCGTCGACGGCCACCGGGTCACCGTCTACGAGGCCGAGAGCCCCCAGCCGCTGCGGCTGATCACCGGCGTCGGCCGCCCGTACTCGCTCTTCTCCGGCGCCACCGGACGGGTCCTGCTGTCGATGCTGCCGCCCGAGCGGCTCGGCCCGCTGGTGCGCGAGCACACCGCCGGTGACCCCGGTGCCGAGTCCGCCGTCCTCGGTCGGATCGACCTGGCCCGCGAGCAGGGGTACGCCATCAGCCGCGAGGAGTGGATTCCGGGCGGCTGCGGGGTGGCCGTACCGATCGGCTCCCAGGGCCGGATCGTCGCCGCGCTCAGCATCTACGGGCCGCAGGCCCGGCTGACCGACGAGCGCACCGCCGAACTCGTCCCCCTGCTGCGGGCCGCCGCCGCGGAGATCACCGTCCGCTGGCGTCAGCCCGTCTGACGGCTCCTGCCCCCGGCTCTGGGGGCGCCTCCCGCACTCCCTGACGCCATCGCCTTCGTGTCGAGTGGCCGGATCGTGCTGCCTGAGGGCTGACTCGCCACCGTTCCGGCCTGTTCTTTTCTGATCCTTCTTGCTTCCCTCTATTCCTTTTGCGGCTCGGTATGCCCATTGACCTGTCTCCGAGACGGTAGGTACGTTGTCCCAACCGATCTGGACCACTGTCCCAGATGAAGGACGGCGGCCGGAAAGTGCCTATCGGAAAAGAGGATTTCGTATGCTACTCGGCTGGCGTGCCCGTATTGGTCAGATACGTCCCGCAACGGCCATCGAGGGCGCCGAGGAATGGCGCTCCGTCGCGCCCACGGGCGTGGCCTTCGCCGACGCGCGGACCATCGTCCCGAGAGTCGACGCGGACGGACTGCGCACGATGATGGCGCAGGTCCTGGAGGCGTCCCGGCAGCTCGCCACCGCCAAGGTCGATCTGATCGTGCAGTGCGGAGCGCCCGGCACCTTCATCCCGGGCCCCGGCACCGACGAGAAGGTGACCGCCGAGATCACCGCCGAGACCGGCGTCCCGGCCATCACGATGATGCAGGCCCATGTCGACGCGCTGCGGGCGCTCGGCGCCACCTCCGTCGCCGTCGGCAGCATCTACACCGACGAGGTCAACGAGGCCCTGCGCGCCTATCTCACCGCCGTCGGCTTCGAGGTCCCGGTGATCGAGGGCCTCCAGATCACCGACCCGTACGACGCCAGCGTCCATGACGCCGACAGCGCCTACCGGCTGGGGCGGCGGCTGCACCGGGCCGCCCCGGACGCGGACGCCCTGCTGATCTCCTGCGGCACCTTCCGCACCTTCGAGGTGCTGCCCTATCTGGAGCTGGACACCGGGCTCCCGGTCGTCACCAGCAACCAGGCGTCCCTGTGGCGGGCCCTGCGCCACCTCGGGCTGCGCGACGAGATCCCGGCGCTCGGGCGGCTCGGCAGCATCGCGGAGCTATGAGCGCCGCCGCCGGTCCCGCCCCCCGCCCCCACCGCAAGGAGAACGCCCCCGTGCTCGTCGACGCCCTCCAGTTCGTCAAGCCCTCCCGCGACCGCTTCGAGGAGTGGCACGCGGCCGGTATCACCGCCATCCACGCCACCGTCGCCATCTGGGAGGACTCCACCGAGACCCTGCGCGAGGTCGGCCGCTGGCAGCGGCTGATGGCCGAGCACGCCGATCTGCTGTGCGAGGGCCGCACCGCCGACGACATCCGCGCGGCCGGACGCGACGGCCGTACCGCCGTCGTCCTCGGGTTCCAGAACAGCTCGCCGTTCGAGGACGACCTCGATCTCGTCGGCGCCTTCCACCAGGCCGGGGTGCGGATCGCCCAGCTCACCTACAACACCCAGAACTCGGCGGGCGCCGGCTGCTGGGAGGGCGCGGACGCCGGGCTGTCCCGGACCTACGGCCGCAATCTGATCCGGGAGATGAACCAGGTCGGCATGGTCGTCGACCTCTCGCACTGCAACGAGCGGACCACGCTGGAGGCCATCGAGGCGTCCGAGCGGCCGGTCGCCGTCACCCACGCCAATCCGCGCGCGTTCGTCGGCGAGGACGTCGAACTGGCGCTGCGCAACAAGTCCGACACCGTGCTCAAGCAGACCGCCGCGTCCGGCGGGGTGGTCGGGCTGAGCATGTACCCGAGGATCGCGCCGGACGGCGCCGACTGCACCGTCGACCGCTTCTGCGACATGGTCGCCTACACCGCCGACCTCATCGGCGTGGACCATGTCGGCCTCGGCTCCGACTACTACGCCGGGCACGGCGACGAGGAACTGCACTGGTGGCGCCAGGGCCGCTGGAGCCGCAGCCCGATGGTGCCGATCTCCGGCCCGGTCGAGTTCCCGGACTGGTTCGCCGCCGGGCGAGGCTACGCCACGGTCCGGCAGCGGCTGCTGGAACGGGGCTTCAGTGCCGCCGAGGTCGACCGGATCAGCGGCGGCAACTGGGTGGACCTGTTCGCGACCGGCTTCACCGCCACGGCCCCCGTCTGACATGCGCCACTCCCCGGCTCCACCGACGCCGCCCTCGTCCGACCTGCGCCGCTACGACGCCGTGATCGTGGGCGGCGGCCACAACGGACTGGTCACCGCCGCCTATCTGGGCCGCGCCGGACTGCGGGTCGCGCTCCTCGAAGCCCGCCCGGTGCTGGGCGGCCCCTGCGGGGGCTACGAGTTCCTGCCCGGCCGCCGCCTCGCCTTCACCAACTCGCCCGGCTCGCTCAACCCGGCCGTCGTCAGCGAGCTGGAACTCGCCCGGCACGGACTGCGCTTCACCCGGGTCGACCCGACCGTCGTCCACCACTTCGCCGAGGGCTGTTTCATCGGCTGGCGCGACCAGACGCGGGTCGACGCCCAGTTGGAGGGCTTCGCCCCCGGCGAGGCGGCCCGCTACCGGGGGCTCATCGACGGTCTGGAGCGGCTCGGCGCCCGGCTCGGGGTCCGGCTGGACGCCCCGCCGCCCGCACTCGACGTACTGAAGAAGCGCCTGTCCGACCCGGACGACCTCCGGTTGTTCGAGCTGGTCTTCGAGCATGGACTCACCGACCTGCTCGACGCCCATCTGCGCTCCGACCGGGCCAAGGCGCTGCTCACGCTGCTCGCGCTCAACGCCCAGCTCGTGCCGCCGTCCACCCCGGGCAGCGGGGCCGGACTGCTGATGCGGCCGTTCGCCCTCGCCGCCGCCGCACCCGGCGCGGACGGCGCCGAACGGGTCGCCCTGCGCGGCTCCACCGGACTCCCCGTCGGCTCGATGAGCGCCATCGCCGACGCGCTCGCCGACGCCTGCCGCGCCCACGGGGTCGACCTGCGCACCGCGACCCCCGTCGCCCGGGTCCTGCACGGCCCGGACGGCGTGCGGGGCGTGGTCACGGCGGCCGGTGAGGAGTTCACCACCGCCCGGGTGATCTCCACCGTCGACCCCCATCACCTCTTCCGCGACCTGCTCCCCCCGGACGCCATGGACCCCGCCATCGGTGCCGCCGTCCTCGCCGCCCCGATGCGCGGCTCCGCCTTCAAGGTGGTGCTGGAGGTCGACGCGCTGCCGCCCTACGCCGGGCTGCCGGACGGCACCGACCCGGCGGCGGTCCGCGCCTGCCAGTTCCGGTTCGGGTCCTCGCCCGCCCGGATCGAGGAGGCGATCACCGCCGCGCTGGACGGCCGCACCGGCGAGGAGATCCTCATGTGGGGACTGACCCCCACCCTCACCTCGCCCGGCCTCACCCCCGGCCCCACCCATCTGATCAGCGTCAACGCCTGGCACGCCCCGTACCGTCCGCACGACGGCCCCTGGGACACCGAGCGCACCGAACGCTTCGGCCGCCGCTGCGTCGCCCAGCTCGAACGGCTGATGCCGGGCCTCGCCGACCGGATCGTCGACCACCGCTTCATGAACCCGGTCGAGATGGAACGCGAACTCGGCCTCACCGGCGCCAACATCACCCACGGCGACATGCTCCCCACCGCCCTCTTCGGCACCCGCCCCCACCCCGCCCTCGCCACCCACCGCACCCCCCTGCCCGGCTTCTACGTCGGCGGCAGCGGCACCTGGCCCGGCGGCTACGTCACCGGCAACCCCGGCCGCAACACGGCGGCGGCGGTCCTGGACGACCTGGCCGGGGAACGGGGGCGCCGCCCATGACCCCCCGAGAGCCGGACCCCACCCCCACGGCCACGCCCTCCCCCCGCACCCGCAGACCGCACCCATGAGACTCCCGAACAAAGGCCCGTCCATGAGGCTCACCCATCCACCCGGACCACCCCGTCCCCCGCGCGCCACCCTCCGCCGGGCCCTCCTCGCCCTGGCCGCCGGAGCCCTGCTGCTCACCGCCTGCGCCTCACCGCCCAGCTTCGGGCGCGACCCGGACACCCTGGTCATCGGCGCCGAGGGCGAGATCCCCGTCCTCGATCCGCAGCGGCTGTCCGGGACCGTCGGACTGCGGGTCGTGGACGCGCTGTTCGACCCGCTCATCCGTGAGGACCTCGGGACACGGACCGACCGGGCGCCCGCGCTGCGCCCCGCGCTGGCCACCTCCTGGGACGCCTCCCCCGACGCCCGGACCTACACCCTGCGGCTGCGCACCGGGGTCGCCTTCGCCGACGGCACGCCCTTCGACGCCGACGCCGTGAAACTGAACTTCGACCGGATCACCGACGAGAAGTCCCCCGTGCACGACGCCACCGCCGCCGGGAACATGAAGTTCCTGACCCGCTGGATCGAACGCGTCGAGGTGCGCGACCCGCACACCGTCGTCCTGCGCCTGACCACGCCGTACGCCGGGCTGCCCCGGGTGCTCACCGACCGGCGGATGTCGCTGATCAGCCCGAAGGTGCTGCGCGAGCACCGGCCCGACGAGGTGGGGCTGCACCCGGTCGGCACCGGACCCTTCCGCCAGCACGCCGCCGACCACGGCAAACGGGTCGAGCTGATCCGCAACAGCGGCTACTGGGGCGGCACCCCGAAGACGGAGTCCATCATCGTGGAGTCGGTCAGCGACCCCACCACGCTGGCCATCGCCGCCCAGACCGGCGAGGTCGACGCGATCCTCAGCGCGGGCGCCCAGCAGGTACGCCAGCTCGCCGGGCAGGGCACCATGACGGTCCAGTACCCGGAGCCCGCCAACCAGTACTTCCTGCGCCTCAACACCCGCACCGCGCCCACCGACAACGCCCAGTTCCGGCGCGCCCTCAACCACGCCGTGGACCGGCGGGCCCTCGCCACCCTCACCGCCGACCAGGTCACCCCGTCGTACGGCCCGCTGCCCCGGGGCAACGAGGCATACCGGCAGGAACCGGCCGGTACGGGCGACGAGCGGTACGCCTACGACCCGGCCCTCGCCAAGCGGCTGATCGCCGAGAGCGGCGTCCCCACCCCGGTACGGCTGCGGATGCTCGCGCCGGACAGCGGCCCCGGGTTCTCCCAGGCCACCGAGATCATGTCGCTGATCCAGCAGGACCTGAAGGCGGTCGGGGTCCGGCTGGACGTCCAGTACATGGAGTTCGCTTCGCTGGTCGCCGAGGAGGGCGGCGGCTACAAGGACGGCGTCCACGGCTCGTTCAACGGCTGGACCACCGGCGCCGACGCGGGCGACTTCCTGGAGCGGATGTTCAGCGGCGCCCTGCACCCGCCGGACGGCGTCAACCGCGGCTGGTACCGCGACCCGGCCGTCGACACCCTCCTCGACCGGGCCCGCGCCGAGTCCGACGACCGCGCCCGCACCGACCTCTACCGCCGCGCCGCCGACGCCATCGCCGAGGACGCCCCCTGGGTCTTCCTCTACCAGGACCGGCTGCCCCGGCTGCTCAGCAACAAGGTCGACGGCGTCGTCGCCGCGCCGTCCGTCTACATCGACTACACCACCGTCCGCCGCGGGTGAGGAGGTCCCCGTCATGAGTGCCACCAAGGCCACCGCCGCCCCCGCCGCCACGGTCCCCCCGAGAGCCCGACCGCGGCTGCGGCTCGGCGGCGACACCACCGCCGTCGTCGGCGGCGCGATCGTCGCCGGGACCGTGCTGATCGCCCTGCTCGCCCCCTGGATCGCCCCCGCCGACCCGCTCGCCACCGACCCGTCCGCCATCGGCCTCGGCCCGTTCAGCGGCGGCCATCTCCTCGGCACCGACGAGGTCGGCCGGGACATCCTCAGCAGGCTGATGCACGGCAGCCGGCTCGCCCTGCTGGTCGCCGTCGTCCCCACGCTGCTCGCACTGCTCATCGGGGGCGCGCTCGGCCTGGTCTCCGGCTATGTCGGCGGCTGGCTGGACAGCGTCCTGATGCGGCTGTTCGACGTGATGTTCTCCTTCCCCGGCATCCTGCTCGCGCTCGGCATCGGGGTCGCCCTCGGACCGGGACTGACCTCCATGGTGATCGCCATGGTGGTGGTCACCGTCCCCGAGTTCGGCCGGATCGTCCGCGGCAGCGTGGTCTCGCTGCGCCAGGAGCAGTACGTGGAGGCCGCCGCCGTCCTCGGCTACCGGCACCGCCGGATCGCCCTGCGCCACATCGTGCCCAACCTGCTCGGCCCGCTGGTCGTCTTCGCCACCCTCCAGACCGGCCGCAACGTCATCCTCGGCGCCAGCCTCGCCTTCCTCGGCCTCGGCGCCCAGCCGCCCGCCCCCGACTGGGGCCAGATGCTCAGCGGCGGCCGGGCCCTGCTGGTCACCTCGCCCCATGTGGCCACCATCCCCGGCCTGGTGATCGTCGTCCTGGCCATCGGGTTCAACCTGCTCGGCGACGGCGTACGCGACCGACTCGACCCCCGCTCCCGCACCGCCCGGCGCGGCCGGTCATGAACAGCCCAGGAGCCACCTCATGCTGACCTTCACCCTGCGCCGGGCGCTCCAGATGATCCCCGTCGTCCTCGGGGTGACCATCGCCACCTTCGGCCTCGGCCAGATCATCCCCGGCGACCAGGCCACCGCCCTGCTCGGCCCCACCTCCACCGAGGAGGACCGCCAGGCCCTGCGCGCCGACCTCGGACTCGACGAGCCCGCCCTCGCCCGCTACTTCACCTACCTCGGCCATCTCCTCGACGGCGACCTCGGCCGCTCCCTCTCCTTCGGCCGCCCCGTCTCCGAGGTGCTCTCGGAGCGGCTCCTGAACACCTTCCTGCTGTCCGGCACCGCCATCGTGGTCGCCGCCCTCGCCGGGGTCGCGATCGGCACCTGGGCCGCCATGAAGCCGGGCTCGCTGCGGGACCGGGGACTGACGGTCGGCGTGCTGTTCCTCAACTCCGTACCGTCGTTCTGGTTCGGGCTGGTGCTGATCGTCGTCTTCTCGCTCCAACTGCGGATGCTGCCCGCCACCGGGATGACCTCCATCGGCGGGGGAGGGGCGCTCGACGTCGCCGCCCACATGGTGCTGCCGGTGCTCACCCTGTCCGCCTGGTCCCTCGCGGTGATCGCCCGGATGACCCGGTCGGCGGTGCTGGAGGTGATCGGCAACGACTATGTCCGCACCGCCCGTTCCCGGGGGCTCGGCGAACTGCGGGTCGTGGTGCGCCATGTGCTGCCCAACGCCATGCCGTCGGTGATCACCGTCATCGGCCTCCAGGCCGGGTTCCTGCTCAGCGGGGCGGTGCTCACCGAGACCGTCTTCTCCTGGCCCGGTATCGGACTCGCCCTCCACCAGGCCATCTCCACCCGGGACATCCCCCTGGTCCAGGGCGGAATCCTGATGATCGCCGTCGCCTTCGTCCTCATCAACTTCCTGGTGGACGTCCTCCAGGCGTACTTCAACCCCAAGATCAAGCTCGCGTAGGCGGGAGCCGCCCTCATGTCCGTTCCCTCAGCCCCCGTGGCCCCAGATCCCGTTCCGCCGGTCCTCGAAGTGGACCACCTCCGGGTCGCGTACCCGGACCACCGCTCCGGGCACGCCCCGGGCACCCCGGTCCAGACCGTCAGGGACGTCTCCTTCACCGTCGCGGAGGGCGAGGCCCTGGGCGTCGTCGGCGAGTCGGGGTGCGGCAAGAGCCAGACCATGCTGGCCGTGCTCGGGCTCCTCGGACCCGAGGGCGCCGAGATCACCGGCAAGATCACCTTCGACGGCCGGGACCTCACCGCCCTCGGCCGGCGGCAGTGGCGCGAGGTACGCGGCAGCGGCATCGCCCTGATCTCCCAGGACGCCCTGTCCGCGCTCAACCCCGCCATGACCATCGGCGCCCAGATGGCCGAGCCCCTGGTCCGCTACGACGGACACGGCCGCCGCGCCGCCCGCGCCCGTTGCGAGGAACTCCTCGACCTGGTCGGCATCCCCGCCCCCCGCGACCGGCTCGGCAGCCATCCGCACGAACTGTCCGGCGGGATGCGCCAGCGCGTCCTGATCGCCATGGCCGTCAGCCGTGAACCCCGGCTGCTGATCGCCGACGAACCCACCACCGCCCTGGACGTCACCCTCCAGTCCCAGGTCCTCGGCCTGATCGACCGGCTCCGCCGCGAACTGGGCACCGCCCTCGTCCTGATCACCCATGACCTCGGAGTCGTCGCCCAGGTCACCGACCGCATCGCGGTGATGTACGGCGGCCGGATCGTCGAGACCGCCCCCACCACCGCCCTCTTCGACGCCCCCGGCCACCCCTACACCCGCGCCCTGATGGCCGCCGTCCCCCGCCTCGACCGCCAGGTCGACCGGCTCCCCGCCATCCCCGGCTTCCCGCCGCACCCCGCCGACCCGCCCCCCGGCTGCGCCTTCCAGCCCCGCTGCGCCACCGCCCGCGCCGACTGTGCCGACGCCGTCCCCGCGCTGCTCCCGCTGCCCGGCACGGCCCGCCCGGACCACACCGGGCACGACGCCGGGCACGAGGCCGGGCATGACACCGGGCACGACACCGGGCATGACGCCGGGCACGACACCGGGCATGACGCCGGGCACGACACCGGGCATGACGCCGGGCACGACACCGGGCACCACACCGGGCAGCACGTCCACACCGTCCGCTGCCCCTACCCCGCTCTCACCGCTCTCACCGACGACGAGCCGCACCCCGCAGGAGCCCCCGTATGAGCACGTCCACAGCCCGGGACGATCGGGCGGAGCCGGCCGTCACCGTCGAGGACCTCCAGGTCCACTTCCCGGTCCGCACCGGCGTCCTGCGCCGGGTGACCGGCCGGGCCCGCGCGGTGGACGGCGTCTCCTTCACCGTCCCCGCCCGCAGCATCGTCACCGTCGTCGGGGAGAGCGGCAGCGGCAAGACCACCACCGGACGCGCCCTGGTGGGCCTGTCCCCGGTGGCCGCCGGACGCGTCCTGATCGAGGGCCGCCCGCTGGCCGACCTGCGCGCCGACCGCAGCCTGCCCCGCCTCGTCCAGATCGTCCACCAGGACCCGTACGCCAGTCTCAACCCGCGGATGACCATCGGCCAGATGATCCGCGAGGTCGTCCAGGTGCACCGCACGGTCCCGCGCGAGCGCGCCGCCGACCGGGCCGCCGAACTCCTCGCCCAGGTCGGCCTCGCCCCCGCTCTCGCCGACCGCCATCCGCATGAACTCTCCGGCGGACAGCGCCAGCGCGCCGCCATCGCCCGCGCGCTGGCCGTCGAGCCCCGCTTCATCGTCTGCGACGAGATCGTCTCCGCCCTCGATGTCAGTGTGCAGGGACAGATCGTCAATCTGCTGAAGGACCTGTGCCGGGACAGCGGGGTCAGCTTCCTGTTCATCTCGCACGACATGAGCGTGGTCCGGCACATCGCCGACCGGGTCGTCGTCCTGTACGGCGGCCGGGTCATGGAGAGCGGCCCCTGCGCCGAGGTGTTCGCCGCGCCCCGGCACCCGTACACCCAGGCCCTGCTCGCCGCCGTCCCGGTGCCCGACCCGAGGGCCCCGCTGCCCGCCGCGGGGACCCGCGCCGAGCCCCCCGACCCGGCGTCCCCGCCGCCCGGCTGCCGCTTCCAACGGGCCTGCCCCTACGCCACCGACCTGTGCCGCACCGAGCCCCCGCCCACCACGGACGTCACCACCGACGTCACGGGTGACGACACGGGCGACGGCACCCACACCGTCGCCTGCCACCACCACGACGAGCCCGCCGTACGCGCCGGACTCGGCACCAACGACGTAAGGACCGCACAGCCATGACCGCCCCCACCACCTCACCGGTGTGGACCTCCTTCACCGGGGTCCGCCGCAGCGCCCCCGGCGGCACCGAGGTCCCCCTCCTCGACCCCGCCACCGGCGCCCAGTGGGCCACCGCCCACCAGGACCCCGACGCGGTACGGGAGGCGGTCGCCGCCGCCCGGGACGCCTCGGGCCCCTGGGCCGCCCTGCCCCAGCACGCCCGCGCCGACCTGCTGCACCGGCTCGGTGACGTGCTGGCCGCGCACGGCGACGAACTCGCCGCCCTGGAGACCCGCGCCAACGGAAAGCCCCTCGCAGCGACCCGTGCCGAGGTGGCGGTCCTGGTCCGCTGGTACCGCTACTTCGCGGCCGTCGCCGAGACCCTGGACGACCGCTCCCGCACCCTGAGCCCGACCGCCACCGCCCAGATCCGGCAGGAGCCGCTCGGTGTGGTCGCCGCGCTGACCCCCTTCAACGGGGCGCTCTCCCTCGGCTCCTGGAAGCTGGCCCCGGCCCTCGCCGCCGGGAACACCGTCGTCCTCAAGCCCCCGCCGCAGGCCCCGGCGTCCTCGGTGCGGCTCGCCGAACTCGCCCTGGAGGCGGGGTTCCCGCCCGGGGTCGTCACCACCGTCATCGGCGGCGCGGCGGAGGCCCGGCTGCTCACCGAGCACCCCGACGTGGCCATGGTCACCTTCACCGGCTCCACCGCCGTCGCCCGGGAGCTGGGCGCGCTGGCCGCGTCCTGGATGAAGCCCTTCGTGTGCGAGGCGGGCGGCAAGTCCGCCCATCTCGTCTTCGCCGACGCCGATCTCGACGCGGCCGTGGCCGCCGCCCGCCAGGGCGCCTTCTCCGCCGCGGGCCAGACCTGCGTCGCCGGTTCCCGGCTGCTGGTCCAGGACGAGGTGTACGACACCTTCCTCACCCGGTTCGCGGCGGCCGTCGACCGGCTGCGGGTCGGCGACCCCCGCGACCCGCGCACCCAGATCGGCCCTCTCGCCTCCCGGGCCGCGCTCACCCGGGTCGCGTCCTACGTGGACGACGCCGTACGCTCCGGCGCCAAGCTGCTGACCGGGGGCCACGCGCCCGCCCTCACCGGCGGCGCGGAGGGCGGCTTCTGGTACCTGCCGACGGTCCTGGCCGACGTCCGGCCCGAGATGCCGGTGTGCCGGGAGGAGATCTTCGGCCCCGTCGTCACCGTCCAGCGCTTCGGCACCGAGGACGAGGCGGTGACCGCCGCCAACTCCCTGGAGTACGGCCTCGCCGCCGGGCTGTGGAGCAGGGACGCGTCCCGCGCCCACCGGCTCACCGCCCGCCTGGACGCCGGGGTCGTCTGGGTCAACACGTACCGCCTGCTGCACTGGTCCGTCCCCTTCGGCGGCCACAAGCAGTCCGGCCTGGGCCGGGAGAACGGCGTCGAGGCGGTACGCGAGTTCCTGCGCACCAAGTCGGTCGTCACCGAGTACGGCACCGCCCCGGACCCCTTCGCCGACTGACCCGTCCACCTCTCCAAGGAGCCGAGAGCCCACCATGGAATTCCTCGTCCACATCCGCATCACCTGGCCCCACGACATGGACCCCGCCCACAAGGACGCGGTCTCCGCCGCCGAACGCGACCGCGCCGCCGAACTGGCCGCCGCCGGGCATCTCGTCCGCATGTGGCGGGTCCCCGGCCGCACCGAGAACTGGGGCCTGTGGCAGGCCGCCGACCCCACCGAACTGCACGCGATCATCTCCTCGCTGCCGGTGTGGCCGTGGATGACGGTGACCGTCCACCCGCTCGCCGTCCACCCCGTCGACCCCCGCCCACCGGTACGGGTGAGCGCGCCCGCCTGAGCGGCCGGCGGGGGCGGCGGAACGGGGCGCGGGCGGAGCCCCAGGGCCGCGTGCGGGGCCGTCCGCCGGACCGTCGCCGGGCCGTCCGGGGGGTGGTCCCCGCACAGTACGATGATCCGACGCCGACACCGCTGGCCGAGCGCCGGTGACGGTCGGCGCCGAGTCCGCCGGAGACTGAGGAGTTGGGTGCCGTGGCTGCTCGTCGGCTGCCCTCGTGGATCTGGGTCGGCTCACTGACCGCGGGCGCCGTCGTCGCCGTCGGCGCGCTCGCCGTCCAGGCCGCCGAGGGCCCGCGCCCCGTCGCCGCCGCGAGCGACCCCAAGCCCTCCGCCTCCGCGAGCGCCAAGCCCGCGCCCAGCGAACCGGCCTCCGTCCGGGTCCCGGACGGCTCCGGCAGCGGACGCCGGATCGTGTACTCGCTGTCCGAACGCCGCGTCTGGCTGGTCGACGCCAGCGACGCGGCCCGCCGCACCTTCACCGTCTGGCCGGGGACGGTCGACCCCGACCCCGGCAGCTATCCGGTCGGCGAACGCGCGGAGTCCACCACGGGCTCCGACGGCGTGGAGATCGAGAACATCGTGTACTTCGCCGCCAAGTCCGGGGTGAGCGTGGCCTTCTCCAGCGCCCTGGACGGCTCCTCGCCCCCGCCGCCCGCCGCCGGGACCGACACGGGCGGCATCCGGATGAAGTCGGCGGACAGCGCGGCACTGTGGAAGTTCGGCACGACGGGAACGACGGTCACGGTCGTCGAGTAGCAACCGTTAGGACCTCTTGCCGAGCGCGGGCAACTGATTCACCAGCAGCACCACCCCGCTCATCAGAAAGATCCGGGTCGCCGCGTCAAGCCCGTTCCAGTCCGAGGACTGCCACATCGCGAACCACTCACCCCCGATCGCGATGAACCCGCCCCCGAACAGCAGCATCAGCATCAGCAGCCCGTACGTCGACCAGCTCCGCGCCCGGTCCACGTCCCGCCGCGCCCAGAACCAGGTACCGGCGATCAACACCAGCGCGGCGACGGTCTCCCAGACGATGATCGCCACATAGGCGGCGTCCTGCACCCCCGTACTGGTGATGGCCCGCCACATCAGGTCCTCGTCCTTGAACGTGGTGTCCATGGCCAGAACGTGATGGACGAACTGCTGATTCGACCCGAAGTCGGTGATGTTGCCCAGGGCCACGAGCGCGATGTAGAGCGCGAGGATGCCGGTGAGGACGAGCGCGGCCAGCGCCAAGGTACGGGAGGTGGGGGACGAGGTGGGGGAGGTGGGAGGGACGGACTGGCTGGAAGTGGTCATGACATGGATCTTTCCAGGGGCGGACTGGGACACACCCGCCGTGGCTCTTTCACGGGACGCCCGGTGGCGCGTTCCGGCCCCTGATCGGACGCTTCCCCGTCGAATACAGTGCTGAGCTGTCGTAGCGCGGGACGGGAGTGCCGAAGGGGGAACACGGGTGGAGACGACGTCCGGAGCCGTGTGGGGCCGTGCCGAGCAGCAGGATTTCCGCAGCCGGGTACGCGGCACGCTGCTCGGCGTGGCCGTCGGCGACGCGCTCGGCGCCCCCGTGGACGGACTCGGACTGGAGGAGATCCGTGGCACGTACGGTGCGGAGGGTGTGGTCGACCTGCTGCCGGCGCACGGCCGCCGGGGTGCGATCAGCCATCTCACCCAGCTGACCCTGTTCAGCGTGGACGGACTGATACGCGCCCAGGTCCGCCGGGACACCGGCGCCTGGCATCCGCCGACGGATCTGCACCGGGCGTATCTGCGCTGGGCGGCGACCCAGCGGGACTGGGGACCGGACGAGCGGCGCAAGGACGACGGCTGGCTGGCCCGCGAGGAGTGGCTGTACGCCCGCCGCGACCCGGGCCGGGCGCTGCTGCTGGGGCTCGGCGACGAGACGATGGGCACGCTGGAGGCGCCGAAGAACCCCGGGGCGACCGGGCCCGAGGCGGCGGCCCGCTCGGCGCCGTTCGGACTGCTGGTCGGCTGGGAGCCGCAGTTGGTGGTCCAGCTCGCGGTGGAGTGCGCCACGCAGACCCACGGCGACCCGGTGGCGTATCTGGCGGCGGGCGCCTACGCGGTGGTCGTGCACGCGCTCGCCCGGGGCGACAGCCTGGACGCGGCGGTCCAGCGGGCGCTGTCCCTGCTGTCCGCCCGCCCCGGCCACGAGCCGGTCTCCGGCGCGCTGCAACGGGCCCTAGGCGCGGTCCGCCAGGGCATCCCGACACCGGACCGGGTCGGCGAGCTGACCTCGGGCGGTACGGCGGCGTCCGCGCTGTCGGCGGCCGTGTACTGCGCGCTGGTGGGCGAGGACGTCCGGCAGAGCCTGCGGCTGGCCACGAACCAGGAGGGGGCGTCGGGGGTGACGGCCGCGCTGACCGGGGGTCTGCTGGGGGCGCTGCACGGGGAGACCGCCCTGCCCCCGGCCTGGCTGGCCGAACTGGAAGGCCGGGCCACGATCCTTGAACTGGCGGACGACTTCGCCATGGAGATGACACAGGGGGCCGCCCTGCACACGCCTGCGGCGGCTTCACCGGGGTGGTTGGCTCGGTATCCGCGGTGAGTGCGGTGCCGGGTGCGGGTGAGTGTGGCTTTCCCGTCGGGGGCGACGGCCGCCCAGGCGCCGGTCACCCGCCCGTTCACCGTCCCGGTCACCGTCCCGGTTAGAGGGGGAGCCGCCACTGTGGCCCGCCCGGGTCGCCCAGCCAGACGACTTGCTCCCCGTCGGTCACGGTCATGCCGAACGCCGTCTGATCGGGGGCGCCCGCCTGCTGCCATGCGTCGAGCGCGGCCTCGACCTGGTCCCACAGGCGTAGGGGGCCGTCCTGGTGGACGGTCCAGGCGTCGCCGTCGGGCTCGGTCCATGCCTGGGAGCCGGTGGCGGTGTCGATCAGCGCGATGCCTCCGCTGAGGGTGAGGAGTTCGGCGGAGGGGGCGGCGAGCTGGGCGACGAGCAGCCCGGTCCAGTCGTCCAGGAGGGTCGGGGACAGCTGGGTGGTGCGGGCGGTGCCGGGACGCCGGTAGAGCTTGGGCCTGGGCGGGCGCTCGTGCGGCCGGGCGAGCATGTAGGCGATCCGGTCCCCGGTGAACCGCCCGTGGGCCACGCCGTCGTCGTCGAGGGTGAGGCGGATGAGACCGGAGCCGGTCATCCAGCCGCTGAGGGTGGTGACGACGCTGCCGCCGTTCTGGAGCTGCCACAGCCAGGGCGGCGGGATGGAGCGGACGGCACAGGTCGCGATGACGGTGCCGTACTCGCCGCCTTCGTGGTGTCCCTCCAGCCCATCGCCGACGACGAGGTGAGGGGAGCGACCTGCGGCGGCGAGGTGCTGGGCGGCGGCCGTGGCGACGTCCTTGTCGTACTCGACCGAGTACACGCAGGAGTCGCCGAGACGATGGGACAGGATCGCGGTGGAGTACCCGGTTCCGGTGCCGATCTCCAGCACCTTGCTGCCGTCGTGCAGGTCGGCGAGTTCCAGCATGAGCACGACCCCGGAGGGCAGCGTGCTGGACGATGTGGGATTCCCGGGGAGGACGCCCGTGGCACGGGAGGCGCTGAGGCCGTCGACCTGGGTGACCCATGTGGTGTCGTCGTACACCATGTGCAGCCATGCGTCGTCGCCGACGTCCGCGCGGCTGACGGGCTGCCAGTGGGAACCGCCGGGGCGGAACACGGCGTCGCCGAGGAACAGCTCGCGGGGGACGTCTTCGACGGCGGTGCGCAGGGCCGGGTCGGTCAGGTGTCCCTTGGCGGCCAAGGTGTCGGCGAGGTGGTGGCGGAGGGCGGTGCTGGTCGCTGTCATCGGGGACCTCGGGGCGGTTGCTGGAGGTGGTCGGTGATCGTGTCAACGATGCGGCGGGTGACGGGGTCGGGGAACCAGGCGAACTGTCCGTTCGGGTTGCACTCGTAGAAGTGCCGGCCTCCGCCCCGGTCGAGTCCGAAGTCGAAGGCCCCGAAGGTCAGCCGGAAACGGGCGAGGTAGGAGCGGACGCCCTTCGCGATGTCCGGCGGCGTCTCGATCAGGGTGTAGCGGAGATCGTCGTAGTGGCGGCGCCAGTCGAGGCCGGGCGATCCGTCGATCCGGACGGCGAACAGGCGGTCGCCGACGGCGGTCAGCCGGATGTCGGCGGTCTTGTCCAGGCGCTGCTGGAAGAGGTGGCCGGTGGCGGCGACACCGGCGTCCAGTTCCTCCGGAACGACCTCCTCGACCCACACGGTCAGAGCTTTGCCCCCCTCATCGGCATAGTCGCTGTTGTAGAGCGGTTTGTTCACGACGGGTCCGTGCTCACGGGCGAAACCGCGCGCCGCGACGGGATCGTTCGTCAGCAGGGTCGGGGGTACGCGGAACCCGCAGTGGGCCGCCGCAGCGAGCTGGGCGGGCTTGTACTCCGCGGCCCGGTTCGCCCAGGGATGGTTCACGTAACACGACTCCTGGAGAAGGGCCGTGAGAACGCCACCGAGACCGTACCGGGCCTGTTCCTCACACCACCGGCTGTCCGGGCCGTCCAGCCCTGGCGGGCCCCCGTACGGCCGGGGGCGGCGCCAGTACACGGAGCGGACGTGGTCCAGGTCGAGAGTCCTGGTGGTGGTCTCGATCGTGCCGCCGAGTCCGGACCCGTCCAGGGCGGCCTTCACCGTGACCTCGCTGGGGAAGTCGCCCGCCTCAACCTCGACGCCATCGAGCCCGGCCTACGCGAAACCCTCGCCGGACTGCGCCGCGAGGTCGACGGCACCGCCGACGCAGGCAACGCCCTGCGCTCCGCCGTCGCCGCCCGCATCGCCGACCAGCAGGCCGCACCGCTCTCCGCCGCGTAGGCGACCGGCAGCGCGCCCCGCCGCGCCCCGGAGACGACGAAGCCCCGCCCGGAAGCGATCCGGACGGGGCAGGGGTCGGCAGAGGGTCAGCCGCGCCGTGGCGGGGCGGTCTCCGCGGGCAGGGGACCGGGGGCGAGGTGGGGCGCGCAGTCGGGGCAGGCGTACAGCGTCCACCCGGGACCGCTCGCCCGCTCGACGTAGCGCACCGCGACAGGGGCGAGGGTCAGCCGCTTGCAACGGCAGCAGACAGCGGCGCTCACGCTCCCACCGCCACCCGGACCGTACGGGTACCGGTGCCGACGTGCACGCCGTGAATCACGCTGGGGCCCACGTCGATACCGCGCGCCGCCATGTCCAGCGCCCACAGCCGTTCGGCCTGCGCCCGCCGCTTCGGGTCGTCCGGCCGCTTGCGAGGCTCTGCGAGCACGTACGGGCGTACGGGGCTGACGGTGTCCACGAAGGGGCGCCGTTCGGCCGCCTCGCGGGCGTACCGGCTCTTGTGCTCCGGCAGCGAACGCCGGGGCCGCGGAGACGGGGCGGGCGCCGCGTCCGGCGCGGGGGCGGGGGTGGCGCGGTGCTTCCCCCGAGAGGGCAGCAGCAGCGAGCACAGGCACGCGAGGGCGCGCGCGATAAGGTCGGCCACGTTCGTCAGCTCCTTACAGCTGATGGGCTCCGCCCCGGTGACGACCTAGCCCGTCGTTGCCGGGGCTTTCTTGTGGGCCGACCCTAGACCCACCTGTAAAAGCCTGTAAAGGGCTGCATGAGCCTGTCAGGGGGTGTCAGGGGGCGGTCGGCCGGATACCGTCGGCCCATGGAGTACGGGCCGGATGACCAGGTGGAGCGCGACGCGCCAGAGGCGCCGTTTCAGCAGCTCGCGGGGATCTTGCGCGCACGCGTGCAGCGAGGCGACTGGAAACCCAACCGCGCCATGCCCAGCGAGAACGCCCTCGCCGACGAGTACGGCCTATCCCGCCCGACCGTCCGCCGGGCGATTGCCGTGCTCACCGAGGAAGCGCTCGTGTACGCGGTGTCGGGGCGCGGTACGTACGTGGCCAAACAGAAGCCCGAGCAGGCGCCCGAAGAGTCCACCCCGAGCGCGTAAGGAAGCCCCGCCCGTCCGCCACGGGGGAACGACGGACGGACGGGGCGGCATCGAGGCTGTCAGCCCGCGGTCACGCCCAGGTGAGGCGTTGCCCGTCGGGGCCGACGTGCAGCCGCATACGGTCGGCGGGCGGGCGCCCGTCCGCCTGCCAATGCGTGACACGCTCGGTGATCTCGTCCCACAGTCGAGCCGTGCCGCCTTGCCGGACCATCCACCGTCCGCCGTCTTGGAAGACGACCGCCCACGCCTCGGCGTCCACGTCGATCACGACGTGTTCCGTTCGGCCGTCCCGTTCCAGTGTGAGCCGCTGTGCGCGCGGCGCGGCGAACTGCGCGACGAACCGGGCCGTCCAGTCGTCGAGCACATCCGCGCCCAGTTCGGCGGGCACCGCGTCGCCCTCGCTGAGGTTCGGCAGGATGCCCAGCGGGGGCGGACAGTGGGGGCGGGCCAGCATGAACGAGACCTGTCCGCCGAGAACCGGGCCGCTGGCCGTGCCGTCGTCGGCGACCGTGAGCCGTACGAGTTCGGATGCGTGCATCCATCCGCCGACCGTGGCCAGGACCTCACCGCCGGGGCGTGTCTGCGCGAGCCAGTCGGCCGGCACCGTGTGCACGCCGCACGTGGCGATCACGCGGTCATACGGACTGCCCTCCTTGTAGCCCGCCAGTCCGTCACCGACCACGCGGGCAGGCCAGTACCCGGCGCCCGCGAGCGCGATCCCTGCACGGGCGGACACCTCGGCGTCGACCTCGACCGTGGTCACGTTGTCCTCGCCGACGACATGGCACAGCAGCGCGGTTGAGTAGCCCGTACCCGTGCCGATCTCCAGAACGCGCGTTCCCTCGGTCGCCCGGAGGTCTTCGAGCATCCGCACGACCAGACTCGGCAGGGTGGACGACGACGAGGGGGCCGCGGCGATGCGCCCCTCGACCTGGTCGGGGAAGACGCCCCCGGCCACCTGCGTCACGAGGGTGTCGTCTTCGTAGATCCGCGCGAGTCCTTCTGCGGAGTCTCCGACCGAGGGCCGGTACCAGCCGCCCTCTTCGTACTCGAACCAGCCGCGCGAGAGGAACGCCTCACGGGGCACGGACAACACGGCCGCTTCCCATTCCGGGCTACGCAAAGCACCGGTCTTGGACAGGCGCCGCGCGAGGTCGGCCCGTAGGTGTTCCGACGGCATGGGGTCACTCATGCTGACTCGCTCCGTTCTCCAACAGGTCTGCGATTGCGGTTGTGATCGGTAGTCCGGCCGCGTCTTCCAGCCACGCCCATTGGCCGTTGGGGTTGCACTCCAGAAACCACCATGCGCCGTCCGCGGTCACGGCGAAGTCGAAGGCACCGAAGTTCAGGCCGAAAGCGGCGAGGAACCGCACCAACGCCCCGCGTATCCCGTCCGGGCAGGCAACCGGCTCGTAGGTGAGGCTCTGGTACTCGGCTCTCCAGTCCACGACCCCGGGCGGCGCGGTAATCCGGGCGCTGAACACCTGCTCGCCGACGACGACCGCGCGCACGTCCGCCACCTTGAACACCTGCGCTTGGAACAGGTGCGCACTGTGGCTCACCGCGCCGTCGACCTCGCCCGCCTCGACCGGAGCGGCCCAGATTCCGGCAGGCTCGCCCTCGACCTCGTACGCCCCCGCGTGCAACGGCTTGTAGATGGTCGGCTGTGCGGCGCAGAACGCCTTGGCCTCCATCGGATCGTTCGTGATCAGCGTGGCCGAGACCGTGAGCCCGGCCCGGAGCGCCGCGGACAACTGCGCGGGCTTGTACTCCGCCCGCGCGATGGCCTGCGGGTGGCTCAGGTACAGGCACCCCGGCAGCGCGCCCAGCACGCCGCCCAGGCCGCGCCGGTTCTCCTGCGCGGCGAACCGGGCCACCTGCTCGCCGCCACCCGTCGGGTAGGCACTCGGCCGACGGTGGTACAGGGCGCGTACGGCGGACAGGTCGGCCGTCCGTTCTCCGACCGTCAGCCGCCCGCCCCATCCGCCCGCCCCGACGTGCGCGGCGAGCACCACGGGCGCCGGGAAGTCACGCCCCGGGTCGAACCGGAGGACGGGCACCCGGCGCCGGTTCAGTTCCGCGATGACCAGATCAGCGGTTGCGTCCTCGAACTCCGTGCAGACCAGCACCGGGCGTCCGTCCATGGCGCTACCCCCTAGTCCTGTGTCGCGTCGTGGCCGGAGTCGCTGTCTACCTTGCCGTCCTTGCCGACCTGTGTGGGCGGGTAGGTGTTCACGCTCGTGCCGTGCTTGCCGAGTTCGGCCGGCGTCATCGCTCCGTCCTCCCCGACCCATCGGCCGGTCTGCGTAGCCGGGTCGATGCCCGCGTACCGCCAGAGCGAGGGGGAACCGTTGCGCAGCGGAGCCATACGGCGCAGCCCCCACGGGGCCGGTGCGGTGGTCTCCGTTCCTGCGAGGCTCGTTTGCAAGTCTCCTCCTTGGTCGCTTCGTACGGTGGCTGTGGTGCAGGACCCGCCCCGGTAGGCGCTCGACCTGTCCGAGGGTTGCGGGTGGATGATCCAACCGGGGTGGGGGTGGTTCCCGCTCCCCTGCCGGGGGTTCGGTGTGGGAGAACCGGTTGACAGGTCATCCCCGGCAGGGGGCGGAGTCTTCACAGGTAGAGCTGTCGTTTGCAGTCCCGGCAGTAGGTCTTGCCGTCGCGCTGCTCGGTCTGCCGGTGCTCACACGTCTTGGTCTTGGTCATCGCGCCACCCCTGCGGGCAGGGCCGCGGACAGGTCGCGGCCCCGGCGGGGTGCGCGGTGACGGCCGCCGGAACCCTCTGCGGGCAGGGGGCGCGGCGGGGGCACGTGGGCGGGTACGGCGAGGGTGGCGGACTGCGCGGCGCGGTCGCCTTGCCCGTCGCGGTCGTACGCCTGGACGCGCACCATGTGGTCAAGCTCCGCGAGGCAGGGGCCACAGGCGTACACGTCGCCGGTCGCGCCGGGTGTGGTCACCGAGCCGACCCACAGCACGGCGACGCCCTCACGGCGGCAGAACAGCCAACACGCCCCCGTCACCCATGCGTTACCGTCGCCGACTTGCGCAACCAGGGGCCACGCATCGCGCCACGGACGCTCAACGGACGGGGCGAACATCACGCCGTACCCCCGTTCGCTCTCGCCGGTTCGGCCAGTTCCGCCGGGGGACGCATCACCGCGTAGTCGCCGAAGTTCCGGCGGTAGCGACGGTGCCCGGTCTCCTGCGTGTGCCTGCGCTGCCACTCCTCGACCGGCCCCGGGTCGCTGTGCGTGCCGGACTGGGCGCCGCACTCGGATTCGTCGCCGGACACGCAGTGCGCTTCGTACTCTGGCTCTGCCGTCGCGTCCTGCTCGATGGTGAACGGGACGTAGCGGAACACGCGCCGACTCACCGCGCCGCCCCCTGCTTGCCCTCGTTCGACCGGAGCGCGGCGGTAAGCGCGCGGGCCGTGGCCACGTTGCAGCGCCCCAAGTCGATCAGCGCGAGCGGGGCAGGCCCGGCGCAGGAAGCAGCGTCGAGCCCGAGGGAGGGCAGTTGCACCCCCGCCGCCTTGAGCGCGTCGCGCAGTTCGTCGCGCGCCCGCTCAGCGTCTCTGACCTTGTCCGTGGCCGTCTGCTGCCTGCCTGCCGTCGCCATGCCTGCCACTCCGTACGCCGTTGGTCGTTCGTCCCTCATGCGGGGCGGGTACTTACGTTGTGTACTCCCAGCATCACCAGCGAGACATACGCTCAACAGGTCGGAGGGCTTTCCAAGCCACCTGGAAACAATGGGAGTTGAACGTATGGCCGAACCATCACCCGAACTGAATGGTGAGCCCGCGAATGGCCTTGAGTGGTTCGGGCGTGAGGTAGAAGCGGCTCTAGCCCACAAGGGAGCCACCCAGCGGGAGCTAGCCGACTTCACGGGCTACAAGGAGCCGTACGTATCCAAGGTCAAGAACGGCAAGGCACTGCCGTCGATGCACTTTGCCGAAGGGTGTGACCGGTTCTTCAACACGTCCGGCTACTTTGTCCGGTTGCTGGTCCGGGTGAGCGAGCGCGGGCACCCTGGTTGGTTCGTGCCGTACATCAACTTGGAGAAGCAGGCCAGCCGGGTTGAGGACTACTCCAACGCGCTGATCATGGGCATGTTGCAGACTCCGGCCTACGCGGAAGCCACGTTCCGGGCCACGCACCCGCGCGAAGCTGACGACCAGATCAAGACCCGAGTTGAAGCCCGGTTGGCCCGTCGAGAGGTCATGGAGCGTGACGCCCCGCCCCTGCTTTGGGTGATCTTGCACGAATCGACGCTGCGAACAGAGGTAGGCGGCCGGGCAGTCATGGCTGACCAGCTCCGCCACCTTGCCTCAGACGCAGGAAACCCCCACGTCACGCTTCAAGTTCTTCGCTTCAACGCGGGCGCCCCCGCGTCGTCCCTACCGTTTACCCTGCTTACACCAGACGACGGGGCAACAGTCCTGTACTCGGAGAGCAGGGGGCAGGGGCACGTGACGGACTCCGCGACGGCGGTAGACAACGCGCGCACGACGTATGAGCGTCTGCGGGCTTCCGCTCGCGCCCCCGAAGAGTCCTTGGCTCTGATTCGAGAAATCGCGGAGGAGTACGCCAGATGAGCAGCACGCACGGCCCCCGACCCCTGCGGTGGGTCAAGAGCACGTACAGCGGTGGCGAAGGTGGCCAGTGCATCGAGTGGGCGCCGGAGCACGCGGCTGCCACTGGTGAGTTCCTGGTCCGTGACAGCAAGGACCCGAATGGCCCGCGCCTGGCCCTGACCCGTGAGGGGTTCGCCGGTCTCGTGGAGTTCGCCAAGCGCCACGGGTGACCCGCGCCCCCACCGGCCCCCGAGTGACCGGCCCCCGCCACACGGCGGGGGCCGATGTCATGTCGGCACGGGGCACCGCCCTGGCTCGTGCCTGCCGGTCAGGATGAGGATGGATTGCATGTCAGTACAGGTCGGTTCCGGAGTCCGAGCCGGGGCCCGAGCCGTCCCCGTTGCTGGTCTCGGTCTGCGTCTCGGGCATCTCGGCCGTGATCGCGTGCCACGGGTTGCCCTCGGCCCAGACGTTGAGCTGAAGCCCCTCGCTGTAGGTGATGACGGGCGCTTCGTCCGTCGATGGGGGTGGGGACACTAAGTACCGGACTCCGAACGGGACAGTCGTTGCGGTGCTCATGCTGTGAACCTCCTGCGTTGTCGATTCGTCTGTGCGTGGTGCTGATGGTGCTCTTGCAGCCGGTCGGTTGCCGACCGTCACGCAGACAGCCGACCGGGGTAGGGCCGCCCCCGCAACAGAGCGGGTCATGAGGCGGGGGTGGAGTGTCAGCGCGGCTGGGCTGCGGATCTGCGTACGGCCACGGCGGCGTTCTGATCCCGGACGGGTACGCCCCACGCCGCCAACTGCCCCGCGAGCCAATGCGGGTCGACCCGGTACTCACGGGCAAGGCGCGCGGCGGACGTGCCGGTCGCATAGGGGTCGAGGAACGGCATCCAGTCCTCAGAGGTCCTCGTCCTCACCGAGTACACCCGCGCGCCGCCGACCGTGACGACGGGTGGTGGAAGCGCGGCCGTGAGCGAAGCCGGCACCATCACCCGGCTGCCCCTTCCTCGGGCACGGCGAGTCGGCACCAGGTCCGGGCTCCGCCGTCGCTGGTTCCCCATGCGCCGTGGCGCTCCGCGGCGGTGGCTTGGACCAGCAGCAGGCCCCGCCCGGACTCCGGGATCTCGTCCGACGGCGTCACGGGCGTCACGGGCGTCGCGTCGCCGGGTATGCCGTCGATGACTTCCACCACGAGAAAGCCGTTCCGGACCGTCAGCACGACCTGGATCTGACGGGTGCCGCTGTGGCACAGCGAGTTCGTGACCAACTCGGACAGCACGAGGGTTACGTCGTCCATCAGCTCGGACAGACCGGCGTACCGCAGCTTCGCGGCAGCGATCCGGCGCAGCACACCGACGAGACGGCGGTCTTCCTGGCGGGGCGGAGCACCGCGGTCCCGCGGTGTGACCTCGATCCGCTGGTCCATCACCAGCCGTCACCGCGCGGGTTCGCGCGGGACGCTCGTACCGCCGGTTTCGTCGTCATGGCGGTCATCGCCCCGGCTCGCGAGCCGGAGCGGCCATCGACATCGTGATGATGTCGCGCAGTTGGCGGCCGACGGCCCCGCCGTGGATGAGCGTGCGCGGGGCGCGGGTCGCGTCCAGCCAGGGCGGGGTGTCCCATCGGGTGCCGTGGCTGGGTGGCAGAGCGATCCAGCCGTACTCGCCGGTGCGGACCTCGACACAGTCGTCCACATCGGCGTCCTGGCCTGTAGTCGGCAGGACCAGCAGCGTCGCGGTACGCGAGTCCGTCACCAGGCAGGGCACGGAATGGCTGTGGTCGAGCCGTGTCATGGCCGCCATGCCGATCTGGTGCGGAACAAGGACGGCGTCGAACCGCTGTGTCATCGCGATCAGGGCGGCGCCGGGAGCTGCCTGGAGGACACCGTCCGCAGTGTCTTCGGTCAGTGGCTGCCCAGCCGGAAGGACGGGATGCGCGCCGGGCGCAGGGCAGCGGTCGTTTCCGCAAGTGCAGCCCTGACGAGGGCGCCATCGATGCCCCAGGATGACGGTCCATCCCAGCCGGGCATAGGCGCGTAAGGCATCTGCCGGTACGCGGGTATTGGTCGGCTCCACCACCGAGACCCCCAGTGTGATCACCCAGGCACAGAACGTGACGCCTTTGATCGTGGAGGACGCCGGGGGCTCCGCCCCCTAGTTTTTCTAGGGGGCGTTGCAGGCGGGAGTCGGAGGGGTCAGTGCACGAGTTCCATGTGCCGGATCAGGCCCGACAGGGCACTCGACTGCGACGGCACTCCTTTGCGGGCCATGTCGCTCACCAGGGCCCGCGCCATCGGATCGGCGTACACGTAGTACGGGGCGTCGACGGCCGCTTCCCGGAGTTTCAGGACGGCGGAAGCGCTCTTTCCCAGCCGGTGCAGGGCCCGCGCCTTGTCAATGGCGTAGTGGGTACGCCGCTCCCGGCTGGGCACCTCCTCGACGGTCGCCGCCGGTACCTTCTTCAGCCCGGCGTCCGGCTGGTCGACCTCGACGCCCACCTCGGCGGCGTGCACCGCCACGGTGCCGCGGCCGAACACCGTGTGGCTGTCGACGTCGTACCAGTTCACGCTCAGCCTGCCCACATCGGCAAGGGCCTGGTCGATGCGCGCCCACGCATCGCTCGCCTGGCTGCTGCGCGCGTGCGCGATGGCACACCTCAGGTGGAGGGCACCGCGGAGGGAGACCGCCTTGTCGAGGCTGCCCGGTCCTGACGCGTGGGGTTCAAGGTCCCTGAGGGCCGCGTCGGCGACGGCGACTGTCTCCCTCAGCGACGCCTGGTGCAGCAGGGCACCACACCGGTCCCACGCGACCGCCGCCTTGACCACCGGGTCATCGAGCTGCGTGGCTGCGCCAGCCGCGACCTCTGCGGCAATCCATGCGAGGTCGGGGTATCCGAGCTGGTTGAGAGCCATCCGCGCGGTCCGGGCAGAGTCGACCAGCAGCCGCAGAACATCGGCACGGTTGCTGCCCTGTGCGAACAGCAGCATCGTGTTCAGATCCTCGACTATCGGGGGCAGCAGTCCGGCGACCTGCGGCAGGTTCGCCGCCTGGCGGGCGACGTTCGCCTCGCGGGAGCGGCGGCGCACGTCCGCGAGGCTGGCCTGAGGGCCTTGCGGAATGAGGCCGGGATGACCGGAAAGGATCAGGCCGGTCCGACGAAGGCCCGTGCGCAGGGCCGGGATGTAGGTGTGCGCGAGGCTTCCGTTGCCGCGCTGGAGCCGGTACGGCTGGCCGAGCAGCCACACCACGTCCACGTCGCAGCGGTCAGCGATTGCGGTGATGACGGAGAAGCGATCGAGTACTTGGCGACCCGCCTCGACGTTCGCCATCCAGGACTCGGCCCGGCCGAGAAAGTCGGCCAGCTCGACCTGGGTAAGCCCGGCGGCGTTTCTGGCGATTCGCACTCGCGTGCCGATGTGCTCGTCATGGGAGAAAGGCATGATTACTCCGTTCTGACTCGACATCGGAACCGTACGCCGAACGATGACGATGCCGCTCCACTCCGGAGAGGCTCACATCGTTCGGCGTACGCGCGTTCCCGTAGCCACGGACCGGGGGGCTGCTCAGCGTCCTGCATGGCGAGACGGCCCTCCCGCCCGCCTGGCTCTCGGAGCTGGAGGGCCGGGCGACGGTGAGGCCGCCGCTGGGTGGAGGCGGGTGGGGGGGGCTGGTCGCGCGGTTCCTCCTGGAGGAGTACCTCCGCTAGAGGGCGCGCGGGTCTGCCTCGGCCGGGCCCGCGAGGAGCGGCACTTGGACCAGGCGCGACGAAGGGACGTGACGATGAGCGATGGTGAAACACCAATGAACCAGAAATTAGCCGACGCCTTCGGCCGCTCGGGACTGTCGCAAGGGGACTTGGCTCGCCGAGTGGCGGCCAGGGCCCGCCTCTACGGGCATCGGCACGTGAACCCCGACGCGTCCAACGTGCGCCGATGGTTGCAGGGAGGTATGCCGCGCGACCCCCTGCCCAAGATCATCGCTGATGTGTTCTCAGACGTGTTCAAGCGTCGTGTGACCACATATGACCTTGGGCTTGGAGAGTCGCCCGACCTTGACCGGCCCCTGACCTACAGCCCATCGTTCCAAGAGACGGTTGAGTCAGTGACCGAGTTAGGGAGAGCGGACATGGATCGCAGGAAGTTTCTCGCCGCGTCGCCGTTCGTGACAGCGGCAGGAGTCGGCCCGTCGCGTGACTGGCTGCTGAGCACCCTTGACCAGGAACCTGAGCCCGGACCCCGTGTCAGGTTGGAGGACGTGACGAGCGTCCGAAACATGTTCGCCACGTTTCAGGAAATGGACGTGATGCAGGGGGGCGGGTCCGGGCGTCTCGTACTCACCGAGTACATGAACCAGCACGTCTACCCACTTCTGCGCCGCACGCACTCGGAAGACGTCCGCCGGGCGCTGTGCAGTGCAGCCGCGGAGCAGACGTACCTGCTCGGCTGGATGGCTTATGACAGCGGTGAACACGGCACCGCTCAGCGCTACTTGATCCAGGCGCTGCGGCTGGCCGAGGAGTCGGGGGATGTCGCGCTGGGTGCACACGTCCTTGCCGGGATGGCAGACCAAGCAACGTTGCTCGGTAGCCCGAGCGAGGGCCGACGACTCGCGCAAGCGGGACGACAGGGGCTCCGCAGTGCCCACTCGCCCGCCTGCCTCGCCGATCTCTGGGCACTCGAAGCACGGGCACTCGCCCTACTCGGCGACAAGGCTGCCACGGCCAAGGCGGTCGCAGAGTCCGAAGCCGCGTTCACCCGCGTTGTTCGCGACGACGAACCCGAATGGGCAAAGTTCATCGATGGCGCCTATCTCCACGGCGAATACGCGAACGCATTCCGTGATCTCAACCAGGCAGACCAAAGCGCGGAACATGCGCGGCAATCCATCGAATACGCCCGGGAGCAAAAGCGTGCTCGGCGCGGAGCCATGTCTCATGCCGCACTTGCCGTTTCTCATCTCCAGAAACAAGACCTCGAAGCAGCACATGCAACGGGGGTTCGAACGTTGGACCTCGCCCGGCAGGTCAAGTCCTCCCGCTGCGTCGAAGCTGCCCAGGATATTCAGCACCGGATGGTTCCATTCGGTCGCCACCCTCTTGTGGCGGACTTCAACGAGCGCGTCCGACAGTTCGTGACCGCTGCATAGTGGCAGGCACAACGCCCCGTCACGCCCAAGTCTGGAGCAAGGCGGGGCGCGTGGTCACACTGCCCAGGATGAGGCAAACCCCCACCTTCCGTCGCCGTGGGACGTGGGTATCCGGCTCGGCGTGTTCAGTTCCGCTTCACGCCTCTCTTGCTTCATCAATGAATGCCGTCTGTGATGCTTCCGCTACTCATAGCAGCGAACTGCCCCTCTCAAACAAGGAGTTGCAGCGTGCCCGCCATGGTTCGCATCTCGGGTGTCAGCTTCCGGCGCCCGTCGACAACCGAACGCAGCACGTCCCGGGCGAGGGTCTGGTTGGGGAACCACTCGGGCGACGACGCTTGCACCGCGGACAACTTGCCGAACGCTTCGGTGTACTGCCCGAGACGGGCATACGCGCTCGCGACGGAGAGCCCATGACGTGCCCGCACGCTTGCCGAGGGCAGTACGGCCGATCGCGGCGCAGTCTTGCCCAGCGTCCTCGCGAGCCGAAGTGCGCGGTCGGGTCTGTCACGCACCAAGACATCTTCGACCGTCTTCATGCGGACCAAGATGGGGCCGAACGTCCGCATCTGTTCTTGTGTGGGACGTACATCCCTGGCAAGTGCGGTCGCCGCGCTGGAAGCGAACTTCAGCGCGTCCGACGCGACCCCCGGTTGGTTGTTGCGGACAGCGGCAGCCGAGACGTTCAGCAGCAGCAACCCCCACGCCGACAGTTCGTCGGAGGTGGCTCGACTGATGCGCGGCTCAAGCTCGTCCGCCCAGTGTGAGGCGGTCTTCAGAGCCTCGTCCAAGCGCCCCTGCCGCATCAGCAACCAGCACAGGCTGTTGACGGTCGCTGACGTGGTCATCCGGTCCGCCGCGTCATCCATGGCCCGCCGCAATACGATCTCGGCAAGGTCGAATTGGCGGGTGTGCGTCAGAGCACCGGCCGCCAATTGCAGCACCCGCAGCCGCTCGGAACGCCCCTTGCTTCCGAGCGCTTCCGCATCGTTGATCAGACCGGGTAGCACTGCCGCCAGGTCCGTGAACCGAAGCGCGTGGTAGTAGGGGACGGCCGCCGCCACGGCGTCGGACACGCCACGTGCGGTGGGTGGTTCATCGTCGCCGTCTACGTGGGGAGGCCGAAGCAGCGCCGCGCGTACCGGGCCCCACAGTTCGGAAGTTCCTGGTGTGGGGCCGTCCTCGGAGGGTTCCGCGACAAGGGACATGGTGGGGATGCGCAGCACCAGGGCAAGGGCCCGGAGCGTCTCCATCCGTGCCCCGTCCCGCTCCCCCTGCTCCAACTTCCGGATGGTGGAGAGGGAGACACCGGACGATTCGGCCAGCTCGGTCTGAGTGAGCCCACTAAGTTTGCGGGCTGCCTTGACTTTCTTGCCCACTTCAGTCATGGGGCCAGAGTACGACTACTGCAAGCAGTGCGTCACGGAGAGCGAGAACGGGCATGGGGAGTTGAGGGCCGGGCGAGGATGCCCGATCGCTGATCTCGGAAGGCTGGACATGGACCCTTCCCGCCGTGGCGTGTTGAGCGTCGCCCTGTTCTCCGTCGCTGTGACTGTCCCCGACTGGCCGGATGTAGTCGGGCGCATAGAGGCCGCCCAGAAGGGCGCGCGGACCCGCATCGGTATGTCCGACGTCCATACAGTCACCGCCATGACGGAGCAGCTCTCCACCATGGACGATCAGTTCGGCGGCCGTACGGCTCGACCCCTCGCCGCGGCCTTCCTCGTGAACACCGTCGCTCCGTTTCTGCGGACGGACGGCCCCGAGGACGTACGTAAGGCGATGATGTCCGCCGCTTCCGATCTCTGCTACCTCACCGGGTACATGGCGGTCGACGAGGGGCTGCATGGGCTTGCCCAGCGCTATTACCTCAAAGCACTGGAGTTTGCCGGAGCCTCGGAAGACCATCTGACGTACTGCACCACACTCCGCGGGATGAGTGTGCAAGCCGTGAACCTGGGCCAAGGTCCCACGGCCAAGCGGCTTGCCGATGCCGCGGCGGCAGCCTCGCCGCAAGCCGGTCCCCGGATGCGCGCTTTCCTCGTCGGCCAGCAAGCGCACGCAGCCGCACAGATCGGGGACCGGCGATCCGCGCTGCTGTACCTGCACGCGGCGGAAGTAGCCATGGACAAGGCGGAGTCTCGCGGGAAGGTCTTCGGTTCCTACGACCCCGCCGCGCTCAACTACCACACCAGTCGAGTGCGCTTCGAAATGGGCGATGTGCACGGAGCCATCGCGGCCATGGAGGAGTCGGACCGGCTTCGGGACGACATCTACCGACGCACGCGCGCCCACCACAGGGCGATCCTTGCCGAGCAGCAGCTGTCCGTGGGGTACCTCGAAGCGGCGTGCCATACGTGGGGCCTCGCGCTCGATGACTACCCTCTGGTCAACTCAGGCCGTATCGACCAGCGCATGACCGACATGTTCCACCTGATTCGCCCCCACCTCCGCAACCACGAGGCGCAGGCCCTGTACGAGCGAGCCCGTGCCGTCGTCCGGCCCGAGCTGATCCCGGTATAGCGACACGCCCCGCGTGCCCCCGGGAGGGGAGCACGCGGGGCGCCTGGTCACACTGTTCAGGATCGGGGCTCGCTCCGTGCGGGACTCTCGGACCGCGCCCCCGCGCCCCTGAAAGGCGCCACCGGTGTTTCTAGTTCCGGTCCGCCACCTTCCCCTCGACCGCCGGACCCGTCGGGTTGCCCTCGTCGTCGATCGGCTGGAGGCGGACGTACTCCGTGGGCTCCTGGGTCGCGTCGGTGATCGTGGGGATCGTGAGGTCGGCGGACGGGGCGCCCGCCGGGATCGTGGTCCACAGGGTCGCGTAGTCCAGCTTCGACAGCGGGACCGGCGGGTTCGGGATCTCCCAGATCACTTCGGACAGCCACTCCTGGTCGACGTCGGCCGTGGAGAGTTCCGGGCGGTCACCGGTGACGGGGAGCAGTGCGAGCCGGGTCCAGATGTCGTCGTCCGCCCGCTCGGAGAGGGACAGCCGCCAGGTCAGCGGGGCGCCCTCGGTGATGTCGTCGGCGACCGGCGTGACGCTCACCGTCGGCATCGGGTCGTCGTTCTCGGCGGTGATCCCGCCGCCGTCCGCGCCGACGACCGTGCCGCTGACCGCCTTGACCAGGATGTCGTGCTGCTTGTCCCGGCTGTAGCGGGTGTTGCCGTCGACCTTCACACTCACCTTGATCCCGGCGGTGCCGGGGCCGACCTCGACCAGTCGGCCGGTGGCCTGGCCGGTCTCCGGGTCGATCACGTACACACGGACCTTCCCGGCCTTCTGGCCGGTGGTGCGGACCGGGACCTGGTAGGTGCGGGAGCCGGAGTCGCCCTCCTTGACGGTGAGGCGGCCGATGTCGACCCGGGTGAGCGGCGCGGCCTGGGCCGCGGGCGTGCCCGGCTGCCACGACCAGGCGTCCATCAGCCACGCCTTGCCCGCACCCGAGGTCGGGGTCAGCTCCAGAGAGGCGATCTTGCTGAGGTCCAGTCCGGCGCGGGTCGCGGCGGTCAGCGGGACGCGGACCTCCTGCGCCCAGTAGGAGGAGGTGCGGTCGGTGCCGGGCAGTCCGTCGATCCGGACGCCGCCCAGCTTGGCCCGCTTGCCGTTGGCGTCCTTGACGCCGATGTCGAACCGGGTGCCGCTGCTGTTCGGCGGCACGGTGATCCGCAGGGCGACGCTCTGCGCGCCCTTGACCGAGATCGGCTTCTTCGGGGTGACGCGGGCGGTGGTGCCCGGCGTCCGCCAGTTCAGGGCGACCGCGCGGCGGCCCGTCTCGTGCTCCGGGCGCCAGGTCGCGAAGTGCGGTGAGGTGCCAGGGTCGTTGTTCCGGTCCATGCAGGCGGAGGCGCCGGGCGCGATCGCGTCGCACAGCCGGGCCCCGGTGACCCGGACCGGACCGCGCGGGTCGTCCGGGAGGAACCCGGCGCCCCGGTTGCCACCGACGGCGTGGGTCAGTACCCGGGCCGGATCGGCGGAGGGCGCGCGGCGGCCGGTGCCGTCGATCAGCGGGCGCACCCGGTCGTCACCGGCCACGAACAGCCGGGCGGCGGCGGCGATATAGGTCGCGCCCGCCCGGTGCTGCTGGTCGGCGGTGAGGCGTCCGGCGGTGCCGGGGGAGCAGAGCGGGTCGGGGGCGTCGGGGTCGTGCCAGAAGTCGTCGTCGGACGGGGCCACGGCCTGGCCCGGGGTCCACTCGGTGTTGAAGAAGTTGTGGTTGGCGCCGACCATGTAGACCGAGCTGTGCAGGGCCTTGCCCTGGCTCACCGCGCGGGTGCCGTCGGTGACGATCTGGCCCTGGAGGTCGGAGACATCCCCGTCGCAGCCCGGCAGGATCGTGAGCGAGGGCACGTCCGGCACCGGGTTCTGGCCGAAGAGGGTGGGGCCGATGTGGACCGTGCCGCGGATCTTCCAGCGGGCCGCGGGACGGTAGCCGTCCTGGGCGGCCGGCGGCTTGTACAGACTGTCCATCACCGCCCGGTTGACGCCTTCGCCGCCGCGCGAGTGGCCCACGAGCAGCACCCGGGACAGGTCGGTCTTCGGCGCCTTGCGCACGGCGTCCGGCGCGGAGCCGGGGCGGGCGGCCCAGTCGGCCCAGCGGCCGAGGTGGTTGCGGATCAGGGAGGAGCGGGCCTGGGCGCCGCCGTCCTCGGCGGCCCAGTCCTGGCCGTTGATGCCGTTCGCCGAGATCGAGACGGTGACGTATCCCTGGGAGGCCAGCAGGCGCTGGTCGCGCAGATAGCCGCGGTGGCTGGGGATCGGCTTGGAGCCCGCGGCGCAGGGCCAGTCCCCGGTGATCTCGTCGGGGTTGCCCGGGATGTAGCAGGTGGAGTGGCGGCCGTGCAGGAAGAGGACGACGGGCCGCTTGCCGGGCGCCTTCTTCGGGGCGACGACGACGCCCTGCATCTCCACCGGCTCGGGGAAGCCCGGGAGCTTGACGGAGGGGACGGTGTACTCGCCCGTGGTGGTGGCGTACCGGCCGGGCTTGCCCGGGTCGACCCCGCCCGCGGGCAGGACCGGCGGCAACTGCGGGTCGGCCGGTGCTGCCCGGCGGTCCGCGCCCGCGTCCGGGGCGGCGTCGAGACGGCGCCCCGCCGCCTGCACCTGAAGGTCCTTCAGGTCGTCGGTGCGGACCTCGTCCAGGGGGAGCCGGAAGGTCCGGCCGTCGTCCAGCGGCCTGGGTACGCCCATGAGTTCGCCGTTCGCGTGGAACTCCACCCGGGCGTCACCCATGGGGACCGGCTCGTCCGCGCGCCACTCCAGGTGGTCGCGGCCCTTCTCGTCGGTGATGCTCCAGCCGGGCGGCAACTCGCTCCCGGCGTCGGGTGTCCCGGTGGCGGTGCGTATCTCCGGCGGCGCGGGGACGGCGTACGCCCCCGCAGGCGCCACCCCCGCCACTGTCAGCACCGCTATCGCGGTGGCCCATGATCTGCGGGCGCGTATCACAGTTTCTCCTCGCGCTGGTTCGTCCGCGCGGCCGTTCGATGGTCGTGCGCACGACCGCGCTCTTGTCCACCGAGAGGGAGAAGAGCAGCCGACGGTTGCGTCCCCGGGCCGGATGATCGGCGGCGTCCGGAACCGGGGACGGCCGGGCGTACGACGATGGGGCCCCGGACTCCGGGAACCCGTCGCCCGTCCCCGGGGCGACCGGACGTACGAGAAGGGGTCCCGCACCCGGTGAACTCCTGGCCTGGCGTACGACGAAGGGGGCGCACCCGGGCAACCCCTGGCCGGGCGTACGACGAAGGGGTCCCGCACCCGGGGAACTCCTGGTCGGGCGTACGGCGAAGGGGGCGCACCCGGGGAACCCCTGGCCGGGCGTACGACGAAGGGCCCGCACCCGGGGAACCCCCGGCCGGGCGTACGGCGAGGGGTCCCCCAGACCCGGGGAACCCCTCGCCGTACCGCGCCCGCCCGGTCAGTCCTTCACCGGCGCCGCTCCGGACGCCTGGGCCGGGATCGCCGCGGCGGCGGAGTCGTCCCCGTCCGTGTTGATCCGCTCGATGATCGCGTCCCGCTCCGGGGTGTCCTCCGGCTTGACCAGCCCGATCACGATGTACAGCACCAGCGAGACGGCCAGCGGCACCGACACCTGGTACTGCAACGGCACCCCGCCCTCCACACTCCAGTTGATCGGGTAGTTGACCAGCCAGAAGGCCAGCAGACCCGCGCCCCAGGAGGTGAGCGCCGCCGTCGGGCCCGAGCGCCGGAACTGCCGCAGCAGCCCCAGCATCATCGGGATCGCGATCGGCCCCATCAGCCCGGCGACCCACTTGATGACGACGGTGATGATGTCCTTGAACGCCGGCGAGTTGACCTGTGTCGCCACCGCCATCGACAGCGCCAGGAACACCACCGTGGTCAGCCGCGCGGCGATCAGCCCCGACCGGTCCGACCACGTCCGCGCCTTCGCCGACAGCACCGGCGCCACATCCCGGGTGAAGACCGCGGCGATGGCGTTGGCGTCGGAGGAGCACATCGCCATCGTGTGGGAGAAGAACCCGACGATCACCAGCCCCAGCAGCCCGTGCGGCAGCAACTGCTCGGTCATCAGCGCATACGAGTCCGACCCGTCCGGTTTCTGGGACTCCACCAGCAGCGGTGACATCCACATCGGGAAGAACAGCACCAGCGGCCAGACGAGCCACAGCGCCGCGCTCAGCCGCGCCGACCGCTCCGCCTCCTTCGGCGTGGGCGTCGCCATGTACCGCTGCGCCTGGTTGAGCATCCCGCCGTTGTACTCGAACAGCTTGATGAACAGGAACGCCAGCAGGAAGACCGTCCCGTACGGTCCCACCAGCGGCTTCTCATGGCCGTCCAGCTCCGGGCGGTCCCAGACGCCGAAGAACCCGCCGTAGTCGCCGAGTTCCACCAGCACCGCGACGAACATCGCGAGCCCGGCCAGCAGTTGGATCACGAACTGCCCCAGCTCGGTCAGCGCGTCCGCCCACAGCCCGCCGATCGTGCAGTAGATGCCGGTCACCACACCGGTGATGAGGATGCCCTGGTTCAGGGACACACCCGTGAACACGGAGAGCAGGGTCGCGATCGCCGCCCACTTCGCCGCCACGTCCACGATCTTCAGCAGCATCCCGGACCAGGCCAGCGCCTGCTGGGTGGGCAGGTTGTACCGGTTCTTCAGATACTCCAGCGGCGAGGCCACATGCAGCCGGCCGCGCAGCCGGTTGATCCGCGGCGCGAACAGCTTGGACCCGATGGCGATCCCGAGCGCGATGGGAAAGGACCAGGTCACGAAGGAGGTGACCCCATAGGTGTAGGCGATGCCCGCATAGCCGGTGAACATGACCGCGCTGTAGCCCGACATGTGGTGCGAGATGCCGGACAGCCACCACGGCATCTTGCCCCCGGCGGTGAAGAAGTCGCTGACGTTGTCCACCCGCTTGTGGGACCAGACACCGATCGCGACCATGACGCCGAAGTAGCCGATGAGCACGGCCCAGTCGAGACCGTTCATGAGCCCCCTTCCACAGTTCCGTCCAGAAATACGCCTGTTGTTCCGCCTTGTGAACGCCTCGTGACAGCCCGCTCATCGTCCGGGCGGCGGCGCGGACACGACAAGGAAGCTGAGGGTCAAGAGAACGTAAAATCGTTCTGCTTGATGACCTCAGTTCACGGATCTGAACAGAACCGACAGAGAAAGACCCTTCGGTAGACGCCCCCCGACCCCCCTCAGCGCATCAACTCCCCCGCGTTGACCAGCAGCGACTGCCCCGTGATGGCCCGCGCCCGGTCCGACGCCAGGAATGCCGCCATGTCTGCCACGTCCCCGTCCGTGGCCAGCTCCGGCAGCGCCATCCGCTCCGTCAGCCGGGCCAGCACCACCTCCTCCGCCACTCCCTCCGACCGCGCGGTGAACGTCACGAACGCCCGCACCGCGGGCCCGTACATCCACCCCGGGACCACCGTGTTCACCCGGATGCGGTCCGGCCCCACCTCCCGCGCCAGCGAGTACATCGCGCTGGTCAGCGCCCCCTTGGACGCCGAGTACGCCGTCTGCCGCACCTCCGAGGCCGCCGCCACCGCCGACTGCGTACCGATGAACACCACCGACCCGCCGCCCCGCTCCCGCATCCCCGGCAGACAGGCCCGGGTCATCCGCAGGGTGCCCAGCAGATTGATGTCCACGATCTGTTGCCAGGTGGCGAAGTCGGCGTCCTCGACGCCCCCGAAGTAGCTGTCCCACGCGGCCACCTGCACCAGCGCGTCCACCCCGCCGAACCGCTCCCGCGCCAGCGCCACCAGCGCCGCGCACTGCCCCTCGTCGGTGATGTCGGTCGCCCGGTACGCGGTCCGGGTGCCGTCCGGGTCGACCTCCGCCGCGCACTGCCTCAGCCGGTCCTCGGTCCGCGCCCCCAGCACGGCGTTCCCGCCGTCCCGGACCACGGCCGCCGCCACCTGATGGCCGAGCCCCGCCCCGACCCCGGTGACGACGACGGTCTTGCCTGCGAGCAGTGACATGGGGGCCTCCCCGACCCTGGCGGATTGTCTGACGGGGCGTCAGAGTATGGGCGACCGCAGAAGGAGGGAAGCTCCCATGTCGGACGCGAGCGACGAGACGGCCGGAACCCGAGGCGCGGCGGACTATGCCGAACTGGCCGCCACCGGACCCTATGGAGTGCGGCCCGGCCACGCCCTGATCACCATGGTCGAGCCGCACCCGGGCCACGAGTACGCCTACAACCGCTGGTACGAGGACGACCACTACTACGCGGGCGCCATGGCCATGCCCTGGATGTTCGCGGGCCGCCGCTGGGTCGCCACCCGCGATCTGCAACTGCTGCGCGTCCCCGAGAAGTCGGCGGTCGCCCAGCCCGTCACCACCGGCTGCTACCTCTCCACGTACTGGATCACCGAGGGCCGCCACGGCGACCATATGAAGTGGACCGTCGCCATCAACCAGCGGCTCAATCGGGACGCCCGCGTCTACCGCGACCGCACCCATGTGTTCACCGCGTTCCAGGACCACGTCACCACCGTCTACCGCGACGGCGCCGCCGGCCCCCGCGACCTGCACGCCCTGGACCACCCCTACACCGGCCTCGTCCTCCAGGTCGTCGACGCCCCCGACGCCGCCGGGCGCGACGCCCTCACCGAGTGGCTCACCGCCCGCCATCTCCCGAAGCGCCTCGCGGGCTCCCCGGCCGCCCTCGTCACCGTCTTCCGCCCGGTCCCGCTGCCCGGCGACCGCATGAGCTACGTCCGCCAGGTCGAGGGCGTCGACACCCGGCTCACCCTGCTGTGGTTCCTCCAGAGCGACCCGCGCGCCTGCTGGGACCCGCTGTTCACCGGCCTGGACGAGGCGATCACCGCGTCCGGCCTCGGCCGCCTGGAACTCCTCGCCCCGTTCGTCCCGACGATCCCCGGCACGGACACCTACGTGGACAAGCTGCGCTGAGACGCCGCTCTACGGCTCCACCCCGGTCACGCCCTCCCGCAGCTCCCGGGGACAGGGCGTCCCGCGCGGCAGCTGATAGGGCGCCCCCAGCCGGTACGTCCCGGCCTGCGGCGCCAGCAGCACCGTCCACTTGTCGCCCCGCGCGTCCTCGGCCGCCTCCATCACACAGCCGTTGACGTTGTCGTACGTCTTCGGTGTGCCCTCGGGCCGGTCCTTGGACGCCGCCGACTCCTGCGGCGGCTCCACGCCCTTGCCCTCCGCGTCGACCAGCCCCAGCCACGGCGAGTACGGCACCCGGACCAGCACCTCGCCCGGCCGGCTCACCCGGATCGTCCAGCCCTCCTGCCCGGCCCGCTCCACCGTGGCCGGCGGATCGGCCAGCGGCGCCGGATCGGTCACCTCGAACAGCTGCCAGTTGGCGTCGCCCCAGATCTGCGTCAGATACGGCAGCCCGCGCTGCACCAGCTCCCGTTCCCGCTCCCCGCCGTCCCCGTCCGGCGCGCCCTTCGGCAGCACCACGAAGTGCACCGCCCAGCGCTTGAGCCACTCGTGGTAGTTCGCCGAGTTCAGGGTGTCGTCGTAGAAGAGCGGATTGCGCTCCATGTCGGCCTGCCGGTTCCAGCCCCGGGCCAGATTCACATACGGGGCCAGCGCGGACGCCTCCCGGTGCGACCGCGCCGGGACCACCTCCACCCGGCCCTGGTCGGCACCGACCACCTGCAACTCATTGACCAGCGGCGCCAGCTCCCGCGCCCAGGACGCGGCCGGAGTGGTGTGCACGACATCGTCCACCGACTTGTAGCCGATCCACCCCACGAACCCGACGATCGCCGTCACCAGCGCGTACCAGCGGCGCGAGCGGGCCACCGTGAACGGCAGCGCCGCCACCAGCGCCACCCCCGCGAACAGCATCGGCAGCCGGGTGATGTTCGACCCGATCTGCGAACTGACCAGCCACACCAGCAGCACCGCCAGCGCGTACACCGCCGACGTGATCCGTACGGTCTTCCAGGCGGGCGGCACGGCCAGGAACACGAACACCGCGTACAGCAGCGGCAGCGCCGCGGAGCCGAACGACATCGGCTGCGTCCCGGAGAACGGGAACGCCCACGCCGACACCGCGACCACCGCGACCGGCGGCAGCCCCAGCACCCAGGCGCCCGGCCGCCGCTTCTGGAGGAACAGCGCCGCCGCGACCAGCCCCACGAACAGCCCCGCCACCGGCGACGCCATGGTCGCCAGCGCCGCCAGCGGCGCCGCCACCAGCGCCTTCGCCACCCGCCGGTACCGCCACTTGTACGGCCAGCAGAACACCGCCGCGACCGCGCCCAGCGCGAACAGCACCCCGAGCCCGAACGTCACCCGCCCCGAGGCCGCGTTGCACAGCAGCGCGAACACCCCGGCCAGCGACGCCCACAACGGATTGCGCACCGCCCTGATCCGCACCAGCATCAGCGCCAGCAGCGCCGCCGACACCGTCCCGGCGATCATCATGGTCGTCCGCACCCCGAGCACGGACATCAGATACGGCGACACCGCGCTGTACGACACCGGGTGCATCCCGCCGTACCAGGCCAGGTTGTACGCCGAGTCCGGATGCCGCCCCGCGAACTCCGCCCAGGCGTCCTGCGCCGCCAGATCCCCACCGCTGTTGGCGAACGTGAAGAACCAGACCAGATGCAGGACCGCCGCCAGCACGGTGGCGAACAGCACCGGATGGGTCAGCGCCCGGCGGCGCCGCGGTACGCCCGCCCGCCCACCGGAACCTTCCCCTATTCGCGGCCCGCTTCCCGCTCCCGCCGCTCCCGGCTGCGTACCCCTGTTCCCGGCGCGTGTCGGCTCCGCAGTGGCCACCTCAAGGCACTCCCCGTGTCCCGTCTTCTCCCGGCGGTTCCGCTGTCGGCCGTGTCTCGTTCGTCCCGGCTCCACCGCGCGGTCGTCACGACCGCCGACCTGTCCGTTTCGTGACGCTAGCAGACACCCCGCCGACGGGCTCCGGGGTGGGTGCCCGCCGACGGGGTGCTACGCGTCCGGGTTCAGCCGATACGGGTGAGCCGGTCCGTCCAGCTCGGCTCCGCCAGATCCCGCTGGAGCGCCACCGGCACCGAGACCGCGCCGCCGCTGCCGTCGCCCACGGTCAGCGAACCGACCTGGGTGCCCGCCTTCGCCGTGCGCGGCAGGTCGTTCCCCTTGAACGACAGCTCCACTTCCAGGCCCGCCCAGCCGACCGCGTTCACGTCCCGGGTCGCCACCACCGGCGTCCGCCCGCCGAGCCCGTCGTCCACATACCCGACGACATCGCCCTTCTTCAGCAGCGTCTGCGCGGTCAGCGCCTGCTGCGCGGCCCGGATGAGCTGGTCACCGGCCGACAGCGCGCCCTGGAGGATGGTGTTGTCCGAGCCGCCGGCCGGCTGCCGCACCACCGCGCCGACCACGGTCCGGGTCGCCCCGCCGACCTCCTTCTTCGCCGCGAACAGCAGATTCCCGAGCGCGGAGGTGGTGGTCCCGGTCTTGATCCCGACGACGTCGTTGTGCCCGACCAACTGGTTCCAGTTGGAGTGATTGGTCCCCTGGTAGTCGTCGTACGACATCATCGCCGCGACCTCACGGAACACCGGCTGCTCCATGGCGGCCTTGCCCAGCTTCACCTGGTCCACGGCCGTCGACACCGTCGAGTCGTTCAGCCCGGAGGGGTCGGTGTACGTCGTGTTGGTCATGCCGAGGTCCTCGGCGGCGGCGTTCATCTTGTCCACGAACGCCTCGTCGGACCCGGCGTCCCAGCGGGCCAGCAGCCGGGCCACATTGTTCGCCGAAGCGATCAGGATGCTCTCCAGCGCCTCCCGCTGGGAGATCTGGTCCCCGGCGGTGACATCCACCGTGGACTCCTGACCGGCGTCCGACTCGTCCTCGGCGCGCTGGTCGATGTCGATCATCGGACCCTCCGCGCCACTCTTGAGCGGATGGTCACGCAGAATCAGATAGGCCGTCATGACCTTGGCGACGCTCGCGATCGGCACCGGCTTCTGCTCACCGGAGGAGCCGAAGGAGCCGATGCCCTGGACGTCCAGCGCGGCCTGTCCGTCCGACGGCCACGGGATGTCGACCTTCCCGCCCTCGAAGGTGTGGTTCTCCTGCGCGGTCAGCGCGAGGGACGGCGCCGGGAGCGGACGGACGGTCTGTACGACCGCAAACACGATGAGCAGCAGCAGGACCAGCGGGGTCCAGATCTTGACCCGCCGGACCACCGTCCGCAGCGGGGTCGCCGGGGGCGGCGGCGTGTTCGTCAGCTCGGCGAGCAGATCGAGCGGCGGCCTCGGCGGCAGCGGCTGCTGCGTGGTGAACTCCGGCCCGACCTGGGGAATCGCGGTGGTACGGGTCTGGCTGGCGACCGGCGGCGCGGGCTCCTCGGGCGCGGGCGGCGCGCTGGGCCGCTCCAGGGGCTTGAGGGCGACGAACTTGCTGGTCCGCTCGGCCTCACGCTCCGGGGTGGTGGCCGGGGGGAGCTTCAGCATGGTCGTCGGCTGATCGACGGTCCCGGTGTCTGTCCCGGTGTCTGTCCCGGTGTCGGTCCCGGTGTCTGTGTCGGCGTCCGTGGCGTCCTGGGCGGCGGGTGCCGCGGGCTCTTCGGGTGCCTTGTCCGGGGCTTCCCGGTCGGCGGCTCCGGAGGCGGTGTCGTCGCCGGTGTCGCCGTCGGTGTCCTGGTCGGCGCCCTTGCCGTCGACGCCCTCGGTGTCGCCCTCGCCCTCGGTGTCGGCGTCCGTGTCCGGGGTCGCGCCCGCCTTCAGCGCCTCCGCCGTGAGCATCAGCGTGGCGTCGGCGGGCTTGGGCGCCGGCTCGGCCCCGGTGTCGGCCTCGGCTTCGTCGCCGTCCCGCGCGGAATCCCGGGCGCTACCGGCACCCTCCGCGGTCACCTCGTCCGCGTTGTCCGCGTTGTCCGCGTCGTCCGCCTCGTCCGCGTCCCGCGGCTGCCGCGGAGTCCCCGGCTCCGGTGAGGCGTCCTCGGCGTCCCCGGCGGCTTCCGGGGCCTCCCGGGCGTCCTCGGGGCCGCCCTGGGCGTCCTCGGGGCCCTTCCCGGCGTCCTCGGGGGCGTCCTCCGGGGTCGCTATCGAAGCCTGCGCCCCCTCGCCGCCCTCGCCGGGACCGCCGTCACCCTCGCCGTCGCCCCGGTCGTCGTGCCGGTCGGCCTCGTCGTCCGCCGTCACCCACCCGGCCACCGCCTCCCGCAACCGGTCGCCGTCAGCCGCAGCCGCAGCCTCAGCCCCGGCATCGGTGTCAGTACCGGCATCCGCGCCACCGTCACCGTCGCCGTCCCCGCCCCCCGGCCCGGTCGTCGGCGGGATCGTCAGTACCCGGGTCGCGGAGTCCGGTGCCCGGTCCGGCGCGGAGTCGGTCGACGCTCCGTCCGGACGGGACGGCTCGCGGGTGACGGCGACGCGGGGGTCACGGGGATCGGGAACCGGTGTCCCGTTCCCCGACGTCGGTTCTGCCGACGACTCGCGCTGCTTCGACCTGTCGGGGGACTCGCCCGCCACCGATGCCTCCTCTGCGCCGCACGCTTCCCGCGCGCTGTCCGAACCATGTACCAGTGTCCTGTGTGGGGGCTTGGCCCCTGCGGTAGACGAGAACGACATACCTACCGGTTCCACTACGAACCGGTCACGCACCCTCGACAGACCAATGTGAGAGGGGTCACCCTGTCATTCATCCACGCGGGGAGGCATGGATGGGCAGGAGCCGCAGAACAATTCCGGAGGAGCTTCTGCTGCTGGCACTGGACCCGACCACGGGTACCACTGCACAGCCGCAGTCGCTCGACCTCGGTCTGGCCGGAGCACAGCTAGTGGAGCTGGCGCTGGCCGGACGGATAGCCCCAGACGGGGATCGTATCGCCGTGGTGGTACCACGGCCGACAGGAGATCCGACTCTGGACTGTGCGTTGGAGCTGCTGCGCAGGCGCGGCGCTCCGGTGCGCGCGGTCCACTGGATCGGCGGGCCACGACTCGGGCTGCGCCAGACCTATCTCTCGCATCTGGAGCGGTGCGGCATGGTGCATGCCGTGGCGGGCCAGATGTGCGGGGTGCTGCCGACGACGCGCTATCAGGCGACGGACACGGCGATCAGCCGGGAGATCAGGTCCCGGCTGGATTCGGCGATCCGTACCGGCGTGCCACCGGACCCGCGGACCGCGGCGCTCGCCGCGCTCGCCCACGCGGTCGGGCTCGGCAAGCATCTCTACCCGGGCAACGAGGGCCGTTCCTCGCGCTCCCGGCTGAGGGATCTGATCCGGCACGACCCGATGGGCGGGCTCGTCGCGCACGCCGTGATGGACGTCCAGAACGGTGTGGCGGCACAGCCGCGCCGCAACCCGGCGACGGCCGCCCGACCGGCACCGGCGGGCAGGCCCGTAGCGGAACCCGCCCGCGGGGTCCCGGCGCAGCCACGCCGGGGTTCCATGGTCCGCGCCGTGGCTCACTGAGCCGCAGTCACGGCGCGGCACGCACACCCCAGACCCGGTACGGGAGCCGCTGGTCCGAGCGGGGTGGTGGGACCGTCATGGTCCCGCCGCCCCGCTCGGTGGCATGTTCCGCGCCGGTACGCGCGCGTCGCGGTGCGGGCCGCGGGGCGCGCCGGGCATGTCAAGGGGCGTGAAGGAGGAGTGAGGGCGTGAACTGGCGTGTCCCCGCTGCATATCCGCCGTTTCCCAGCGGTAGTAAGCACCTTGGTGGCAGTCTGCTGAACAGCAGATACGCATAGTTGCAGGTTTTTTCAGGCACGCAGCCGGAGGTGCACGTCCCGTGGCGTCGAATGTCAATCCCACCGTCAGGCGACGCCGGCTGGGCCAGGAGTTGCGCCGGCTCCGCGAACTGAAGGGCATGACCGCCGAGGAGGTCGCCGAGCGGCTGCTGGTCTCCCAGTCGAAGATCAGCCGGCTGGAGAACGGACGGCGCAGCATCAGCCAGCGCGACGTCCGCGATCTGTGCGGGGTGTATGAGGTCGAGGACGTCCGGATCGTCGACTCGCTGATGCAGATGGCCAAGGACTCCCGCCAGCAGGGCTGGTGGCACTCCTTCGGCGACATCCCGTACAGCGTCTACATCGGTCTGGAGACGGACGCCGCAAGCCTCAGGGTGTACGACCCGCAGGTGATCCCGGGGCTGCTCCAGACCCGGGGCTACGCCGAGTCGCTCATCATGGGCGCGCTGCCGGAGGCGGCCCAGACGGACATCGACAAGCGCGTACAGGTGCGGATGCGGCGGCAGGAACGTATTTCTGCCGCCGAGAACCCGCTCAGGCTGTGGGCGGTGCTGGACGAGGCGGCGCTCCGCCGCGAGGTGGGCAACCAGCAGGTGATGATCGAGCAGTTGGAGCATCTGCTGGAGATGTCCCAGCTGCCGCATGTCACCGTGCAGGTGATCCCGTTCTCCATGGGCGCCCACCCGGGAGTGAGCGGTCAGTACGCGATCCTGGAGTTCCCGGACGCGGCCGACTCCAGCGTGGTCTACATCGAGGGTGTGACCAGCGATCTGTATCTGGAGAAGCCGCAGGACGTGGGCAAGTACAGCGTGATGTACGAGCATCTGCGGGCGCAGGCGCTGAATGTGGAGCAGACCCGGCAGTTCGTCTCCGGCGTGGCGAAGGACTACGCCCGCGCCTGAGCCCCGCCCCGCGGTGTCCCGTCCGTCGAGCCCGCCCGCTGCCTTCACCCAGAGTGACCGAAGAGTGCTCGGATCATGCCTCTGGAATGTGCGGCGGGGCATGTTACAGGGTGGCGCGGTCCGGAGAGAAGGGTCTCCCGGAATATGCCCCCCGGACGGGTGAATGCCTCCTCCGCTTTTGAGGGTTGGCGAGTAGCGTCGATCACGCCATCAAGCAACAACGTTGGCGCAAACCGTGTGCAGCACGGTGACAGCAACTCAGCAACTGCTTACCGGAGCGAAAATGGCAATCACACAGGGCGCGACGGACACCTGGATCAAGTCGTCCTACTCCCAGGGCAATGGCGCGTGCGTCGAGATCAAGTCCCCTGTCCGGTCGGCCATGGCCGTCCGCGACTCCAAGGTCCACGAGGGCCCCGTCCTGGCCTTCCCCGCCGACGCGTGGAACGCGTTCGTGGCCTCGGTCGCGTCGTAAGGGGAGATCTTCCTGACCCTCCGTAACCTACGACCACAACTCAACAAGCAGCACCCACGAGCCCTCTCGACCAGCCCGCCGTCCTAGCCGAGAGGGCTCGGCTTGTGCCCGGACCCTCGGCGCACCTCCGGGACGCCGCTACCCCGCTACCCCGTTACTCCACGGGGAACGCGATGTCGCACACCGGGTCCCCCGGTCCCGCCGCGTCCCAGTCGGCGAAGTACACCTCCCGTGGCGGCCCGGTCCGCCGCAGCCCCTGTCCGGCGATCCACTGCTCCACCGCCTCGTAGGCGGCCAGGATCTGCGGATACGCCACCTGCGCCTTGGTGATCCGGGTGAACGCCAGCCGCCGGGCCGGTTCCACCCGCACCGCCGTGTCCCAGGCCCGGCCGTGCTCCGCCGCCCAGGTCCGCGCCGCCGCCTCGTCGGCCACCGGCACACAGGACTCGACGGGGCCGTCGCTCTCCTGCGACACCTCGGCCTGGTAGACCACGAAGGGCGGCGCGACCGGGCCGCCGCAGTCGCGGGCCGCGCCCACCAGACGGCCGAGGGACGCGCCGATCCAGGCGGGCAGTTCGTCCGCCAGGGTGTGCCTGGTCTCGGTGATCACCACCTGACGTGCCGTGTCCACCGTCTCGACCTCGAACATCCCGTCCATCGCGGAGTCCTCTCCCGACAGTCGTCCACGGAGGTACCCGGCGAGCGTCCGCTGTCCGGCGACCCTGGTCTCCACCTCGGCCCAGTACCCGGCGAGCAGCCGGGCCGCCTCCGGACCGTCCGCCGCGACCACCCCGGCGATCCGCGCCAGCGGCATGTCCAGCCGCCGCAGCAGCGCCACCAGCCGGGCCCGCTCGACCTGTTCGGCGCGGTAGTAGCGGTAGCCGCTGGCCGGGTCGACATGGTCCGGGCCGAGCAGCCCGAGCCGGTCGTACAGGCGCAGTGCCTTGGCGGAGAGCCGGGAGCGGGCGGCGAAGGCCCCGATGGTCAGAAAGCCCCCGGGGTCCCCCGCGCCGCTGTCGCCGTCGCGTTCGTGGTGCACGTGGTCATCCTCCGTCACCGGGCGCTGGGGGCCCGGTGACGAGGACGCTCGTGTCTGACCCAGGGGCAGGGTCAAGCGCGGGAGCCCGCGAGACAGGCAGACCGGCCGGCGGTCAGCCGAGCTGGGCCTCGACGGCCGTGGTGATCTCGTCCGACTCGGGGTCGGTCTGCGGCGCGAACCGGGCGACGACGGTGCCGTCCCGGCCGATCAGGAACTTCTCGAAGTTCCAGCGGATGTCGCCGCTGTGCCCCTCGGCGTCGGCGAAGCCGGTGAGCCGGGCGTACAGCGGATGCCGGGACTCCCCGTTGACGTCGATCTTCTCGGTCAGCGGGAAGGTGACGCCGTAGGTCGCGGAGCAGAACTCGGCGATCTCCTCGGCGCTGCCGGGCTCCTGCCCGGCGAACTGGTTGCAGGGCACCCCGAGCACGGTCAGCCCGCGCTCGGCGTACCGCTGCTGGAGCCGCTCGAGGCCCGTGTACTGCGGGGTGAGGCCGCACTTGGAGGCCACATTGACGATGAGGACCGGGCGCCCGGCGTACTGGGCCAGGTCGGCGGGCGTGCCGTCGAGGGAGTGGAGGTCGACGTCGAGTACGGAGTGTGCCGTCATACCGGAGAGCGTAGGCGGTGCGGCGCGGTGCCGTCGGCGGCGTCCAGCAGGACCTGGCCCGCCGCCGTGCGTTCGTAGTAGACGGACCGGCCCGCCGGGCGGCGCTCGACCAGCCCGGCGTCGAGCAGCACCCGCAGATGGCGGCCGACGGACCCGAGCGGCTGCCCGGTGACGGCCACCAGCTGGGTCGTGGTCATCGGCGCGGCCAGCAGGGCGAGGACCCGGGCGCGGGCCGCGCCGAGCAGGGCACCGAGGGCGGCCGGTGCGGGGGCCCGCCCGGACGGGTCGGTGAGGGCCCCGGCGCACGGGTACACCAGGGCGTAGGAGTCCGGCTCCTCCCAGGCGACCCAGCCGGTCTGCGGGGTGACCGGGACCAGCAGGAGCTGGGCGCCGGAGATCTCGCGGGGCGGGTACTCGTGGTGGTTGACCTGGAGGCGGCTCTCGCCCAGCCAGCGGGTGCCGGGCCGCAGGGCGTCCAGGACGGCCGCCCAGCCGCCCCGGCTCACCTGCGCGGTCCGGGCGACGACATCGGCCTCCAGCACCCGGCGGCGGCGCGGCCAGTAGGGCCGTACGGCGTCGTCCCAGAGGTCGGCGAGGAGGCGGGCCGCGCGGTCCGGGAGGTCGTCGCGGTCGAGGGCGGGCGGCAGCGGACCGGCGAGGGAGACCCGTACCTGGGCGCGGGCGGCGGCGGGATCGGTGCCGCGCACCCGGGCGAGCGCGTCCTCGAACCCCTCGCCGTCGCGGGGCGTCGGCGTCAGGAAGTCGGCGATCCAGTCCCGGCCGAGTCCCGAGCGGACCAGCAGCGCGGTGACCGGGTCGGCGGCCAGCCGCGCCCGGTGGCCCGGCAGATGCCGGTTCAGCCACTCCCGCTCGCCCGGGTGCGCCCCGGCGCCGGAGTGCAGCAGCTTCAGCGAGGCGAAGGTCTCGGCGTACGGCGAGAGCAGGAAACGGCTGCGGGCCAGTGTGTCGGCGTTGACCTGCCACCACCCCATGGACCGGCTCCTTTCGCGTACCGGCGAAACATTACCGGCCCGCCGGGCGGGCGCCCCAGACTCCGCACATGCGTAGTTACCGGGAGTTGTTCCGTACGCCGGAGTTCGGGCCGCTGTTCCTCGCCACGGGCGCCGGGACCGCCGCGCAGACCGTGGCCGGGCTGGCGCTGGCCACCCAGGTCCACCGGGCCACCGGGTCCCCGCTGCTGGCGGCGGTCAGCATGTTCGGCCCGTCGCTGGCGCAGGTGGTGGGCGCGACCTTCTTCCTCTCGGCCGCCGACCGGGTACCGCCCCGGGCGGCCCTGACCGTCCTCTCCCTGACCTTCGCGGCGGGCACCGCGCTGCTCGCCGTACCCGGGCTGCCGCTGGGGAGCCTGTTCGCGGTGATCCTGCTCATGGGCCTGGTCGCCTCGGTGGGCGGCGGCATCCGCTGGGGACTGCTGAACGAGATCCTGCCGAAGGACGGCTATCTCCTCGGCCGCTCGGTCTTCAACATGATGAACGGCCTGACCCAGATCACCGGCTTCGCGACGGCCGGTGTGCTGACCACGGTCCTGTCCCCCCGGCTGACCCTGACCCTGGCCGCCGCCCTCCACCTCGCCTCGGCCCTCGTCACGGCCCGGGGCCTGGCCGCCCGCCGCCCCCGTGGCTCCGGCCGCCCCTCGATCGCCGCGACCTGGCGCACCAACGCCGTCCTGTGGTCCTCCCGCCCCCGCCGCCTCACCTATCTCGGGCTGTGGCTCCCCAACGGTCTGGTGGTCGGCTGCGAGTCGCTCTTCGTGCCGTACGACCCCGGCTCGGCGGGCGTCCTGCTGGCCTGCGCGGCGCTGGGCATGTTCGTCGGTGACGTGGGCGTGGGCCGCTTCCTCAGCCCGGCGCGCCGGGCCGGGCTCGCCCACCCCCTGCTCCTGCTGCTGGCCGCCCCGTACCTCCTCTTCCCCCTGCACCCCTCCCTGCCGCTGGCCGCGTTCCTGGCGGCCCTCGCGTCGACCGGCTTCGCCGCCAGCCTGATCCAGCAGGAACGGCTGATGTCCCTCACCCCGCCCGCCCTCTCGGGCCACGCCCTGGGCCTCCACTCGGCGGGCATGCTCACGATGCAGGGCACCGCGGCGACCCTCGCGGGCACGATCGCCCAGTTCACCTCACCGGCGGCGGCGATGGGCACGATGGCGGCGCTGTCGCTGACGGTCACCGGGGGGTTGGCGATGGCGGGGAGACGGGGTGGGGTACGGCGGGTACGGCGGGTACGGCCCTCGGCACCGGCGGCCACTGCCCTGAACGGCGACAGTCCTGAACAGCGACCGTCTTGACCGGCGGCCGTGCCGACCGGCGACCGTCTTGACCGGTGGCCGTGCCGACCGGCGACCGTCCTGACCGGCGGCCGTGCCGACCGGCGGCCGTCCTGACCAGCGACCCTCCCGACCGGCGGTCATCCGGTGCCGCAACTGGCCGAAACCGTACGGGAGTTCAGTGGATGCCCGTTCACAGTGGCGGGCATGGGCCTAGAGTGACCCCGCCCTTGACCGGGCGGTGAGAGGGGGCTCCGGTGTCCGTGCGCGCGAGGATCGCCCTGCTGTGCGCCCTCTTCGCGGTGCTCGGCAGCCCCTCGGCGCAGGAGCCGCTGCGCGAGGTGTACGCCGACCACTACGACAGCGCGCTCGTCCGCTGGCCCCTGGACGCCCTCTTCGTCGTGCACTGGGACGCCTCCGCCGAGATGTATCCCGGCGCGGTCCCGCTGTCCGTGGTCTATGCCAGCGCGGGGCTCACCCTGCTGCTGTTCGCGGGCCTCGCGGTCGCGTTCACCGGACGCGGTACGACCGGCTGGTTCCGGAGCCTGGCCGCCGGGCTGCTCGCCGCCCAGCTCGCCGGGGTGCTGCGCTGGGCGCTGTACACCCGGTACGGCCACGACCCGGCCCTTGAGTACGACTTCGCGCTGCGGACCCTGCTGCGCGGCGCGTCCCTCGACTTCGGGGTGCTCTCCGGGGTGCTGCTCGCCCTGCTCACCGCCGGGCTGCCCCGCCTCACCCGGGGCGCCGGGCCGGTCGCCGTCCCGCGCCGCCCGGCCCGCCAGACGAAGGGAAGCGTCGGCATGACCTCCGCCGCACAGCCGCACATGCCGGTCGGGCGGGAACCGGGCGATGTCACCCGGTATCTGTGCACCGCCGCCTATGTCGACGAGGCCTTCGCCGACCGGGTGGTCGAGGAGGTCGTCGCCGACGAGGCCAGCGCCGCGGCGCCCTCGCCCGAGGTCGACCTCGTGGCCGTCGCCCACCACAGCCTGGCCGCCAAGGAACTCCGCTACGCCCGGGACCTGCGGCTCACCGCCGCGCTCGGCGTGGTGCTGGTGGCCGCCCCGCTGTGGGTGCTGATGCCCGTCGTGTCCGTCCCGCTGGCCGCCGGGGGCGCCCGGCCGAGCCTCGCCACCCGGGGCGTCCACGAGCCCGCCCGCCAGGCCGTGACCGCCGCCGCCCTGCGGGCCGCGGCGCTGGTGCTCGCTGCCTTCCTGGTCGGCTTCGGCCTCAGCGCCCTGGGCCTGTCCGGCGTCTCCGCCTGGCTGTTCGGCGGCTACGGCGGTGGCGTCCCCGCGGCGCTGATCTCCCTGGCGGCGTCGGCCTACGCGTACGCCACCGTCGTACGGCACCGGATCGAGACCGACCGGCTGCTGCGCTCGACCCTGGCCCGGGACCGCTTCTACCGGCAGCCGCTGCCGCCGCTGCCGCCCCGTCCCTGGATCGCCGCCCGGATGGCCGCGCTGTCGGACGCCCGCTACGGCAATGTCACCGTCTACAGCGGCCACTCCCCGTTCCAGGGCTACGCGGAGACCACGTCCGGCTGGTCGATCGCGGTGCCCCTGCTGCCCGCGGACGAGCCGGCGTTCGGCGCGACGGCCGGGGCCCGCCCCAGGACCGGCGGCACCGGTGACGGCCCGGTGCCCTTCACCGTCGCCGAACTCGTCGGCCATGTACGGGAGCGGCTGCGCGAAGTCGCCCACCCCGATGCCGATGCCGAGGCCGGGGCCGTGGGGGACGGGCTCGGCTCGCTTCTCGTCGAGGACCGGGTCTTCGCCAGTGGCACCGGCATAGGTGAGGACAGCAGGTTCACGGTGGAGGGCCGGATCTCCCCGGCGGCCCGGCTCACCCCCGAGCAGGTCGAGGAGATCATGCTCCACCCGACCGGCGCGGTCCGGCACTGTCTGGCGGTCCATGTGCCGCTGTGGGGCGGGGACGTCGTCCCCAATGTCTTCCTGCACTTCTCCACCGCCGGGCGCACCTTGCATCTGCACTGCGAGAACCATGTCCTCGGCCCGGTCGCCGCCGCGTACCACGTCGTGGACCGGCTGCAAGGACCGCTCACGCCGGACGCGCGGCGCGGACTCGCGCTCACCGCCGCCGCCCGCTGCGCCCCCCTCCTCTACGGCGCCCCCCTCGCGGCCCTGCGCCACCACCGCTTCGAGCACCGGCACCAACGGCGGATGCTGGATGAGCTGACCGCCATGCAGCAGGACCCGGTCTTCGACTACGGGGCCCGGATCAGCATCCGGGAGATCGGGCTCAGCCCCAGCTACCAGAACTACTTCCAGGTGGTGGACGCCGGACGGATCGTCTCCGCCGTCCAGCGCCACACGCTCGCCGCGATCCGGGAATTCCTGGACACCCGCGGCTACGACGTCGGCGACTTCCGCGCCCAGCAGCAGACCATCCTCAACCACGGGCTCATCCAGCAGGGCGGCATGAGCGTCGTCGGCAGCCAGGCCATCGGCACCGGGGCCAGCGCCACCCAGAACGTGGGCCAGGGAGCGGCCTGAGCGCATGACAGCGCATCACTCACCCGGCATCGCAGACAACTCTCACCGAGGGAGGCCCGGCATGGGCGACGACCACGGCCGTATCGAACCGCCCGTCAACAACGGCGTGGTGATCCAGGGCGGCACCCACTACGTCGGCAACCAGGCCGTCGGCCACCGCGCGCAGGCGTTCTCCGGCTCGGTGAGCTTCCAGCGGCAGGACGGCGACGGGGCCGCCCGTACCGCCGAACTCCTCGCCCTGGTGGAACGGTTGCTGGAGGAGCACCGGGACGCCCTCGCCGACCCGGACGCCACGACCCGCGAACTGCGGCGGCTGCGTGAGGAACTGGACGAGGAGGAGCCCCAGCCCACGGTCCTGCGCCGGGCCCTGGACCGGCTGACCGCCTTCACCGAGCCGATCGCCCCGCTGGCGGTGGCGGTGGGGGAGCTGTCGACGATGGTCCGGGGAGTGCTGGGGGCCTGACGGGGACGGTGAGGGGGGTCGGTGAGGGGGTCGGCGATGGGGTCCGGCGGGGCAGCACCCGGCGGGGGAGTACCCCAGGGGGCGCACCCGGCGGGATTGACCGCGTTCAGTCAATTGACGACTCTGGGGCCAGTATCCGCACCTCCACCCCCACCCCCCACGCACCACCCTGGAGGACCGATGAGACTGACCACCACGTCCGGGCTGCTCACGACCGCCGCGCTGCTCGCGGGCGCGCTGACCGGCGCGACCGGCCCGGCCTCGGCCGCCCCGCCCGCCCCCGCCGCCGTACCGACCTCCGTCACCCCCCTCACCACCGGCCTGAGCGTGCCCTGGGGACTGGCCTGGCTGCCGGACGGCACCCACGCCCTGGTCACCGAACGGGACGACTTCCGGGTCTGGAAGGTCACCCCCGGCGGCCAGAAGACCCAGGTCGGGACCGTCCCCGAGAGCCAGACCACGGGCGGTGAGGGCGGACTGATGGGCATCGCCGTCGCTCCCGACTGGGCGACCACCCGGCATGTCTACGTGATGCACACGGCGGCCGAGGGCAACCGCATCGCCCGGATGACGTACGACGGGACGACACTCGGCAACTACACGGTGATCCTCCAGGGCATCCAGAAGGCCCGCTACCACAACGGCGGACGCCTCGCCTTCGGCCCCGACGGCTATCTCTACGCCGCCACCGGCGACGCCCAGAACACCGCGCTGGCCCAGGACCGCAACTCCCTCAACGGCAAGATCCTGCGGCTGACCAGGACGGGCGCCCCGGCACCGGGCAACCCCTTCGGCACCCGGGTCTACAGCCTCGGCCACCGCAACCCGCAGGGCCTGGCCTTCGACCGCAACGGGCGGCTGTGGGAGGCGGAGTTCGGCAACAGCCGCTTCGACGAACTCAACCTGATCAAGCCGGGCGCCAACTACGGCTGGCCCACCTGCGAGGGAACCTGCTCCACGGCCGGGATGACCAACCCGAAGAAGACCTGGACCACCGGAGAGGCGTCCCCCAGCGGTATCGCCATCGCCGACAACGTCGTCTACATGGCGGCCCTGCGCGGCCAGCGCCTGTGGCGCATCCCCATCGACGGCGACACCGAGAACGTCGGCACGGCGACCGCGTACTACGTCGGCACCTACGGCCGGCTCCGCACGGTCGTCACATCCCCCGGCACGGAACAGCAGCTCTGGCTGACCACCACCAACGCCGACGCCAACGGCGGCCAGCCGGACGGAGCCGACCGGATACTGCGGGTGACTCTGAGCTAGAGCCCGCCGTACGGATCAGCCCGTACCACCACGCCTCTGCCCACGCCTCTGCCCACGCCTCTGCCCGTGCCCGGACCCCGTCGGACGACGGTACGCTGCCGTGCGCGCGGGGATCGGGCCGACCGGCGATCCTGACGCCCGGTGCGCCCGGGGTCCCATGGACGAGGAGGCAGGGGCGTGGCAGGCTCGGAGAGCATGGGCGTCGTCCGCGAGGCATCCGGACCCGAGCCCGGACCCGGACCTCCCGGACCCGGTGTGTTCCCCGGCGTCCAGGACGCCCTGGAGGCGATCGGCACCGGCGCCTATGTGGTCGACGACCAGGGCTGCATCCTCGTCGTCAACCGCCGTGCCGAGCGGCTGCTGCGCCGCCCCGCCGCCGAACTGACCGGCCATGACGCCCATGACCTGCTGCACCGCGGACCGCACGGCCGGCCGCTGCCCCGCACCCAGTGCGCGATGCGGCAGGCGTTCCACACCGCCGGTACCGCGCAGGCCGACGAGGACTGGTTCGCCCGCGGCGACGGCTCGCTGCTGCGGATCTCCTGGCTGGTCACCCCGTACGCGCTGGGCGGCGGACGGCACGGCACGCTGGTCGTGTTCCATGTGCCCGAGCACGACCCGGCGGACGGTCCCGCCGAGGGCGCGCCGCTCCCCGCGCTGGAGCGGCTGGCGCTGCTCGCCGAGACGACCACCCAGCTCAGCGCCACCCTCGATGTCGAGGAGGCGCTGCGCCGGATGGTGGCGCTGATCGCGCCGCGGCTCGCCGACTGGGTGATCGTGGATCTGATCACCGAGCGGGACGAGGTGTGGCGCAGCGTGGTGGCGCACGCCGACGGCGACACCGTGACCCGCCGGGAGGAGCTTCAGGGCCCGATGCCCCCGGTCCCCGAGGACTCGCCGATGCCGCTGTCCCGGGCGCTGCGCGGGGTCGCCTCCACCCTGACCGGCCCGGGGACCTACCAGGCCGCCCCGGACTCGGGCATCGCGGTCGAGCAGCGCCATCTCTTCGAGGCCACCGGCATCCACTCGGCGGCGATCGTGCCGCTGCGCAGCACCCGGGAGGTGCTGGGCGCGGTGACGCTGGGGCGGTCCCGGAACCCGGTGGCGTTCACCCCGACCGACCTGTCCCTGCTGGAGGACATCGCGCGGCGCGCCGGGCTCGCGCTGGACAACGCCCGTCTGTACCAGCGTCAGCGGGCGGTCGCCGAGACCATGCAGAAGCATCTGCTGCCGCAGATGCCCCGGGTGCCCGACCTCAGGATGGCCGTCCGCTATCAGGCCGCCCCGGACGCCTCCCAGGTGGGCGGCGACTGGTACGACGCGTTCCGGCTCACCGACGGCTCCACCGCGCTGGCGGTCGGCGATGTGGTCGGCCACGACCTGGAGGCCGCGGCGGGCATGGCGCAGATACGGAACATGCTGCGCGCCTACGCCTGGTCGGCGCACGAGCCGCCCAGCCGGATCGTGGCCCGCCTGGACGAGGCGCTCCAGCACATCACGGACGTCACCATGGCGACCATGATCTTCGCCCGCGTCGACCGCGCGGACGGTACGGGGGAGGGCTCGGCGGCCCCGGGCGACTGGCGGCTGTCCTGGACCAACGCGGGCCATCCGCCACCCCTGTTGATCACCCATGACGGAGTCGCCGACTACCTCACCGACGGCCACGGCATCCTGCTGGGCGCGGGCGCCGATCTGCCCCGCACCGACGCCACGGCGACGCTCCCGCCCGGCGCCACCCTCGTCCTCTACACCGACGGCCTGGTCGAGGCCCCCGGCCACGCGCTGGACGAGGGTCTGGACCGCCTGCGCCGCCACGCCGCCGCCCTCGCCCACCGCCCGCTGGGCCCGTTCACGGACCAACTCCTGCGCCGGGTCCGCTTCCCGGAGAACGACGACGACGTGGCACTGCTGGCCCTGCGGACCCCGGGCCGGGACCGGGGCTAGATCCCGAAGGGCGCGGCGTACCGGATCGTCCCGCCCGGCAGCGGGTGGGACGGGTCCAGGGTCAGCGCCATCAGGGCCTCGTCCGGCACGTCGATGCTCAGCCCGATGCCGTGCGTGGAGGCACGGGTGAACCCGAACCGCGGGTAGTACGCGGGATGCCCGAGGACCGTGACGTAGTACTCGCCCCGCTCCTTCGCCGCCGCGAGCGCGGCCCGTACGGCGGCGGACCCGGCGCCGGTCCGCTGGTGCGCGGGGAGCACGGCACAGGGCGCCAGACACAGGGCGGGGGTCTCCCCGATATGACACCGCGTCAGCAGCGCCTGTCCGACGACCTCGCCCCCCGCGTCGACGGAGACGAAGGAGAGCCCGTCGATCCAGGCGGGGTCCGCGCGCAGCGCGTCGACGAGATCGGCCTCGGCGGGTCGGCCGAAGGCGGCGAGGACGACCTCATGGATCGCGGGGATGTCGTCCGGGGTCTCGGGACGGGTGGTCCAGTGGGTCATACGGCGGTCGGTTCCGTTCCGTGGAGGGGAGGCGTGTGACGGTGAATGTAGCCGCTGCGAGGCACAGCCCGACGCGCCCTGCGCACGAAGCCCGGCCCGCTGCACGGGTGGTGTGTCCGGATCGCGCCGCCGGACCCCGCCGTGCCGTCCCCTGAACGGCCTACCGCCCGCCCCCGAACCCCGGCACAATCACCGGTATGACGATCACCACGGGTGCCCCGCCCCGGCGCAGCCGCCCCGTCGCCGTCGCCCTCGCCGTCGTCCGTGGTCTGCTGACCGGCGCGGTGGCCGGGGGGTCCTTGGCCGCGCTGGTCGTCGGCCCGATCGCGGACAGCGTCCCGCTGTTCGGCACGGGCCTGGTCCTCCCCGTGTTCTACGGGCTGCTCCTCCTGCTCCCCGGCGCCCGGCGCCGCGCCCGGGAGGCCGCCGAGCCGCCCCGTACCGCCCTCGCGCAGATCGAGGACCTCCAGGCGCAGGACCAGGACGGCGTCGACGTCCCCGTCCGCTTCGACCTGACCGTCGCCCCCGACGACGCCCCCGCCCACCGCGTGCAGATCACCCAGAACATCAATGCCGTCGATCTGCCCGACCACCGCCCCGGTGGTGTGCTGGTGGTCCGGTACCCGCCGTCCCGCCCCTGGCAGGTGCGGATCGTCCGGCGTCCGACACCCGAGTGGGAGGAGCGGGCCGCCGGGGCGCGCATCGACTCGGCGCCCGGTCCCGCGGTGCCGGGCGACGAACCGTCGCTGGGCACGGCCGGCTGCTACGCGTTCCTGCTCACGGCCCTCCTCGGCGCGGCACTGGTCGTGTTCCTGTTCCGCGCGGACCTGTTCGAGGAGACCGCCCCGCCCACGGGGAGAACCCCGTCGGGGACCTCCACCTCCTCCTCCACCACCACGGTCGTGACATCGGCGACGGGCACGCTCACCCTGGGCGAGGGCCAGTCGATGCTGGACGAGGGTCAGGCGCGCCGCGCCATGGACTCCCTGACCGAGGAGCAGCCCGGACGCGAGGCGCTCAGCGTGGTCGTCCAGGAGCGGATGCTGACGGTGGTGTTCGTCCCGACCGGCGACACGGCCAGTGGGCCGGCCCTGGGCTTCGACCCCGGGTCCCTCCCGTACGGACGGCTCCCGGCGCTGGTCGCGCAGGCGCGGAGCACGCTCGGCGCGGGCACCCCGGCGACCTGGCAGCTCACCGCCGACCGGACCGCGGGCGCCCTGACCCTCAGGATCGCCGTGACCGGCCCCAAGGGCACGGGCGTGCTGGAGGCCGACGCGCGGGGCGAGGTACAGCGGCGCACACCGGCGACGGGCTGAGCGACGGCGCAAGCCGCGGCGGATGAGAGAGAGACACGCATGAACGGGCACGGCTGGCAGGACTGGCCCGACTGGCAGGACTGGCACATGTATCTCGCGCTGTGGTGCGCGCTGTGCGCCGCCGTCGCGCTGATCGGCTACGTCCGCTCCCTCGCCGGGGTGACCCGGCCCCAGCGGATGGTCCGCACCACGGGCCGGATCGAGCGGGTGACCGAACCCCGGCACGGCGGCTCCGCCCAGGACGGGATACCGGTGGTCGTCACCTTCCGCGACCCGGCCACCGGGCAGGAGCACACCGTCACCAACGACCGGGACCACGGCGACACGGTCACCGAGGCATGGACCGGACGGCAGTTCCATCTGCGCTACCCGCCCGGCAGACCGCACGACTACCGCTTCCAGATCCGCTTCGTCGGTGTGGAACCGGAGAAGGAATGGGGCCTGGGCGTCCCGAACTTCGCGGTCTTCCTGATCTACGCCGCCGCGGTGACGGCCGCCGCGATCGAGTGGGCCTGGCCCTGGGCACTGGTCGCGACCTGCGGCCCGCTGGCGCTGATCATCGCCGCGAACCTGCCCGGCACGGTGCGGAACATCGACCGCCGCGTGGAGCGCAAGACCGCGATGGCCGCCGTACCGGGCCGGGTCGTGGCGGTCCTCAAGGACATCTCCACCGACGGCGAGGGCACTCCGTACACGACCTGGACCCCGGTCGTCACCTTCACCACCCAGGACGGCAAGGACGTCACCGCGTACGGGAAGGAGATCCCCGACCCCGAGACATCCCGGGGCCGGGACCTCACCATCCACTACACGCCCACCGACCCGGCCGACTTCGTCGCCGGGCCCCTGGTCCCGGCCCGCCACCGCACGCTGGACATCACCCTCAGCGTCCTGTCCCTGCTGGTGACGGCGGCGGCAGCGGTGACCGGGGCGATCCTGCTCAAGACCTAGCCGGTGATCCCGCTCATGATCTGGCCGGCGATCCCGCTCAGGATCTGGCCGGCGATCCCGCTCAAGACCTAGCTTCCGGCGCCCTGCCGCCCACGCCCGTTGCCGCCACCGCTGGCGCTGCCGCCGCGTCCGCCCCGGCGGCGGGGCCGACGGCCGGGCTGCTCGCCCCCGCCGGGGCCGCCCGTCTGCTCGGCGCCGGGCTGTCCGCCACGGGCCGCGTGCGGGCTGCGGCCACGGCCACCGCCACGGGCCTCCCTGGGGTTCTGGGAGGTCCGGGACCCCCGGGACCGCCGGGAGCCGCCGGACTTGCCCCCCGCGGCTGCCGCTCCCGCAGCCACCGGGGGAGCCGTCTGCGGAACCTCGATGACGACCGGCACCCCCGACGGCTCGCGTGCCCCGGTGATCGTGGCCAGCTCGGCGTCGGCGGAGGTGAGCCGGGTGGTGCGGGGCCGGATACCGGCGTCCGACATGAGCCGGCTGACGTCCCGCTTCTGCTCGGGCAGCACGAGGGTGACGACACTCCCCGAGTCCCCGGCGCGGGCCGTACGGCCGCCCCGGTGCAGGTAGTCCTTGTGATCGGTGGGCGGATCGACGTTCACGACGAGATCGAGATCGTCGATGTGTATGCCACGGGCCGCGACGTTCGTCGCCACCAACGCGGTGACCTGCCCGTTCTTGAACTGCTCCAGCGTCCGGTTGCGCTGCGGCTGGGAGCGTCCGCCGTGCAGCGCGGCGGCCCGGACCCCGGAGGCCAGCAGCCGCTTGGCGAGCCGGTCGGCGGACCGCTTGGTGTCGAGGAAGAGGATGACCCGCCCGTCACGGGCGGCGATCCGCGTGGTGACGGCCTTCTTGTCGGTCTCGTCCTGGAGGTGGAGCACATGGTGCTCCATGGTGGTGACGGCCCCCGCGGACGGGTCGACCGAGTGCACGACGGGATCGGTCAGGAACTGCTGCACCAGCCGGTCGATGTTCCGGTCCAGGGTCGCCGAGAACAGCAGTCGCTGCCCGTCCGCGCGCACCTGCCGGATCAGCTTCACGATCTGCGGCAGGAACCCCATGTCGGTCATCTGGTCGGCCTCGTCCAGCACGGTGATCCGGACGTCACCGAGGACGCAGTCCCCCCGCTCGACCAGATCGTTGAGCCGCCCGGGACTGGCGACGACCACCTCGGCACCGCGCCTGAGCGCGGCGGCCTGCTTGGTGATCGACAGCCCGCCGACGACGGTCGCGATCCGCAGATTCACGGCGCCCGCGTAGGGCGTGAGGGCGTCCGTGACCTGCTGGGCCAGCTCACGGGTGGGGACCAGCACCAGCGCCAGCGGCGCCTTCGGCGCGGCCCGCAGCCCGGCGGTCCGGGCGAGCAGCGCCAGCCCGAAGGCCAGGGTCTTGCCGGACCCGGTGCGCCCCCGGCCGAGGACATCCCGCCCGGCGATCGAGTTGGGCAGGGTGGCGGCCTGGATCGGGAAAGGAGTGGTGACCCCTTGCTCACCGAGCGTCTTCAGCAGCCCCGCGGGCATCTCCAGCGCCGCGAAGTCCTCGACGGCGGGAAGCGCGGGCGTGGTGTTCTCGGGCAGCCGGAACTCCTGCGGCGCCGACGCGGCGGGACGGGACGACGGGGCACGCCGTTTCGACGACTGCGGGGACCTGCGGGACATACGGCTCTCTGCCTTCCTGGAAACACACAACCGGGGCCGCACCATGACAGTGCAAGCCCCGGTGAGCGAAAATGCGCCCGGCGATCAGGCGGGGAGGATGTTCTCCGCCTGCGGACCCTTCTGGCCCTGCGTGACGTCGAAGGAGACCCGCTGGCCCTCCTGGAGCTCACGGAAGCCCCGCGTCGCGATGTTCGAGTAGTGGGCGAAGACGTCGGGGCCGCCACCGTCCTGCTCGATGAAGCCGAAGCCCTTTTCAGAGTTGAACCACTTGACGGTTCCCTGTGCCATGATCTTTTCCTTCTGTAGGCAGAGGCCCCATCCGGAGAAGCCGGAAACAAATAATGCGCCTGAGGAGAAACATTCCCGTCAGGCGCACATAGGTTCATGGGTACCACAACTGCAACGTCGAGACCTTAGCACAGCCGCTGACCGGGGCCGTAGCGGGGCACGCCCGCACCGGGGCCCGGGGAGGCGGGGGCGCGCCCCCGCGCCGGGCGGCGGGGGACGGTCGGCCGACCGGGCGGCGGCCCCGCGCGGGCCGTATCGACGCCGGTCTACGCGGTGGACGTGGTCGCTGCGATCGATGTGGTCGACGTGGTCGACGTGGCATCAGTCACGGTGTGGACCCGCCGGGCCGGTGGCGTCGCGGGACGGGATGGGGCGGCGCATCTCCTCGTAGCCGCTCACATACTCCGTGTGCTGGACGCCGATGAAATGGTCGAAGACGATGCTGGTGGTGGTCGCGGCCACCGGGCCCGTGCTGAGCCGGGTGGCGACGAAATCGCGGAGTTGCGCGCTCGATGTGCACGCCACATGGATCAGGAAATCGTCCGGGCCGCCCATGAAGAACACATTGAGCACCTGCGGGAATCGGATGACCCGGCCCGCATAGGCCCGCACCTGATCCCGGGCCTGGGCCTGGAGCCGTACGAACACGATGGCCTGGATCGGGAATCCGAGCGCCTCGTAGTCCACGAAGGTATTGATCGACCTGATGACGCCGAGTTTCTCCAGCCGTTTGATCCGGGCGTGGCAGGTCGACGGGGCGATACCGGCCTTGCGCGACAGATCGTTGTTGGATATCCGGCCATCCGTGGTCAGTTCCCAGAGCAGGATCTCGTCGATCTCATCGATCTTGATCTCCCTGGGGCGCTCGTTTCCGTAGCGCTGCATCGGCGACCTCCTCGGGCAGGGCCTGGGGCGGCGCGGCGCGTCCCTCCGCGAGACAGCAGGACTTTCGGAGGCGCCCAGGCGTTTTCGACCATGAGTGAAGAATCTGCCTGAGTCAAGCGTGTTTCCGCAGGAAATTCAGGCTTGGCGGCGCTCCGGCGAAGGGTCTCCCACCATGGGCGTCAGACCACCCCGGGGATGAGTCGGCAGGACACCCGCCACGCCCCCGTGTCATACGCCCTACGTCGTTCGCCGCGCCGTGAACGCGGCGGGCGCGCCTCTCCCACCCTGACACCGTCACGACCCCGTGAAGGAGCGGTAATCCAGTGATTCCAGCCAAGGACACGCCTGAGCGGAAGGCGCGGATCGACCAGTTGGCGGACCGCGCGAAGTTCATCCGGCTCGAAACGGTGCGGCTTTCCAAGATCGCCGGAGCGGGCCACTACACCTCCTCGTTCTCGGCCGCGGAGCTGTTCGCCGCCCTGTACTACGCGGTACTCGACTACCGCCCCACGGAACCGGCGTGGCCGGACCGGGACCGGTTCGTGCTCAGCAAGGGGCACGCCGCGATCGGGCTGTACCCGGTCCTGGCCGACGTGGGCTTCTTCGCCCCGTCCGCGCTCGACACCTACACGCGCCTCGGCAGCCCGTTCGGCGACCACCCCGACATGAAGAAGATCCCCGGCATCGACTTCAGCTCGGGTTCGCTCGGCCATGGGCTGTCGATCGCCGTCGGCATGGCGCTGGGCGGGCGCGTCGGCGACCGGCCGTACCGGACCTTCTGCATGCTCGGCGACGGTGAGCTGCACGAGGGGCAGGTATGGGAGGCGGCCAACGCCGCGGGCCACTACCGGCTGGGCCGGCTCGTCGCGATCGTCGACCGCAACCAGCTGTGCATCGACGGCTTCACCGACGACGTGATGAGCGTCGAGCCGATCGAGGACCGGTTCCGTGCGTTCGGCTGGGAGACCCACCGGGTCGACGGCCATGACCTCGGCGACGTACTCGATGTGTTCGAGGCGCTGCCCGATGCCCAGGACGGCCCGCCGCAGCTCATCGTGGCGGACACGGTGAAGGGCCGCGGTGTGCGGCTCATGGAGTACAACCCCGACTGGCATGTCGGAAATCTCGTCGGCGCCGACTACGACGCCGTGATCGCGGAACTGCAGGCGGGCCTGCGACCGCTGGAGGAGGCGAAATGACCGCGACCCAGGACCAGGCGGAGATCTTCGGCGGTGGCGCGACCGAGCTGCGCGACAAGCGCTCCTTCGACGGCAGCGACGTCAGCTCCATCCCGGCGTTCGTGTTCGGTGAGGAACTCGCCGACCTCGCCGACAGCGACCCCCGTGTCATCGTGCTCACCGCCGACCTCGCCAGCGCCAACCGGGCCACCGACTTCGCCGCCCGCCACCCCGGGCGCTTCTTCAACATGGGGATCGCGGAGAAGGGGATGATCACCACCGCGGCGGGCATCGCGTCGTGCGGCTATGTGCCGTTCGCCGCGACCTTCGCGTCGTTCTCGGCGCTGCTGTGCGCGGAGCAGATCCGCACCGACTGCGCCTATCCCCGGATGCCGGTGCGGATCGTCGGCCATCACTCCGGCATGTCGATGGGCTTCTACGGCACCAGCCACCACGCCCTGGAAGACCTCGGCGTGCTGCGCACCTTCGCGGAGCTGACGGTGGTGTGCGCGACCGACGAGAACCATCTGCGCGCGGTGCTGCGGGCGTCGGTGGACCATCCCGGCGCGATGTACATCCGGCTCGGGCGCGGTCGCGATCCCGAGGTGTACGCCGAGGTCCCCGACCTCACGCTGGGCAAGGCGATCCGGCTGCGCGAGGGCACGGACCTGACGATCGTGGCCACGGGCAGCGAGGTACGACCCGCGCTGGACGCCGCGGAGTCCCTGGCCGCGCAGGGCATCAGCACCCGTGTCGTCGACATGCACACGGTGGCCCCGCTGGACGTCGACGAGGTGCTGGCCGCGGCGCGCGACACCGGCGCCATCCTGACCGTCGAGGAGCACAACGTCACCAACGGGCTCGGCACGGCCGTCGCGGAGGCGCTGTTCGCGGGCGGGGCCCGCACGGTGCCGTTCCGCAAGCACGGAGTGCCCGACGAGTACATCCCCGTCGGCCCGCCCGCCGCGCTGTACGCGACCTACCGACTCGACGCGCCTGGCATCACGGAGGTCGCCAAGGAGCTGCTGCGATGAGCGAGATGAGCGAGATGAGCGAGATAGGCGAGATAGGCGAGATAGGTGAGGTGAGCGAGGTGAGCGAGGCGAACGCGATGAACACGGTCAACACGGTGAACGCGGTGAACAACAAGAACGACCTCCGTCTCGCCGAGCGGTCCCGGGTCGTGATCCCCGGCGGGATCTACGGGCACATGGCCGTGCCGGGCTTCTCCGGGACGCTGCCGCAGTACATGGCGTACGGCGACGGCTGCCGTGTCACCGACACCGACGGCAACACGTTCATCGACTTCCTCTGCGGCTGGGGCCCGGTCGTGCTCGGCCACCGCCATCCCGCGGTGCAGCGGGCGGTGGACGAGCAGCTCGCGCGGGGCGACTGCCTCAACGGCGCACCGCCGGTGATGGTGGAACTCGCCGAACTGCTGGTCGACACGGTCGCGCACGCCGACTGGGCGCTGCTGGCCAAGAACGGCACCGACGCCACCACCGCGTCGGTGACCATCGCGAGGGCCGCGACCGGACGGCGCAAGGTGCTGATGGCCAGGGGCTCCTACCACGGTGCGGCGCCGTGGTGCACGCCCGTCACCGAGGGCGTCACCCCGGAGGACCGCGCCCACCTCGACTACTTCGAGTTCAACGACCTGGAGTCGGTGCGTGCCGCCGCGGCGCGGGCCGGGGACGACCTGGCCGCCGTCGTCGTCTGCCCGCACCGCCAGGACGTGCACCGCGACCAGGAGCTGACGGACCAGGGGTTCGCCCGCGGGCTGCGGGAGCTGTGCGACCGGACGGGCGCCGCCCTGATCCTCGACGACGTCCGGTGCGGCTTCCGGCTCGACCTCGCGGGCAGCTGGGAGCCGCTGGGTGTGCGGCCCGACCTGTCGGCCTGGTCGAAGGCGATCGCCAACGGGTACGCGCTGGCGGCGGTGACCGGCACCGACGCCCTGCGGGACGCGGCGAAGCGGATCTATACGACGGGCTCGTTCTGGTTCTCCGCGGCGTCGATGGCGGCGGCCGTCGCCACCCTCACCGAGCTGCGCGAGACCGACGCACTGGAGCGCATCGCGCGGGCGGGCCGACGCCTGCGGGAGGGCCTCGCCGCACAGGCGTCGGCCCACGGCTTCGAGGTGATCCAGTCGGGCCCGGTGCAGATGCCGCTGCTGCGGTTCGCCGGTGACGACGACTTCAGCCTGACCCGGCGCTGGACCGACGAGGCGGGCGCACGCGGGGTGTATGTGCACCCGTACCACAACTGGTTCCTCGGGGCCTCGCACACCGACGCCGACATCGACGAGGCCCTGGAGCGCACCGACGGGGCGTTCGCGGCGCTCACCCGCCGATGAGGATCACCGGAGCGGTGCTGGAGGAGTCCGGGCGCACACGGCCCTTCGCGGCATCCCGCCCGATCACGGTGGGCGAGCTGGAGCTGGGCGACCCGGGCCCGACCGAACTCCTGGTCAAGGTCGAGGCGGCCGGTGTCTGCCACTCGGATCTGAGCGTGGTCGACGGCAATCGGCTCCGCCCCACACCGATGCTGCTCGGCCATGAGGCCGCCGGGATCGTGGTGGCCGTGGGCGCGGCGGTCACCGACCTCGCACCGGGGCAGCGGGTGGTGATGTCGTTCATGCCGCGGTGCGAGCGGTGCGCGGCGTGCGCGGAGGACGGCCGCCTGCCGTGTCCGGCGGGCACGGCCGCGAACGACGCGGGCACGCTGCTGCACCGGTCGGGCCCTCTGCCGCACCGGTCACGCACCTCGCTGCACCGGTCGGGCCCTTCGGGCCGGGGTAGCGAGACCGTCCACCACCACCTCGGTGTGTCCGGTTTCGCCACCCACGCCGTGATCGACCGCGCGTCGGCCGTAGCCGTCGGTTCCGACGTCCCGCCCGATGTCGCGGCGGTGCTCGGATGCGCGGTCCTCACCGGCGGCGGCGCCGTCCTCAATGTCGCGAGACCGGCGCCCTCGGACGCGGTGATGGTCGTCGGACTCGGCGGCGTCGGCATGGCCGCGATCATCACGGCGACGGCACAGGGCGTGGAGCGGATCATCGCCGTCGACACCATCGAGGCGAAACTCGACCGGGCGACCGACCTGGGCGCGACCGAGACCTACACACCCGCGCAGGTGGAACGGCTGGGCATCAAGGCCCGGTACGTCATCGAATGCGCGGGACACCCCAGCGCCTTCGAAACGGCCTTCACCGCCACGGAGCCGGGCGGTACGACGATCACCGTCGGCCTGCCGTCCCCCGCCGCGCGTACGTCCCTCTCCCCCCTGACCGTCACCGCCGAAGCCAGAACGGTGGTCGGAAGCTATCTCGGCTCCGCCGTGCCGTCCCGTGACATCCCCCGCTACGCACAGTTGTGGCGGGACGGGAAGCTGCCGGTGGAGAAACTCATCTCGTCGCGGATCGAGTTGGGCGGGATCAACGAGGCGATGGATCTCCTCGCGGACGGCCTGGCCGTACGACAGGTGATCCTCTTCGACCCGGCCGAAGAACGTTCGGAGCGGGGCGGACAGACAGCACCGGCGTCCTGAAAATCACCGAAGAATTCCGACCGAAATCGGCACGACCTTCGGAATCGACCCGTCGTCCAGAAGTGATCTGCATCATAGGCGGAACGCGCGCCGTACGAGATGAAGAGAACACCTCCGGCAGAGAGCGCCGCCCCAGTCAACTTTTCCAGAGCCAAGCGGCGGTGTGCCGCGCCCATGAGAGGAGTTCACCGATGAGCACAGAGACGGGAACCAGGACGGAAACTGAGCCGGAAACTGAGCCGGAAACTGAGCCGGAATCCGGAACGGAATCTGGAACGGAATCCGGGACGGAATCCGGAACGGAAGCCGCTGTCCGGTATCGGATGTCGATCGCCGGAGAGGACCGCGACAGCGCGTCCGGCGAGATCATCGAAGTCCGCAACAAGTGCGACGGCGCCCTCATCGGCACCGTCCCCGCAGGCACCGCGGCGGACGCGCAAGCCGCTCTCGACGCGGCACGGCACGGCGCCGAGATCTGGTCCGCGACCCCGGCCTTCCAGCGGGCGGCGATCCTCAAGGCCGCGGCGGCGCAGATCCGCGCACGCCGGGACGGACTCAGCGCCGTGCTGTCCGCCGAGAACGGCAAGACCCTCGCCCACGCCGCCATGGAGATCGACACGACCGCCCGGATCTTCGAGGGCTTCGCCGAGGAATCGCTGCGCCTGTTCGGGCAGACCGTCCCCCTGGACATCCAGGAAGGGCTACAGACCGACCTGATGATCACCATCCGGGAACCGCTCGGCGTCCTGGTCGGCATCCTGCCGTTCAACTTCCCCGCCGAACTGTTCGCCCACAAGGTCGGCGCCGCCCTCGCGGCGGGCAACGCGATCGTGGTGAAGCCGCCGGAGGACGACCCGGTCACGACGATTCTGCTGACCGAGATCCTCCATCGGACAGGCGTGCCCGGCACCACGCTCCAGCTGGTCACGGGGTACGGCGACACGGTCGGCGACCACCTCTCCAAGAGCCCCGACATCGCCGCGGTCACCTTCACCGGCAGCACCGAGGTCGGCGCGGTCATCGCGGCCAACGCCGGCCGCAATGTGGTGCGGGTCTTCCTGGAACTCAGCGGGAACGACGCGTTCATCGTCTGCGACGACGCCGACATCGACGCGGCGGTCGACCACGCCGTAGCGGGGCGGATCTACGCCAACGGCCAGGTGTGTGTCGCCACCAAGCGCATCATGGTCGCCCGATCCCGCTACGACGACTTCCTGACCGGCCTGCGCGCCCGGGTGGAGGCGCTGCGCGTGGGTGACCAGACCGACGCGAACACCGACGTCGGACCGCTGATCAGCGTCGACGCCGCCCGTGCGGTGGAACGCCAGATCCAGGAGGCGGTGGCCCAGGGCGCGCGCCTGCTGGTCGGCGGCGCCCGCGACGGAGCGTTCATCACGCCTGCCCTGCTGGAGATCGACAGGAGTGTCGGCATCGCCACCGACGAGGAGATCTTCGGCCCGGTGTTCTCCGTGCTGGCGGTGGACAGCCTCGACGAGGCGATCGAGATCGCCAATGCCTCGCAGTTCGGTCTGAACGCCGCGGTGTTCACGGCCGATCTTAAGCAGGCGATCAGGGCCGGACGCCGTATCAAGGCCGGCATCGTATCCGTCAACGGCGGCAACGCCTATCGACCGGACGTGGCCGCGTTCGGCGGATACAAGAAGAGCGGTATCGGCAGGGAAGGCATCGCCTACACCCTCGACGAGTTCACTCAGGTGAAGAGCATCGTGCTGCGCGGAGTCATCACGGAGAACTGAGACGGCGAGGAAAGCAGGCCGACTACTTCTGGCTCTCCCTCCCCATTACGCCGACCCCGGTGTCATGTTTCCCTAACAGTGTCGTCAGGAAGTACACACATGACCAGCTCACCGAATTCAACTCCTACGGCCACCGCCGTGGACTCGTCGCCCGGTGGCGCGGCCAAGCTGCACCGTGGGCTCGGCGTCGGTTCCATCGTGTTCATGGTCGTCGCCGCGGCGGCACCGCTGGCCGTGGTGACCGCCAGTGTGCCGATCATCATCTCGGTCAGCGGAAGCACCGCGGCACCCCAGTTCTTCCTGCTCGCGACGCTCATCCTGGGCCTGTTCTCCGTCGGCTTCACGGCGATGAGCAGATACGTGCCGAACGCCGGCGCCTTCTACTCCTACATCCAGCGCGGACTGGGCAGACACATCGGCGTCGGCGCGGCGGCCCTGGCCCTCGGCTCGTACGGCGTGATGCTCGTCGGCCTCTACGCCTATCTCGGAGTGGCCACGTCCAAGCTCCTGTCGGACATGCACATCGGCGTCCCGTGGTGGACCAGCGCCATCGGATGGGTACTGATCGTCGGCTTCCTCGGCTACCGCGACATCGAACTGAGCTCGAAGGTGCTCGGGCTGCTGCTGGTCGCGGAGACGCTCGCCGTGGTGATCGTCAACATCGGGATCATCAGCCAGGGCGGGGCCGGCGGATTCAGCTCCGCGCCGCTGTCGCCGTCCGAGTTCGGCGCGGGCGCGCCGAGCCTCGGTCTGATGTTCGCGTTCTTCTGCTTCATCGGCTTCGAGGCGACCGCGGTGTTCCGCAACGAGGCGAGAGACCCGGACCGGACCATTCCGCGCGCGACCTACATCGCGGTGCTGTTCATCGGTCTCTTCTACGCCCTCGCCGCATGGCTGGTGGTGCAGGGACTCGGCACCGGCGACGCCGTCGAGACGGCCTCCAAGGAACCGGAGAGCGTCGTACAGAACCTGGCCGCCACCTATGTCTCGCCGATCCTGACCGATGTGATCCAGGTACTGCTGGTGACCAGCTTCTTCGCGTGCGTTCTGTCCTTCCACAACGTCATCACCCGCTACCAGTTCACGCTGGCCGCGAAAGGACTGCTGCCGAAACCCCTATCCGAGATCGACGAGAAGCACCGCACGCCTTCCCGCTCGTCACTCGCCTTCACCCTTGTCTCACTCTCCGCGATGGTGGCCGTCGCGGTGCTCGGCTGGGACCCGGTCACCCAGACCTACATGTGGTTCTCCGGCGCGTCGACGCTCGGCCTGATCGCGCTGATGGCGATGACCAGCCTCGCCGTGATCGTGTTCTTCCGGACGAAGGCGCCCCAGCGCCCCGGCATGTGGCACGCGCTCATCGCACCGGGTCTGGCACTCATCGGCCTCGTCGTGATCCTGGTCCTGGTCATCGGAAACTTCTCCCTACTGGTCGGCAGCACGACCAACGCGATCGTCCTGGGCGGCGTCATCGCGTCGATGTTCGCCACGGGGATCGCCATCGCGGAACGCCTGCGACGCACCCACCCGGATCGCTACGAGGCGCTGGAACGGGACGCCTGAACGGGACGCCTTTTGAATCCGGGAGGGGGATGCGGGGGTTCGGTAAGGTGGTCAAAATCCGCCTGGGGGGACGATAAAAGCCCAGGTGGGCGCCTATAGTCCCCGCACGTGCGAGGGTGGTCCCTGCCACTTCGAGGGCCGCTGCGAAGACTGCGAGTAGTCCCCGCGCGTGCGGGGGTTCGCGTTGGTGATCGCGCCCCTTCTGCCTCCGGGCGGAAGAGGGCGGCGCTTTGCCGTGGACCTCAGGGCTCCACGAGACGCCGTACACCTGCGAGCGCTCGCGCCCATGGGTACGCCTTCGAGTTGCCCCGCTTCGGGGGGTGCGACTGGTATCCGTCCGGGCCGTCGAGTACGAGCACCCCCTGTTCGCGCAGGACTGCGATCGACCGCGCGACGGCTGGCTGGGCGCCCTGGGCCTGGTTGAAGAACGGCATCGCCGCTACCGGCACGCCCATGTTGACGCCCTCGGAGGGCAGTCCGATCGCCAGGGTGTCGCTGATCCCGGCGCCCCATTTGTTCAGCGTGGTGCAGGACATCGGCGCCACCAGCATCGCGTCGGCCTTGGGGAGGGCGTCCTGCTCCCACGGCAGCTTGTACTGCGAGCGCACCGGGTGCCCGGTGAGGTCGATCAGTTCTGGCATGCGCGCTTCCCACCACCTGGCGGCGGACGGGGTGAGGACGAGGCATACGTCCCAGCCGTCGGCCTGCGCGGCACGCACGCCGTCATCGATGTACCGGGTGGGGCCCGCCGCACAGGCGATGAGGTAGAGAACCGGGCTCGTCATGCGCGCAGTCCACAGCGCCCGGCGAGGGCACGCAACTCGCTCCCGGGGGTTGGGCGGTGCCCTGACGACGCCTTCGACCAGGTTCACGGTGTCCGGTCGGTCGCGGACGTCCTCGGGTGCGAGCCGCTCCGCCTCGATGATCTCGTCCGCAGCAGCCTCCTTGGCGCGTGTCAGGAGTGAAGCGCATGCCACGGCAATGTGATGGCCCGCCTGGCGTTCACGGCTCAATCCGTCCAGCGCTTCCGGAGCCAAGCTGCCGGCGGCTTCGGGGGCGGACCAGCATGTCCACCCGGTGCGGTGCTGGTGGACAAGACTCTTCGCGACCCGGCGGGCCGCAGCATCCCGCCCGAGGTGCTGCAACTGCTCGCACTCCAGGACCACGCCCCCCAGTGCCAGCCCTGCATCCACGACGCGGGCAGCTGCACGACCGGTACGGCACTCCGCTACCTCATGCGCGGATGGCGGCCATGAGCCGACGCCGGACGCCGGAGCCGCCGGTCCCACTCGGCCCGCCCCTGCCCCCGGTCGACCCGCCCGCCGACTGCCAGGAGTGCGCGCGGCGGGTCATCGAGCGGGACGCGGCACGGGCCGCCGGGGATCTTGCCCGCACGATCGACATGAACATCCTCATCAAACGCCACCACCCACAGGGCTCGGCATGAGCCCCGCCGTCTGGGAGTGCCGAGACGGCGGCGCCGGCTACCTGCAACGCGTCGGGGCGGACACCGAATACACCGCCACCCAGCGGACGTACCTTTTGGGTGGGTCGGGGGAGGTGGCGCGGCCGGGGGAGTGCTGGTCGCAAGCGCCGCGGCGGCTTACGCTATGCAATCGGAGGTATATACCGTTGATTACATGACGGAGCGATGGGAGATCGAGATCGAACCCGAAGTGCGGGATTGGCTGGAGCTGCTTCCGGTCCGCCTGTACCGGCGAGTGGAGGACAAGACGGGACCGTCTATGGGACGAGCCGACGACGCTTGGTGAGCCGTACTCGCGTCACCTGCGTGGCAAGCTCCGTGAGCTGCGCTTTGAGCTGGACGGCGAAGCCGTGCGCATTCCGTACTGGCTCGCCCCCGGGCAGCGGATCGTTCTGTTGACGGTGTTCCGTAAGACGAGGATGCGTGAAGCAGCGGAAGTCGAGCGTGCGCATCAGGCCCAGAAGGTCTGCGAGGCCGAGCACGGCCGGGCTGAGCACACCTATGATCGGCGCAAGGAGAGCTGATGAATCACAGCACGTGGAGGACGCGCCGGACCCGGCAGCTTGCGGGTGAGGCGGTGGAATACGACCAGGAGTACGTCGACGCGCGGCTGGCCGGCGATCTGGGGCAGGCAGTCTACGACCGTCGGATCGAGCTTGGCCTGTCCCAGACCGAACTGGCTGAGCGGGCCGGGATGACGCAGCCTCAGGTATCCCGCATGGAGGGCGGCGACACCGTGCCGACGCTCCCGCTGCTGCGACGCCTGGCCAAGGCCCTGGACGGCACCCTGAACCTGGCCATCGACGAGGGCGACTCCCGTGTCACCTTCACCCCGCACGCCGCCTGAGTGTCTGGCGGGCAGGTCGTTAGCAGCCGTGTATGCCGAAGGGTGCCTACGACAGTTCGTAGGCACCCTTCCCTTTTGTGCCCCCGGCAGGATTCGAACCTGCGACACCCGCTTTAGGAGAGCCGCGCTCTATCCCCTGAGCTACGAGGGCGGGGGGATCGGGAAGATCCGGCGTCTAGCCTAGCGGATACTGGCCTCCACCCGGCAAGGTTCCCGTTTTCCCAGGTCAGAGGGTTTTCGGGAACCGTGGAGCGAGGCCCGAAGGCGGTACCGGTTCTTACCTTGTCTTGCCCTACTGTTCCCCGGCCGTCTGATTCCTTCTGTCCCCCGCTTGTCCCCCGGAGGTCGCCCTGGCCCCCGGGCAAGGCTCATCACGAGGTACGACGCATCGTCGCTCCAGGTCGGGCCCCATCCCGATTCCTATGACAACGGCTCAGGGTTCGCGGTCTGCTCTGCCAGACGACAGCGACGGTGTGCTTGGCCGTACGCTCCTGCCTTCAATGATCTTGGTTCGATCCGGTCCAGACGCCGCCATGTCCCCGGGTAGCTCTCAGCCGTGCTCGGGCTCCAACGCCGTCCGACCTCGCAGGTCCGTTCGCGCCCGCGAGATCTTGTTGATCAGTCGCTCGGCTTCGTCGGTGGGCTGTTCAATGTCGGCTTGGCCGTGGTCGGCGGCTTCGTTGCCGGAGGCGAAAAGCGGGACGGGGGATATGTAGTCGACCACGGCCTGGTGGGTTGCCGGTTCGATGCGACCGTCGAGGACGGCCATGCGCAGTGAGAAGAGGTGTGCGCCGTCGTGGCACCCTGCCCAGCCTGCGCAGATGCGTCGGGCGTCGCTGTCGGCATCGGTCTGGTGGCATTGGAACAGTGCGGTGGGCTGGTTGGCGGTGGGGGCGTCGTATCGCCGCAGCTTCTCGTACTCTTCGTGGGCCCAGATTCCGGAGGGCACGTCGCGCCGGTATGGGCAGCTGTCACATGGGCGCGGGGCCGGCGGGCGGAGTGACGAAGCCACGGACGCGTTGGGGACGGTGTCCTGGTCGTTCACTTTCCTGCCCTCTTCCTGCGGCGCTCCAGCATGCGCGCCTTGATCTGGAATTGTGTCGGCTCGGTGTACGCGTGTTGTCCCCATGCGGAGGACTGGTTGCCGTGCTTGCGGGGCAGGCCACAGTAGCGGCAGCCCATCGGGTCAGCGTCCGGGAGCACAGGGTCGGTGCCAAGGGGGCGCAGGGTGGAGGAGGAGCCGTCTGCGTGTCGGATGACGAGCTCCCCGTATTCGACGGTGACCGTCGCGTTCTTGCTGAGGCCGCGGATGGTGAGCGCAACGGCCAGCCACCTGGGCCATGGGCCTTCGGCGTTGTGGACGCCGTAGGAGGTGGAGTACGTCTCGTCGAACTCGCCGATGCCGGTGGGGACCAGGGCCTCGGCCTCGGCCCGCAGTTCTTCTGACGTGCGGCCGTTGGGCGGTGGAGGGAACATCTCCGTGATGACGGCCGTGCTGATTGCGTCGGTCATGCGTTCAGCGCCTTCGCGCTGCAGTCCTCGCAGTGCTCGGAGCACAGCATCGCTTCGCTTTGTGCCTGGCCTTTGCCGCAGGTCCGGCAGTTCGCCCACGCTCGTGCTGTGAACGTCACCTGGTCTGAGCCGCATTCGGTGCAGTGGACTCCGTGTACGCGCGGCAGCCTTCCGTTGGGGTCGGGCTCGCCGACGGCGTAGCCCTGGAGCTGGACGTGTCCGCTGGCCCTGTCTATCTCGGGTATGTCCGGGCGCTGTTGGTTGATGAAGAGCCACACCTGATGGCCGACCGTGCGGTTCGAGGTCAGTGGGTGGGCTTCGGCCTCGGTTATCCAGCAGTGGCCCTTCGGTTTGCGTCCGATGCCGTCCTCGGCTGCCTCGTAGTAGGTGACCTGCCATACCGCGAGCATGTCGTCCGACAGGCCTGGTCGCATTGCCGTTGTGCGCGGGGGCGTTGCTGTCATGGGGGGCGTTTGTCCTTGTCGTGGGGTGGTCAGGGCAGGGTCATGCGCTGGGTTGTGGGGTTCCAGCGGCATTCGCGGTAGAGCCGGTTGAAGTCGTGCGTGGCGCCTGGGTCGTCGGCGTTGCAGGGCTCGTAGCCGGTTGGGGTGGGGCGGCAGTAGTAGCCGTACTCGGTGCATTCGGGTTCGCCGGGGAGTTCGCCGGTCCAGACGGTGTTGCAGGTGTTGCCGGGGTGGCAGTGGGCGCGTTGGAAGCCGGTGATGGCGCAGCGTGCGATGTCGCAGCGGTCGGCGTGGAGGGTGCCTGGTGGGGTGGAGCAATCTGGGCAGCGGTCTGTGGGTGCAGGGTTGAGGTGGAGTCGCGGGTCGACGGTGCTGGTGGGGGTGGAGAGTCGGCCGAGCCAGAGGGTTCGGAGGGCGTTGTTGAGGTCGCGGCTGGGGGCGGTGGCGTGGAGGTTCAGGGCGCGGTGGATGAGTTCGCGCAGGAGTGTGGGCGGGAGTTGTGCTGTGGCCCAGTGCAGGGTGAGCCCGCGGGTTGGGTGGTTGCGGGTCCAGGTGGTGCGCATGCGGGTGGACAAGCTGACCGGTATAGAACTGTTTGGTGTGTATCTAGCGATCTGTGGATAGTTGAGTTTCAGCCATTCGCGTCCGGTTTCAGCGTAGAAGTTGATGATGGTTCGTCTGGCTTCGTCCAGTTTCAGTGTTGTGCTGCGGCGGATGTGGAGCCAGCCGCCGGTAGGGGTGCTCTGGTGCTGGATGAGCGGCTCGTCTTGGTCGCCGTCGGGGACAATTCGCAGACGGTGCGGGCGGCCGAGAACGTCGAACCCTGCGCCGCGGATGAGTTCCCTTCGAGGGTTGGCGGGCGTGGTCTCGGCGAGGCGTGAGAGCTGACGGTAGATCCATGAACGGCGTCGTTCGACGAGGGCAGCGGCGTCGGCGTCGGTGGTGGAGTGAGGGCCGCGGACGATGATGCTGCCGCTGTGCGCGACGGTGACGGTGAGCGAGGTTCTGTTGCTGGTGCGAACGGTGACGTCGATGGTGCCGACGCGTATGGCGCGGTCACTGGTGGGCATGGTCGTGGTCCTTGATGCGTGCATGCTTGGTGGCTGACGGGGCTCTGGTGCGGCTAGTGCTGGTCGCAGACCCAGGCCTGGGGGATGCCGTGGACGGGAAGGTCGAGCACGCTTCTGCGGGTGCGGGTGCAGAGCTGGCACTCGAGGTCGAAGGCGCGCAGCATGCGCAGTGGGCGTATCGGCTCGTCGTCGCGAAGGGTGATCGGCGAGTCGTGGCCTTCGAGGTCGAGGAGCCACAGAGGCTGTAGGTGGCGCTGCTTCGCGCGGATGGTCAGCGGGCTGTCGTTGCCGACGAGGGCGAAGGTGTCGCCTTCCTTCAGGGCGGTGGCGGGGATGGTCGGGGTCTGTTCGACGGTGACGATGAAGCCGTTCGGCACGGTGGTGTTCACGAAGGTTCTTTCGGCGTGGGCTGCTGGGCGTGCAGGTGATTGATGGTGAAGATCAGAAGAGGGCGCGCTGGTCAGGATCGTGGCCGTTCATCTCGCGCTGCCGCAGGGCGTAGTTGAGGGCTTCGTCCTCGTTGTCGAAGTGGTGGCCGAGGACTGTGGTGAGCGCGTCCAAGAGGCCTGCGCGGCGGCTCGCCGTGCGGTAGGTGCGTTCGGTGGCGAGCAGGGCGCGCAGGGTCAGAAACTGCTGTTCGTCGTCGCCGCAGACGTCACGGAGGACGTCGATCATGTCGCGGTTGACGGTGACCATGTCGTCGATCTGCTTGCCGGGGAACGGCTCGCCGGTCGCGTCCTGGTAGATGGCGGGGAGGGTGTCCTCAACCTCGTGCTTCGCGAAGACCCAGATGCGGCGTATCTCGTGCAGCTCATCGAGGGTAATGAGCGTCAAGTCCCGTACGTGGTCAGGGCCGTTGGCGCGGACCCAGGTTTGGGCATGGAGGAGCTTGCGGAGCCAGTCCTCGCGTGCCTGCTGGGTGTAGGGGCCGTGGACGAGGCGTTCGCGGTGGATGAGAAGGCTGCCGTTCATGCGGCGGAAGTCGCGCAGGTGCCTGTCGTCCTCGATGTCGAGGGCGTTGCGCAGGTCGAGCAGGGGCTGCATCCAGTCGTATTCGACCTCGTTGAGGATCATGGCCTGCATGCTCTTGTCCTGCTGGACCATGGTGCAGGTCCAGCAGCCGAAGCGACTGGTGCCGCAGGACGGGGTGGTCGTGTCGACGACGAGGGGGCATTCGTTGTCGTCGGAGGCGCCGCGGTAGAGCGCGAGGAGATCCTTGTGGGAGTGGCCCCACGGGTTGGGGTACTGCATGAGCAGCATCCACACCTCGTCGGTGCTCAGGTCTTCAATCGGCGTGTAGACGAGGGAGTTGGGCAGTGAGCCGTTGGGGCTGAGCAGATCGCGTACGCGGCCTGCCTCATGCTTGGTCATGGTCCGGGCGCGGGCGGTGCTCTCGGTCTTGCGGGTGCCCAGAACCAGGATCACTTGCCCGTGCTTGTCGACGACGGAGCGGATGAAGTCGTTGGAGGGCCGGATCTTGAGCCGATCCGTGCACCACCTGAACCGGGGCCTGGGTGCGGCGTAGCCGTTGCCGATCAGGTTGACCCAGAAAGTGTCGGCGAGTTTCGGTGTGAGGCGGTGGACCTCTATGGGCAGGGACTGCTCGGCTGCAGCGGTGCGCATGGAGGTCAGGGAGCGTTGCACCCAGGCGGCGATGACGGGATTCTCGACCAGGGTGTCGGTCGAGATGACGTGCACGCTCTTGGTGCGCTGCTCGGGAGCGAGGCCGGCGAGGGCCATCCATACGAGGGCCGTGGTGAGAGTGGAGTCCTTGCCGCCGCTGTAGCCGATCACCCAGGGAACCTGGTCGGCCAGGTACAAGTCACGTATGTCTGCGAGGAGGTCGCGGAGGTTGCGGTGGTGGGCAGGGAGGTCGAGCAGCGGTAGCGGCTGGGGCGTGGCGGTGATGACGGCTCCTCTATCAGTTGCCTGCGGATAGGGCTGCGGCTATTTCTGTGGGTGGTCGGCGGAGTGCTGTTTTGCTGCGGCGAGTTCGGCGTTCAGTTGTGCCTCTGCCTTTTTGAGCCGCTGTCGGGCGGTGCGAAGGCGCGCTTCCGTACTGGCCAGGGCCTGCTTGTATCGGGCAATGAGGTCAGTGAGGCGCTTGACTTGCTGCGTGTAATGGCTGACTTCGTTCGCGCGGAGGGTGATGGTGGGTCGCTGGACCGTGGGGGTCCTGCGGCCGCCGCGCGGCTTGTTGAGTTGGGTGCGGGCGAAGTCGAGGAACTCTTCACGCACAACCCACTTGATCTGCTTGGTTGGTGGGCCGGTCAGGAGGGCGAGGGGAGGGAAATTCTTGTGTCGTTTGGCCCAGTTGCTGACGGCGGAGCGGGAGATGCCGGCCAGGTTGGCCGCGGCGGAGAGCGTTATCAACTCATCTTCACGGCCTTGGAATTCGGGCCTGAGCCAGGTGACGGGTTGCACGAAGTGTCCTTGGTGGTGCATGAGCAGGGCTGGTGGCGGTAGGCGCGGCAGTTAGGTGTGGTGTTACTGGGGTCAGAGGGCTGTTCCCCTCCACTCGTAGAGTTAATTCTACTATCCATGAGGGGAGGGTCAAGCGTGTTTATGCAGGTCAAGTGGGGTGGGTGCAGCTTCCGTCAGGTCTCTGTACTACCCGCGTACCGCTTGGCAGTGGCGAGCATCAGAGCGAGCCCTCGGGCGACCTTGCGGACCTCGCTGCTGTACAGAACGAGTTCGACGGCCTGGCCGTCAGTGCCGACATGCAGGCGGTCGCTGTACGCTGCCCTCAGCGACTTCGCCTCGTAGTGCCCGGGCCGGGCACGTGCCCAGTCCTCGGCGCCGTGGAAGCGTCCCTTCTGAAACCAGCGGCGATCCATGGCCGCCTCGACGAACGTGCCCCACGCGCGGCCCGGCACGCGTGCGGCTTCGACCCTCGCGGTCGCCCCCTCGTTGTCGACCACGATGTACCAGCCGCCGAGCACCTCGCTGTCGAAGCTGAGGATGTTCCCGTAGCGAGCCTGCAGTGCCGGCCACACCATCCGGATCAGTTCCACCGCCCGGTCGACGGCCGCTGTCTGCGCCCTCTTGTGCGAGGCGACCGCCGCCTCCCACGGCTCTCGGTCGGTGGTGAAGCCGTCCTGCTGCACGTAGTTGGCCACCCTGGTGCTCGCGCCCTTGTCGATGAGCGCGTATCCGAGGTCCTCTGCGTAACCGGGAGTCATTTCGGTGATCAGTTCGCGGCCGTCGTGAACGGTGTGGAGACGGAGGAAGCGCACGTACTCCTGCTCGTCGGGAAGGGGGGCGACGACGTGCGGGTTGCGCTGGGCGAATTCAGTGGGGACCATCTCGTCCCCTTCGGTGCGTACGGTCCAGGCGCCGCTGGTCGTGACGACCTGCGAGAGATGCTTGGAGACTTTCGGGTACCAGGTGGCCTTGCGGCGGTTGATCTTCATGGGTGTCTTGTGCCGATCAGGAAGCGGTGGTGCTGGCGGAGGGGGCGAGGACTTCGGTGCTGGTCACGGTGCGGAGCACGTTCACGAAGGTGCTGGCGGTCAGGTCGGACAGGTCGAGGTGAGCGATGCGGACGGCGCCTTCGTCGTCGGCGTGGATGGTGGCTCTGCCGCCGGGCCAGCGCAGATCTGCGACGCCAGGCACCGACCCGAAGGCCACCTGCGCCTCGCGGCCGGCCAGTTGCTCGGCCGTGGTCATGAACGCCTTGAGCGCGCTGAGCGTACGGTCGGTGCGCACGCTGAGGTCGGCGAGGAGCCTGGTCCACGCGGGCAGGCCCGTGGTGAGGATGGCGTCGGCGACGGCCTGCGGATCCCCGATCGTGCCGGTCACTTCGTGGCGGTGGTCGCTGCGGCGGGGCCAGACGAAGGCGTGCGTATGAGACAGGGAGACCTTGATGGTGCCGGACGCGCGTACTGGCGTCGGGGTGGCAACTTCCAGTGACATGGCGGGGCCGTTGAGGAGGGCGAGGTCGCTGTGCCCGCAGCTGTCTGCTGTCCAGTCGGGTCCCAGCAGGGCAGCAAGGATGCGGGTGTAGTCGAGAGCGGAGCGAGCAGTGCGCATGGAGCGGTTCCTTCGAAGCGGCGGGAAGAGGACGGTGGGCTGGGGCCCGGCGGGAGGCTCATGGTGGGGGCCTCCCGCCGGAGGAGGTCAGGCTGCGGCCGCGATCGGCTCGTGCTCCTGGCTGTCCTCAAGGTCCTCTGTGTCCTCGTTCTGCTCCGGCCCGTCGTCCTCCTGAGCGCCCGCCTTCTCTTCCTCCTGCTGGGCGCGGCCCTTGGCCACGGTCTCCGCTTCGACGGTGCTCAGCGCGTAGCCCTCCGCTTGCAGGAACGTCAGCCACGCGACGGTCTGCTCGTTGATGCGGTTGCGCCAGGCGGCGCCGTCCATGTGCTCCACCTCGTAGGCGCCAGCGACATGGGCGAGCAGGACCCTCCAGGAGCGCGCCGGACTGGTGCGTGCGATGACCGCACCGAATGGGTCGCCCACTCGAGTCCACTGACTGTTGCCCTCGTTGGGATCCTCGACGCCGAGGAAGCGTGCGGTCAGGTCGGTCCTCTTACGGCTGACGTAGTTCTCGTACGCGTAGCTGGTGCCGGTGATCATCGAGAGGATCAGCGGCCACACGCGAGTGCTCGCCTCGGGCTGCTGGCACAGATCCTTGATGAAGCCCGCGCGGACCTCGCGGGCCTGCCTCCACGCCTTGTTGTTCGCGATGACCAGGCGCCGCTCCGCTTTGGCCGCCTCCTTGTCCGGGCCAGCCTGAGCGGTGTCCTTCTTGGCGGCCACGGTGGTGAGCGGGTGGCCGAGGCGGTGCCAGGCGGTGCACAGCCAGATCACCTCGGCGTCGTTCGGGGAGACGCACGCAGCGTGACCCGGGCAGGCGCTGTGGGTCTGCGAGGTCTGCGGGGCGCCGTCATCGGTGAGGAGGTCGGTGAGCGGCCTCGTGCTGGTGGCGGACCAGTTCCAACGCCAGTCGACGACCGTGACCTCCGCGGCGGTCAGCTCAGCAGCCTGCTGGGCGCACTTGTCGGTGAGTTCCTTCTCGGCGCGCAGGCCAGCAAGGGCGTGCTTCCAGTGGCCGCGCTTGGTGTTGTTCTCCCGCTGGTCACGGGCCTTGGCCCGCGTCAGGGGCCACAGGGCGTCCTCGACGCTTTCGACTTCCTGGAACTCGGCCAGTTCGATGAGGTTGAAGTCTTCCTCGATCGCCTCGGCCAGCGACGCATCGGAGAGTTGGGCGGCCTTGCTGGCGGCGCCGAGCTCAGCAGGCTTGAAGCCCATGGCGCGCGCGTTGCGTATCTTGCGCGCCTTGGGGATGTTCATGAGGGAGAGCTGCCGGGCGGCTTCGATGTCGTCGCGGACGGTGGCCTGGCGGCGATGCTTGTTCTCGATGAACGACACCGTCAGTGCCGCATCGTCAACCCCGGCAAGGTCGTCGCGGACGATCGCGGGAACGAGCCGGTACGGCTTCTTCTTCGCTCGGGCCTTCTTCGCGGCGGCCAGGGCCGCGTTGTTGCGGCGCTGGCCGAAGATGATCCCAAGCTTCCCTTCGCTCTCGCCTTCCTGCGGGCGCAGCACGAGCGGGGTGAGGACACCGAGTTCATCGACGCTGGCCTGGAGTTCAGGGTCGGGCTGGGTGGTGTCCTCGCCGTCCGTCTCGGCGCGGTCCTTGCGGTGGTTGTACGGGTCGACAACCAGGTCGTGGGGATCGACCCAGACGAAGCGGCCGGCGAAGCCTTCGACGGCTTCCGGGCGTGCGTCGGCGGTGGTCGTGCTCATGGTGGTGGTCCTTCAAGTGACGGGGCGGGCGCGAGATGAAGTGCGCCTGCCTGATGTGGTGCGGGGCCGGGATCAGGCGGCTGCCGAGGTGCGGCGCCTGGTCGTGCGCTTGGCCGAGGCGGAGCGGCGTGCCGTGCTCTTCGGCTTGGCCTTGGTCTTCGCGGCCGGGGCGTCAGTGCTGTCTTCGGCCGGAGGCTGGACGGCGGGAGGGATCGGCGTGCCGTTCGCGCGCAGCCGTAGCCGAGTCCCGTCGAAGGCGGGCAGCAGCACGGTGCGGATCGCGGTGAGGATCTCCTCCAGCGGCTCGGCCGTGGTGAAGCGGACCCCGGTGCTGTACCGCACCCCCTTGGGCAGCCGGGTATTCTCACCGGCCGCACCGTCCACGTCTGCCGTCTGCTCGGAGGCGGGGCCGCCGACGGCGAAGGTCTGCACGGCCCGGCCCTGCCACAGGTGACGGATGCCGATGGCCCGCCCGTCGGGGTGGGTGAGGCGGATCGACTTGTCTGCGAAGCCCGCAGGATGGTCACCGGTGTCCTCGCTCCACCCGTCACCGACGGCCTCGACCAGAGAGCGAGGTAGCAGGTACAGGTCGATCTCACTGAGGACGGCCGGCTCCGGTGCTTCCGCAGGCCGGGTTTCGGGGCCACTGATTCCGACGGCGTCTTGCTCGGCGGTGATGGTGCTGGTCACGGGAGTGCTCCTGATCCAAGAGATGTGTGAGACATGGGCGTTGCCGCTAGCGGGCAGAGGGCTTGCCGCCTGTGCGGACGACGGACGGGACACCTCCTGGGGCATCCGGCTCGACGGTGCGGATCGTGTTCACCGCTTTTTCGCTCAGGTCAGTGAGGAGGTCCTGCTGGGTGAACCCGGCGAAGATGACGGGCCCTTGGACATCGGCGATGAGGGCTGCTTCGTCAAGGAGGAAAAACAAGGCGAGGGCCGCGTACGGGTTCGGCCGCTGGTCTTCACGGACTTCCGGAGCCAGCGCGACGGTGCGCGAGCTGTCTGCGCCGTGTATGTAGCGGAGAGCTTCGGCGTCGTCGCCGAGTGCGTGGTGGACCTGGGTGCGCTGGACGGTGTCGTTGGTGCTCAAGTGCAGGTCGGTGATCGTGCCGTCGGTGGCGACGAGCAGGGCGTGAACGGTGTCGGGCATGACGGCCTTTCTGTCTGTAGTCGTTGAGGCACCCCCCAACATCTAAGTTAATTCTACTATTGATGAGGAGTGGGTCAACTGCGTTTGCGCAGGTCAGATGGGGTGAGGTGGGTCTACGCTGCAGGCGAGAGGGCTTGCTCCATCAGGTGCTCGGCCTGCCGCAGGGCGGCGATGATCCGAGCCTTGCCCAGCACCTCGTCGCGATGGTCGAAGACGGCGCGTGCCTCCTTCATGGCGTCTTCGACGGCGTTCGGGTTCGCCAGGGTGTCGGCGCAGGCCACGGTGACCCGCGGGCCGAGCTGCCAGATGATCGAGTTCACTGCGGCGCAGGAGGCTGCGATCGGATCGATGTCGACCATCGACCACTGGAAGTCGGCAGGATCGAGGCCGTGTTCACGGATGTACCGTGCGGCCGAGCGCAGCAGGCCCCCGCTGCCGGCGCACGGGTCGTGGATGTGCTCACCGTGCTTCGGCTCGCGTACGCCGAGGCCGATGTCGGCGATGGCGTGGAGGTTCGCCTCGGCGATGGCGTCGGCGACCGGCGGAGGGGTGTGATACTCGCCGAGCCCCTGTCGGGCGCCGTGGGAGCGCAGGCACGTCATCACGGGCGACAGGACGTCTGTCGCCGAGCGCAGGAACGGGTCCTCGTGAGCGGTCAGGTCGAACAGGCCGCGCTTGAGGGCGGTTTCGGCAACGGCCCGCACGGCCTGCATGCGGTACTCGTCGACCTCGTCGTTCAGCCACTCGTGGAGGATCCGCGCACGTTCGATCAGGTCGGGGCGGTGCATCCAGTGCATCGACCAGATCTCGCGCAGCATCTCGATCAGTTGCGGGCCGTCCTGGGCGAGGATCTGTGCCTTGAGGTCCGGGCCGTTCGGGTCCTTCTCGCGGATCAGCGAGAGGGCGGCGAGGACGCCGATCGGCACCTCGATGGCCGAGCCGCCGTGCCGGTTGTGCCACCGCTCGGCCACCGCTTCACCGATCTCCATGGCGCGCCGGTGCGGATCACGTACAGGGTGTGGGCGAGGTGTCCGCCGGGAGCGCGGAGCGGAAGGTGCGGCCGGCTGCGTCAGTGTCGGCGGCAGCGCCGAGGGGGCGGGGCGTGCAGGCTTCGCCGCCGCGGCAAAGGTGGCGGGTAGTGGCTCGGGGTCGGCGGTGATCTCTGCGAACAGATCGAGTTGCTGGGTCACGGCGGAGCCGCCTTCCGTGGGTGGAGTTGGGCACAAGGCGACCCGCCCCGGGCGGGGCGGGTCGCGGCGGTGAGGATGCTGTGAGCGGGGGAGGCCGGGTTTCCCCTCACCTCTCGATAGTTAATTCTACTATCGTAAGGGGTGGGGTCAACCACGGATGCCCAGCTCAGGAGGGGGGGTTAGGCCTGATCGACCCAGACCATGCCGTACGGGGTCTGCCACAGCCAGGACAGTCCCGCCTTGTGGATCTCCGCCCGGGCCCTGTCCCACCACACCCGTCCGAAGCGGTCGGTGTGTGCCTCGATGGCCCAGGCGGCCGACGCTGCCGCCTCCGGCGTCTGAAGGATCTCGGCGACCGACTCCCCGAAACCGTGGACGCGTTCACGCAGACTCATGTGCAGCTCGGCAACCTCGGTGCGCCAGAACTCGTCACGACGGCGTTCCTGGCGCTCGTACGACAGCGGCCACCCCCGCTCCGTGATCGCCCCGTTCTGCTGCAGTGCGATCCAGGCCGCCGCCCGCTCACGCGAGAGCACCGCAGGCCGGAACATCACCTCCATCACCTGGAGTTCAGCGGTGTCGTCCGCCCGTATCCGCGCCCCCATGTGGGCCGCGTTCACGTCATGTCGCGCCTGGGCGCGCTCCCGTGCCGCGTTCTCGGTCCGGGCATCCCACACGGGGACGAGGTAGTTCCACGTCGTCCTGGTGTGCTCCGGGTGCGCGTACGTCACCTTCCACAGGCCCCGCATGTGCGTCTTGTCTCCTTGCTGGTCGTGCTGTTCTGACTGGTGCCGGTGTTCGGGCGGCACGTCTACTGGGGCACCGGCGCGGCCTTGTGCTGGGCCACCCAGTCCTCGAAAGCCCGCGGATCGACGGCGCGCAGCTGCTGGACGTAGAGCCCGGCCATGCGGGCGTGCAGGGCGCGGGCCTTGTCGGTGAACGGAACCCGCACCGGCAGGTGCCCCCGGCCTGACGGCCACGTCAGGCGGCTGGAGCCGGGTGCGGCAGCCGCGATGTACCAGTCGAGGTTCGCGGCCAGCCGCACGGGCAGTTGGTCTTCGACCGGCTCGTCCTCCATGGGCCAGATGCCCTCGCCGTCGTCGGCGAAGAAGTCGTGCGGACTGCCGACCGCGGCGTCGTGCGGCATGTTCACCCAGACGCGCTGGCCGTGCTCAGGATGCGGTTCGACGTCGATGACGGTGCGGTTGTAGGCCAGGCACGTTCCGTTCGTCTTCGACAGATAGAGGACGGCGACGCGATCGCCGCGCTCGTACTCACTCATGTGGGCAACTCCTGTTCTGTAGCGGCTACTTCGATGCGTGCCGAAGGGCGCGGACGGCGTCGGCGCGGGCTGCTGTGGCCGGGCAAGGTCCGGTAAGTGCCCGTACGTGGGCGACGACCTGGCCGTGGTCGTCCTGGCGGACGGCACGCTGCAGTCCCTCGACGGCCTGCGCCACGTCGTCCACGGTGGTGGCGTGTCCCCGCCGGCAGGGGCAGGTGTCTGCCCTGTACGCGGACAGCGCCGCGAGCAGATACGAGTGCTGGTCCTGCGGGACGCGGCCCGCGATGACGCATCGCGGGCCGCGCACGGCGCAGATGGCTGTAGAAGCGCAGGACAGGCTGGCCGCACATCAGGCAGGCGACGGGCCACAGCACGTCGCTGCCCGGATACCCGCCAAGCGGCGCCCAGCCGAGCTCATCGATACGGGCGACAGCGAGGGCGGCGGAAGTGACGTTGCGGAGCGTGGGCCCCAGCCCCGACAGATAGGCGCCGAGCTCCTCACCTGCGGATCCGTCGACGGTTCCCGCCAAGCGGGCATTGCTGATCACGGTCGCGGTCTCCTCGGGCCGGATCATGCGGCGGTGTAGGTGCGCAGGACGGCGTACGCGGCGGCGATCGAGGTGTCGCTGGTGCGCAGAGCAAATGGCGCGCTCGGTTCGGCGGCGTTCGCATCGTGGAGGATCTCGAGCGGCCCGTGTGCCGGGTAGAGGTTGGTGAACCCGTCCCGGGGCGGTGCACCGTTGATTTCGGGCAGGGCGTCGAGGACTGCGCGTACCTCCGGCGGGAAGGGGTCTGCCTCGCCTTCGACGTGGGACGAGGGCCTGGTCAGCGCGGCGCGTCCGCAGTGGATGGCCCGCTCGGCGGTGAGCCGGTTCATCCGAACGTTCACGCTCACAGCACCGGGGCGTGGCGAGCGCATGTGGATGCAGAGGGCCGGGTTGGCGCTGTCCCCGCCCTCCAGCACGAGCTCTGAGCGTGCGGCTGTTCCTTGCGCCACGGCGGGCAGCCGGGCATCGCGCAGCGGGAGGCTCAGCAGCCGCAGTGCCGCGAGGGCGTCCCGGCGACCGAAGTGCGGCAGTACTTGGCTGTGGATCAGTTCTGCGATCTTCCCGCCGTTCGCGTTCTCCATCGGGGTGGTTGCGGTGAACGGCTTTGCGGGCTGGCGCGGCTCGCTGTCCTGGGAGGCGAAGGCGCTGACGCTGAGCAGGCCATCACGGGTCTGGAGGCTGCAGCGCAGGCCGAGAGGGTGGGTCACGATCGCCGTGCCGAGCAGCCCGGTCACGGCCCATTCCGGTCCGAGCGCCGCGGCGGTCTGCTCGGTGAGCGTGAGCAGGCATGGAGCGACGAGCTGAGTGTCGTAGGGCATGGAGTGCTTTCTTCCGAAGTGCCGTTCCGTATCCGGTGATTGCGGTGAGCGGACGGCTGTGGGCGTGGTGAAGGGGGTGCTGGTGAAATCCGTCCAGCACCCCCTCGTTACTAACTATTCTACTATGGTTGGGGGTGGGGTCAACTGCGAAAGACCAGGTCAGGAGGGGGGGTACTGCGTGGTGGAGGCGGCGAGTGCGGCTTCCATCTCCTCGGCGCTACGGCGCCCGAACACCTCGTCGTAGGTGAGCAGCCACGTCCAGCCGTCGAGCTTGTTGTCCGAGGCGCGTACGACGCCCCCGCCGATGCCGTTGTGGATGTGTGGGATCGTCACCGACTTTGCGTTCACGCGAAGGACCTCGAACCATGTGTTGCCCCGGCGGACGAAATCGCCCTTCTTGAAGTCGGCCTTGGACCACACCTTGAAGCCGTTCTTCTCGGCCTCGGCGATGACCGCTTCCCAGTAGGTGATCTCCTCGGTGAGCTCCTCGTGCCGGATCGTGAGCTCCTGCACAGTGTCGGGGTTGGTGATGTCCCGGCAGTAGCCCCCGGCCGACTCCCCGCGCTGCCACTTCTCAACGCGCCGCAGGTCGGCCTGAAGCTTCTCGATACGGCGCAGCGTCCGCCGGGGCGCCTTACGGAACTGCTCGTACCCTTCAGCCGCCTTCTGGCGTCCGGACCAGTAGGAAGCCTTGCCGCTTTCGCTGATGCTGGTCCGCATCGCGTGGTCCATGCGTTCGACGTCGCGGCGGGCCCGACGCTCGGAGTGGTGGCCGACCAAAATCGGCTGCCCCATGGGGATGCCGTCGGCGATCTGGTGGCCACGCTGGTGCGCGGACTCGGAGCGGGCGGCGGCATTGTCTGCGTAGCCGCTGAACCGCTCCGCCCGCCCCTCGGCACGCTCGACGCGGTCCGCCTCGGCTTCGGCGAAGCTACGCCGGTCGCTCTCGTCGATCTTCACGTTGACCTCGAAGCCGGCCTCGCGCAGGGCGGCCGCGGCCGCGTTGATGTACCAGGTCTTGGCGGCACGGTCGCGGGACTGCCGGATGCCGAGCTGGCCGATGGAGGGGAAATATCGGAAGCCGTGCCGGCGGACGATTTCGTAGACACCATCACCCTTCGCGCTGCCCTCGATGAGGGTTCCCTCGCTGCGTGTATGGATGATCTCGATGGTCACTGTCGGGGTCCTTCTGCGAGTTCAGACAGGGTGAAGGGGATGAGGGCAAGACCGGTGTGCCAGCCGCCGAAGATGTCCTGCGCCGCCCGGTGAGCGGTGCACAGCTGATACCAAGTGCCGTGGCCAGCAACGGCTTTGGACGCGGCAATGCGGAAGGCGATCGCCTCACCGCGCGCGTCGCGCAACGGCTGATTGCCGTGGCCGCGCAGCCACACGTAACCGCCGGGTCTCACGACTGCTCCGGCGTCTTCGCGCGGGTGCACAGGAGCAGAGCCGTCTCCAGGGACACCAAGAAGTCGTCGCGGTCGAAGGCGAGGGACGACGCGGCATGGCGCGCCGAGTGCGGCCCGGCGCAGAACGCGTTCGCGTCCCCTTCCGGGTGCTGCTCGGCCCACGAGGACGCGTACTGGGTGAAAGCCCACGCGTACTGGCCTGCGGACGTCGGAGATTCGAGCTCGGCCGCCGTGGCGGAGCGGGCTTCCCATGCGGCGAGGAGAAGCACCTGCCGTCGCACTTCCGGGCTGGTCAGAGACCACAGGCTGGGCAGGCCGAAGACGACGAACGCCTCCTCCATGTTGTTGTCCACAGCGGCTGTGGCCTGGGCGAGGAGGCGGTAGAGCGAGAGGATCTCCTGCTCGCCGTCCTCGCTCTCGCTGTTGCTGACGTTGTTGTCCATGGGCTTCTCCTTCGTGAGTGAGGGTGCGGTGGCCCAGGACGGCCACCACGTGGTGCGGGATTCGGGGTTGTCGGGGCCGGGCTGGCGCGAGAAGTCGCGGGCCGCGCGCACGTGGTACTCCCACGAGCCGTCCGGCCAGGGGCCTTCGCGATCGATGACCGTGGCGGTGCCGTCCGGGAGACTGCGGGCCCACTGCTGGTTGATGTGCGAGACCCGCGTGCCGATCGGCAGGGGATGGCCCGTCACGGGCGCTCCGATTCGTCGAGGCCGTGTGCGTGGCAGGCGATGATCTCGGTGCGGAGTCGGTGCCTTGCGCGGCGCTTGAATGTGCGGCGGGCTCGTCGCGCCGCTTGGCGGGTGGGGAAGTCGTCGCTGCGGCTGCGATCGCGCAGCCCGATACGGCCGATCTCCCGCGAGGTGAGGATCACGTCGCGCCCCCTGCGGCGCGCGCGGCTTCAAGATGACGTGCCGCGGCGATCAGCGTGCATGCCTCCGCGTCACGGCCGAGCAGGACCAGCCCGCACACTTCGAACATCAAAGACCAGTGACAGGCCGGAACCTCGTCGGCGAACTCCTCCAACGTCACAGCCTGTTTGGCCCTGCTGCGTCGGGTCCAGGCGCGGTAGACGATGCGCTGCATCGTGTGATTGGCCCGGCGGGTCTGGGTGCTGTTGAGGCCGAGGCTGCTGATGATCTCGGCGGCCGCCTCAAGCGGCAGGTGCTTGTCGAGCACGGTGGTCATCGTCTTTCGGGGATCCGGACAGGCGGGGCTGGCCGGGGCTGCGCTGTCGCTCAGCCCCGCGGCGGGCATCAGTGGGCGGCCACGCCGAAGAACAGCCAGGCGTCTGAGCCGTCGACCGCCGTGACCGGCAGTGCGCCGGCGGGCCCGTACTTGCCGCTGACCCGCGGATCGTCGCCGTCGAGCAACTCCTTCGCGCGCCCCATGGCGTCCTGCTCGCTGCGCTTCGGCTCGTCGAGCAGCGTCACCTCGTTCTTCTCGGCGATGGTGCCGGTGAAGCCGGAGGCCCCGTACTCCCATGTGGCCTGCTCGCGAGCAGCATTGAAGGCCGTCCGTACGTCGGTGCCGGTGGCGGTGGTGTAGAAGTCGAGAGCGCCCATGAGGCGGCTCCTTCCGTTGAGTTGGGATGACGGCATGGCGCGGCCCGCCCCGGAACGAGGCGGGCCGAAGTCGCGGAGCGTCAGTGGATGTGAACGCGAGGCCGGTTGGTGCGCATGACTCGTGCGCGCTGCTGGCCGTCCTGCTTGCTGTAGATCTCGGCTAGCACACGGTCAGCGCCGACCACCGCGGTGACCGCGTCCTCGAGTACGGAGCTGCGCAGGTCCGGGCCGAGCGTGCTGAACCATGCCTCCATCGCGGCGCCGTCCTTCTTCACCAGGCCCAGCGTGTCCGCGTAGGCCTCCCAGGCGTGCACGGTCATGTGCGCGGCCCAGGTGATGGCGGTCGCGGCCTGCTCCTCGGTGATGTTGTGCATGGTGGCGACCTGCAGAACGGCGAGCGGGTCCGGCGTCATCGTGGGCATGAGCGATGCTTCCTTTTCTCGTCTTTCAAGCGGGAGTTGGGCGTATTTCCCCTCCCCAACTGGGATTAATTCTACTATGTCTAGAGGGGGTGTCAATTGCGTTAGTGCAGGTCAGAGGCCCGGGAGGTGCCTCGCGGCGCGCCTCTACGCTGCCGCGCGCGCCTCGCGGTCGGCGCGAGAGGCACGCTTGCGGATGCTCGCCGCGCCCGCGCGCCGCACCTCGGCCCGCTGTGACGTCACCCGGCACAGCCCGCACAGCGGCTCCCCGAGCCGCTGGTGCGCCTTCACCCCGCTGCTCGTCCCGCACGTACCTGCCTGCGAGGCGAGCTTCGACAGCGCGGGCGCCCCCTCGGCCACAGCAACGGCCCGTCCGTTGACCCACGTACGCGCCGCGCACACCCCGTCGAACCGGTTCGCCTCCGGCCGCACCCGCTCGTAGCACTCCAGCACGAACGGACACAGCTGCGCGCAGCCCTCCATGAGCGGCCCGCAGGCCTTCATGACGTCACTGGGCCTGCTGCGGACCAGTTCCTCGCTGGGCACGTACCCGTCGAGGCCGGCGCACGGCGCGGCGGCAGTCCAGGCGGCGGAAGTAGTGGAGGTGATCACGGGGAAGGGCCTTCTCGTTGTCGCGTGGAATCAGAACAAGGCGGGCTGCGCCTTGGCGGGCGGGCAGATGGCATCCAGGGCGGCCGACGCCTTCAGGTCCAAGCCGCTGGCCCGGCGTGCCCACGGGCGGTAGAACAGGGACGTCCACAACTCAGGCGTACGGAAGGGGACCGGGCCCGGAACGTACGCGGCATCGTGCGCTGCGACGGCCTCGACCGCCGCACGCAGAGCCCCGTAACGGACGGGTGTCAGACGGGAGTTCACCGTCCGATGCACGTCCTGCCAGTACACGACACCGGACCGCGCACCGCCACGAGCATCGACGTCGTAGCGAAACCCGCACCCGCTGGGCATGGCCGACCAGCGCGTCAGGCATCCGGCATCCGGTTCCCCCTCGAGCCGGCAGACGCTGCGGCTGCGCTTCCCCTCGTCGAACTGCTTCTCGCCCCACCGGATGCGGGCGCGAACATCCGGCAGGTCGATGAACTTCAGGAGCAGCGCCGGTGAGAAGAAGTCACGCACCGCCATCTGCATGTCGTCCTCGTTGAGGTTCACGCACCGGCCCCGGCAGGTTCACGGAGGTGAGAGCAGGCGGCGAGGTGAGCCGTCGCGGCCTCGACGAGCGGCCTCAGGTCCAGGTCTCCTGCCTCGTAGCGGCACAGATGAGGGGGCAGGCTGTCGTAGACCACGCACCGCCAGGCGGGCGCCGGCCCGTCCTCGGGCACGTGGCTCAGGTGCCAGCCCGCGAGCGTCCCGGGAGTCCAGCGGTTGAACGGCAGGGCGTCTTCGCAGGCGACCACGAACAGCGTGCCGTCGTCGGCGAAGGCGCAGACGGCCAGGCCGCGCGGGTCTCTACGTACGGGTGCAGCCCGGCCTCTTCCAGGGCAACGTGCACGTCGCTGTACACGGCGAGAGCGCGGTGCTCGTCCGGCCCGTAGTCGGCGCGGATCGCGGCCACCTCGGCAGTCACATCAAGCATGTCCATCCATCCTTCACGCCGGTTGTGCACTGACCTATTTTTGGCCAGCGCACAACCAGCTGCATTTACTTGACCTTCAGTGCCACGCGCTTGGTGAAGTTGTCGCCGAACCGGCTCCGCAGCACACTGACCGCCAGGTCCAGCGTGTCCCATGCGCTCTGCGGGATGTCCATGAAGAGCACCCCCGTCAACGGCAGATCGCCCTTGGGCTGCTGTGTGAGCGCCAGCGCCTCCCATCCCTTGCCGCCCGGCCGACGCTGCGCCTCAACGGAGCTCTCGCTGTGATAGGCGATCACTCGCACCTCGTCGCCCCGGCAGGCCACCTGGAACATGCTCGCCCTGGTGCATGCGTCAATGAGCTCATCGTCGGGCATGTAAGCGATCCCGCGGCAGATGGAGCCGTACTTCATGTGTGCCTCCCAAAGTGTGCGGGCCCTTCCTGCCCATAAGGTTAATTCTACTATGTGTGGCAGGGGTGGCAAATCGGCCTCGCCCGAACCGTTGCACATTTATACATCAGCCTATTTCTGGTGGTGACTCTACCTCCCCGCCACCAGCCGCAGCTTCCCGCCTCCCACTCCGCATGGCAGCGAGCTGCTGCCGCGCCACCTCCGACAACCCCTCCACCCCCGGCTTACGCCGTACCTGCGCCAACACCCGCTCATTCGCCTCCCTCTCACGGGCCTTGAACCGCTCCTTCTCTGCCCGTTGCTGCGACGCCCGCTGCTGCCTCGGACTCGTGCCACAGCCCCGGCATGAGCGACCTGGCTCATCCGGATGCGTCGGACACGAACCCGCCGCCGTTTCGTCGGGTCGAGCGCCAACCGGCTCCCCTGCAGCGTCAGCTGTGGGGGTAGGGGGGTTCTTCTCTGGATATTGGCTCTGGTTACTAACTAGAACGCCCGAAGATCCGGCGTCCGGTGAACCGGCGTCCGGAAAACCGGCGCCCGAAAACCCGCCTTCGGTCCCATCGGCCGCCTCCCCGTCATCGCCCAACTCACCCCCGGACGCCTCCCCACTGGGCGCCGGGTCCCCCTGATCCAGCCGCTTCTTGAGCCTGCGCGCTACTCGCCGCGCCTCCAACTTGCGGTACTCCTCGGCCGCCCACTCCTGTGCCGTGTCGTACACCTCGGTGATCCGGCTCAGCGTCCCGTCCGCCAGCCGCTCGGTCACCACCCGGTAGTAGCCGAGTCCTTCAGCTCGCGCAGCGCCGTCTTGATCGCCTCCTTGCCCTCCTTGCCCGCGCTCGCGATCGACTCGGCACGCACCCTCCACTCATCCGGCTTCGAGATCAGGAACGCCAGCACGCCCCGAGCCCGAAACGACAGACGGGAATCCTCAAGGGTGGCCGTCGGCAGCACCGTGAACCCGGTGCTGAGGTGGCGGCGCAGAATCGACACGGAACATGCCTCCAAGGCGGCAGTAGGGCTTCGAAAGATCAAAAGAGAGGGCGAACCCCACACCGTCCGTGCGGGGCCGCCACAGAGGCCGTCAGGAGGTCTTGCGGGCCCGGCTGACCTTGATGGTGCGGGCAGTCTTCTGCCCGGCTGCCTTACGCCGGGGCACGACCATGCCGGCCCGGCGCAGAATCTGGATCATGGCCTTCTCGTCCGGAACCATCGGCACGACCAAGTCGGCGTCCTCGAACTGCTCGACCATCGCAGCGACATCCGGCTCCTCCTTGTCGTTGCCGCCGCCCCACCCCAGATGGTTGTCCCCGTAGTTGCCCTCGGGGGAGGTGTCGAGCATCGCCCTCGCCGTCTCCTTGACCCGCTTGGCGTCCCGGTATCGCTCGTGGGCGCGCACGTAGTCGGCGAGCGCCTTCGCGCGGTCCTCGTCGTCGTGGACGAGAATCGTCTGCGCGGGCCGACCCGGCGGCACGCCCGGCCAGCAGGCATGAACAAACGGGCAGTTGTCGCAGATCACCGACAGGCCGGGACCGTCATGGTCGCGCCGCAGCTCCTCCGGAGAGTCCGCCTCCACGACACGGTCCACCCACCAACGAGCCTGAGCAGCCAGCCACTCATCGAAGACGAACTCCTCGATGTGCTCCTCGCCCGTATCCCGGCACACAAAGCGGAACCGGATGCGCTGCACGTCGATCGGGCCGAGCCTGTGCAGGTACCGCTGACCAGGAACATCCGCGAACCCGACCGTGCGCAACAGGTCGGCGTACAGCAGGACTTGCCGCATCTCTGCTGCTGTCGGACCGAACCTCACAACCCGGTCCCACACGCGGCTCGACTTCGTCTTCACGTCCTCCACCGTCAGGTGCGCGGCAGGCTGGGCCGGACGATGCCGCTTGGGCAGCCGCGCGGCCGTGGCGGCATCGAGCTGTACGACGTCGATGTGCCCGCGCAAGGTCCCATCCGCGACGGTGCGCTCGATGAGCCACCCGTACTCACGGCGGGCATCTTCGAGCAGCCCCTGGTGGATGTACGTGCCGAGGATCGCGGCCCGCTTGTCCCCGGCGTTCGTGCGCTCCGCGCCGGCCAGGATGTATCCGGCGCGGCGTGAGCAGATCGTGTCCGACGCCCCCAACTGTGTCTGCACAGAACGGGGTCGGCGGGCATCAGCGGAGTGCGCGGCATCCCAGATCGACAGGGAAGCAGGCGCACTGAAGGTGGTGGCGGTCACAGCAGTCTCCAGGAGGGCACGCCGGGGCCCGACCCGTCACAACGGGCCCCGGCAAGGCAGGGTGTGAAGGTCAGGCGGCGGCGAACTCGTCGGGCGGCAACTCCTCGAAGTCACCCGGGTCCTCGGCGGCCTGGTCCTGCTGCTCAGCTGCCGCCGCCCGAAGCCGCGCCACGTCATCGCTCGTGGGGTCGCTGAACTTCTTAGGGTTCTTGACCTCGGCGGCCATGCGCTCGATGGCGGCGCGCACCACGAGCACCTCGTTGCGGCTGAGATCCTCGTCCGATTCGACCTGACGCCACAGCTTCTTCAAGCCGTCGACGCCCTGCTTGGCAGCCTTGTGGACCTTCGGCATCCACTGCTGCGCCAGATCCCCGGTCAGCTCCGGGGCGACCTTGGGCTGGTTGTGGATCGAGCAGCCCATCAGACCGAACACCAGCCTCTCGATGGTGAAGCCCGGCAGGGTCTTCGGCTTGCCGCTGCGCGGCACCTCGAACTTCAGCGACCGGGCGCCGATGACCTGTGGATCGCTGTCACGCTGTAGCCGCACCCACACCGTCGCGTCGTAGGCGAGGGACTTGTGGCCCTCCACCCGCCAGTCCTTTGTCTTCGGGATCGGATCGCCGTTGCCGTCCACGGCAGCCACTTCCTTGCCGCGGGCGAGCAGGATCACGATGCCCGGCATGGTGCGCACGAGATACATGACCCGCTGCCACCGTTCGGATGCGTCGTTCCACAGGTTCATGGAGGGCCTTATCTCGGCATCCGGGTCCTGGCGTAGCTTCGCCTCGTTCTTCGGTGTGCGGTGGGCGCGCTCGTTGGTCCAGTTCACCAGCATCCGCCACAGCATCGATACCGAGTCGATGACCAGGACGACCGGCTTCTCCTTCGCTGCGGCAGCACGCCTGGCCTCGGCGTGCACGGCTTCGATCTGGCCGAGGATGTCGCGGTAGCTGCCGTTGTGCTCGATCAGCAGGTAGTCCGCACCCGGCACGTTCGCGTACTCATCGGCTGTGTCTTCACCGAGCTCCAGCCAGTACGCCTGGCCGGTCTGCTCGGAGCCGGTGAATGCCGCAGCCTGGTGGCTCTTGCCGCTCTTCTCTTCGCCCTCGATCAGGACGATCGGCCACGGAATGACGCCGGTGGGCTTGCGGGTGCGCAGGGGTGGCACGGTCGTGCTGGACACAGAACATCTCCAAGAAACTCACAGGAGGATGGACACTGGCCTATTTCTAGGCTGTGTGGATCTTCCTGATCTCGAACAGGGGGGACCACTCGGGGTGCAGGTCGATGAGGCGTCGCGCGTAGCGGCTCCGGAAGTCGTTGTTGAGCTTCCAGGGCTCCCCGCGGGTAGCGAGTCCGTACTGCCAGCGCAGGACCTCGAACAGCATCCCAATGCCGATGCGCTTGAGCCCGCGCTCGACGCAGTCGGCGGTGAGGCTCTCCAGGTGCTTGAGGATCCAGGGGTTGAGCTGGTCGAATGCCTCGAACCGTTCCTGGATCGTCAGCTTGCCGCCGGGATTCTCGGGTTGCTGTATGGCTGCGATAGGCAGCTCAAGCTGCACGGCCACTTACCCCTCCTCGTTCGATGTATCGCAGCCTATTTTGCATGCGGTCGGCGCGACTTGCGCATGCACCCTCAGTGGATGAGATTAATTCTACTATGGATTGAGGGGGAGGCAACTCCGCCGAACTGCTCCAAGACAGCGAATCCGGCGGACGCGACGACGCTACGAACCCGCTGCGGCCTTGCCTCGCGCGGCGATCGCCGACCCGGGCCCGTCATAGCGGCCCTCCCGCAAAGCGGCAGCAACATCCTCCTGCAGATGCCACACGCCACCACGGCTCTGCGCCATCGTGTGCTCGGCGCCTTCGAGGACGGTCGACAACAGCCACACGGGGGAACCTCCCAGGAGGTAGTCCTCTGCCGGCAGCATTCCGTTGCCACGGTTGCGGGCGTTCGCTGCCTGGTGCTGGCTGATGCCGAACAAGGCTGCGTACTCCTGCAGCCCCACCAGCGGCGGCAGCTCGCCCTTCTTCATCGGACGGACCGTCGCCTGCTGCTCCTCCTCCAGCTGGGCAAGGAGCGCCTCATCCAGCTGCCGGCCGCGACTGCCCGGCGGCAGCGCGAAGTCCACCGCCAGACCGCCGGGCCAATACGGCTTACCCGAGACGATCACGGCATCCTCGTAGGAGACGATCCCGGCTGGGATCCACCGGTCGCTGACCGCCGTCGGCGCAACGTTGTAGATCTTCGCGAACTCCTTGCGGCCCACGATGAGCGGCTTCGCCACGACGGCCTCCTTCCTGCTGCTCCACTGTCCGGGGCATAGCAGAATAGCTGCTACGGTGGCGATTCCCGCACGCGAGGGAGCGCGGCCGGTAAGGCGCTCACTTGCTCATGCGTCGCCGCGCGTTCCGTTCCGCCTGCGGCGGCTCATCGCCGTAGAGCGCGGCTATCACCAGGTCGCGCTGCCCGCGGAAGGTGCGAAAGACCTGCTGGCGTACAAGATCGCTACTGATTCCGGTCGTGCCGATCTGCCCTGTCTCGACCAGGCGCGTGAACAGCGTGTTGTCGAGGTATCCGGGCACGTTCTTGTAGCCGAACCGGACCGCGCCCTGCCGTCCGTCCTTCAGGCGGGGGTCCTCACGCAGCGACTCGAACTGGCGCCGGGAGAAGTACATGCCGTGGATCATCTCCGAGGTGTGCGGCACTACCGACCTCGGGTGACAGAGCTTGATCCAGCTTGGGCTCGCGTCGAGTCGCTGCTCACCATTTCCGTCTGCCACGCTCGCCGCATACCGATCCAGGGCCCTCATGCGCCGGAGCTCCTTCGCAAGGTTCCCGTCGCCGGTCGGGTAGTAGAAGCCGCCCTTCTCTGCATCGAGCTTCTTGTACTGAACGAGGACCATGCTGTTCCGCGAGACGTTGTAGAAGATGACATCGCACCCCAACAACCGTTCCGCTGTTGCCCGGTTGGCGTTCCCGACGAGCAGCGTTCGTCCATGCTCGCGGAACTCTCGCCACGCGACGTGATCAGTGGCCTCGCTCAACCAGCCCCGCATCGTGTGCGTGTCATGGGCGATGAGGTGATCCTCAAGCGCCGGCTGGGCAGCCATCGTCTCCGGACGGCCAGCTCGGACCTGAGGCTCAGACTGACCCCGGCCCTCCGGAGACGATGACTCCGTGACCCAATCAAGGAAGAGCGGCGGCACCCTGTCTTCGTAGAGCTCCTCCGCGGGAGGGTCCCACTCGGCCAGATCAAGGGCCCGGAAGCCCGCCATGCGCGCAGATATCAAGGTGCCGTCGCGCTGCAACGAGACCGCCTGGCCTGCACGCGAGGTGCCGAAGTCCCAGGAGGAAATAGCGCCTTCGATCTCATCGACGGCATCACGGACTTCAGGACGTCGCTCCAGAAGGAGGCGCCGCAACTCTGAACCCGCGGTCTTGGTCTGCTGCCCCTCCGCAACAAGGTGACGCTGCAGATGTCTCGGCACAGCCTCGAGTAGTTCAGACAATGGCACCGGACGTTGCAAGCGACGGACATGAGTGACGCGCAACTGCTTCACTGAATCCGCTGCCTTGCGGCCGCGAACGCACTTGCCCACGTACTTGAGCTCGTAGCGTCCGTACTCGTCTTGGGCTGCGATCAGGGCCAAGTGCCGCCCCTTGAAGTTCAGTTCCTCCTTGCGTATGAGTGTCCACTCAAATTCGAGGCGTCGAGACCGGTGGATCTCCTCGAAGCTCCTGACGTCCTCGTACTCGTAACTCTCGCACTTGATGATCGCGACCATGGCTGCATTCTGGCCTAACTCGCCTATAGGGAGGCAAGGTTCACCCAGAGTAGGCGGCCTCTACCGCTCCTCTGTCCGCCCGTCCTTCCCGGCAGTCAGCGGACGGATGCGCGGCACCAGACGCCAGAAGATCTTCCGAGGGGGCAGCCAACTCGAACCAGGTCGTCTTGCCTGCCGGCTCCCGGTAACTGCCCCAATCAGCTGCCAGGACGTCCACGAGGAACAGGCCGCGCCCGTGCTCGTCGTTCGCCGGCGGGACCCTCGCCTCCACGTCGCGTGTGTCGGTGTCCGTTACCTCGACGCGAATCCGTCGGCCCGTCCACCGAATGCACACCACGCACGGCGCCATCGTGTGCACCACAGCATTGGTGACCAGCTCAGTAGCGAGCAACTCAAGGTCGTCCAGTGACGGGGCCTGCTGCCCCAGGTCCAGGCTCTCCACTGCCTCGCGTACGAGGCGACGCGCTGGCCCCACAGCCTGAGCGTCGGCAGCGACCTTGAACGCATAGGGCAGCTTGCGGAGGGTGAGGCGCAGCGTCATGAGACCTCCTCGGAGTGGCCGCGGCCTCCTTGGTGTCAGGCCGCGCGGGCTCCGTGACCGGCCGAGTGGGGTCAGCCGATGGCGGGACATCAACCTGACAGGCTGGGCGACGGTGTGCCATCTCGCCGGTGATATCACTGCTGTGATCCACGCCAGGTAAACGGCCAGGCCATGCGTGATCGCGTTCGCGCAGCGAGCCATGTCCCGAGCGCAGGCACCACTGCCCTGCCACGCCGCTCGGAAAACGCCTGTTCTTGCTCGGCGACCGGTACGGCGGAGAGCGAGGAGACGGCGCCTTCCGAAACGAAGATCGACCACCAGCCCGCCCCGGGGCCTCGGCGACGACATGGGCGCCTTCATTGAATGCCGAATGCGTGGTGACCCCACAACGGCAGGGTCACCACGCATTCGGCGCGAATCAGCGAGCCTTCTCGTACGCCTCGCGGACGGTAGCCGGGACACGGCCGCGATCGCTGACCTCGAAACCGTTGTCCTTCGCCCAAGCCCGGATCGCCGACGAGTCGTCCCTGCCGGCAGCCGATGCCTTGGCCTTCCCCTTGCTCTTCGCGGCACCGCGAATCCGGCGAGCACCGTCAGCGTGGAGATAGGGGTTCAAGATCTCAAGGAGCTTCTCGTAGTTCTCATCCGTGAGGTCGATCTCTACCCCAGCTCCATCGATGAGGATGCTGTGCGTGGCGATCTCCGACGATTCCTCGCCAGTCAAATCATCCACAAATGTTGTAACTACCTTCTGGGCCATGAGGGGGATCGTAGGCCACGTTCAGGTGCATCCCGCAATCGCAAGGAGTCGGGGTCAGGTCTGCTATTTGTCAGCGTCACGGAGGCATCAGGTGTTGAGGCTTCAGTCCTTGTTGGCGTACGGAGGTTCGAGCAGCAGAGCTCGGTGGGTCTTGCGGTCCTCGACGCGCTGGATGGCTTCCCCGGTGCCGAGGACCGCGGCGACCAGGGCGAGGATCAGGCCGGTCGGCAGGTCCTGCACGTAGTAGGCGATCAGCGACAGTGCCGCGGCGGCGATGGCGTACAGGCGGGTGCTGTGGGCGTGAATGAAGTCGATCAAGGTGATCAGTTCCCGTAGGCGAGTCGGTGCAGGAGGTCCCAGCCGCGGCGACCGATCGAAGGATCGATGGGGCGGCCGGAGGTGAACAGGTTGTGCTTGCGGTTGAAGCTGGCCACGGCCTTCTGGGTCTGCGGCCCGTAGTTGTCGGAGAACGGCACCGAGCGGTCGAGCCAGCCAGTGTCCTTCAGCGCCTGCTGAAGGCCCTTCGCCGACGGTGACGTGCGGCCCGGAGCAAGACCGTTCGGAAAGGGAGGTGGCACATAGCCGTCGGCGGGTGCCTTCTTGGGGAGCGTGAGGTTCCGCCCGGGCTGGATGATGTACGGGGCCGTGATCTTGTTGGTCTGAGCGATCCGCTCCCAATGGATGCCGAGCTTCTTACCGATGCTGGAAAGCGTGTCGCCGTTCTTTACGACGTAGGTTGAGGTGCCGTCTTCCGGGGAACCGTCCGAGCCGCCGGTCGGCGTGGACTTCAGCCGGGCCGCTACCCGGTCGCGAAGCCACCCCATCGTGAAGCCCTTGGGGTCGACTTTCCCGGGCTGCCACTCCCGGTGACCGATGACGCTCGCCGCACTCCAGCCGTGCACCCGGCACAGTGCCGCGGCCGCGCGCTCGATCGCGTCGAGCTGGGCCTTTGGCCACGAGTCCTGACCGTCGCCGAGGTTCTCGCACTCGAAGCCGTAGAAGTGCGTGTTGCCGTCCGTATCGGCTTCATTCGCCTTCGGCAGTGCACGCTCCGCGATCACCGCCTGGAGAACATCGCCGTCGCCTCGGCCGGCATGGTTGGTGCGGCCGTGCCCGATCAGGTGCACGGTGCCGTCCTTGGCGATCATGCCGTGGCACAGAGGCCCCGGCAGGCCCTCGTAGCCGCGCTCCACGATGCCCACGGTGCTGTTCGTCCCGGAGGTCACGGTGTGATGGATCATCACCCCGCGCACCGGACCGAACGGACCCTTGTGATTCCTGTTGTGGGTTCTCCATCCCGGCCTCTCCACCACACGCACGCCCTCGGCGCGAAGTGCGGCAACGAGACGGTCGGCACTGATAGGTGTCGCCACTCGGCGCTCACTGTTCTCCCCGCGCCCGAGCCAAAACTCAAATCCCCTTGAAACAACCCCCGTTACGGGGCAGCGCCCCGCGACGCGAGCCAAAGCTGCAGAGCCATCAGCAGGACCGGCGAGACAAACGAGCTGAACACCAGCCGTCGCGTCGCCATAGCCTGAACCTGATCCTCCCGGCGCTGCTGCTCGGCGCGCTCCGTCGCCTGATCGTGCTCTCCGCGCAGTCCAGCCAGCCCGGCCTCGATCTGGCTGATGCGCTGATCAACCGCCCGCTGATCAGCCCGGTACACGTCCTCGGTGACCACCTGGTCCAAGCGGGCGGCGAGCTGGGCGAGATCACCGCGCAGATCCTCACGCAGCTGCGAGACGGCACGGTGCAGCTCCCACAACGTGGGCTCGGCACTCGGTGGCACGGACACCGCGATCCCTCCTGGCGGGCCCGCACCCGTCTTGATCGTACGGGGCCCAAGAAACATCGAAGAGCCCGCCAAGTCGGAACCCATCGAGGCCAGCACCTTCAACAGCCGGACGGCATACTCGGCCGGCGGCTACCGTCCCTCTCAGCGGAAACCTAGGGTGATTCAGTGACCTTGATTCCAGAGATGACCACATGCAGCGGATGCCGGGGTATCGCCGACGCTTGGTGGCGCCACGGCATCGCCGATGAAAAGAGCCAACTCGGGCTGCGGGAATTCGAGTTCTACGAACACATTAAGGACGAGCATCCGACGTTCACGCTCATGAGCCTGGACGGGTGCCGCACCTGCGCGGAAGCTGTGACGATGGCACAGTTCGTGCTGCCCGGCATGGCTATGTACCGGAAGAACGGGGACTACGTGGATCCGGCCGAACTCCACTTCGTGCGGCACGCGCTGGAGCAGACGGCGGAGTCGTCCGGGAAGGACATCGGATGGGTTCGCTGACCAGCGGACACGCGTTCACCGCATACCTGTACCACCAGTCTGCTGGGGCTGGTCATGAGTGCTCGCCGGACAGAGGCCACGAATACCACGTCGCTGTTGAACTCACGACAGAGGTCGCCGACGCCAGCGACGACGAAGCGATGGTCCTGCGGACGGTAGTCGCCGAGCTCGAGCGTGACCTCCAGTACCGGGAACTGGGGCGGCTTGGCCATGAGCCAAGGCCGAGCGCGGACCGTTTCGTTCTGGCCCGATGGGTTCACGCCACGATTACTCAGCGGTTGGCGGACACCCCCGGTGCCCGCCTTCGTGTGGGCGTGGAATGCCCAGGCGAAGGCCCGCAACCCGCCACCTTCCCGGCGATCTGATTCTTGGAGCACCTGGGGTGCGTCGTCGAGGCTCTCGCTGATGATCTATCGCCCGTCGATGAGGCTCTCTGCAAGGAAGGGCGAGAACGTACCCGCGGGAATATCCGGAGCGGTACCGCACATGCCGTCGGAGTCGCCAGGAACCTTGATCCACAGCAGGTACTCGGCTCCGCCCACCCCTATGGAGGAGGGGACTCCGAGGCGACGGCCGCCGGGGTTGCAGTAGTCGACGTGCTGCCCGTTTCCGTCCATGGCACCGTTGCCGTTGCGGGAGGTGTCGATGACGAAGCGGACGCCGGGAGCACCGAGTGCTGCGAGCGACTCGGCGACTTGATGTCCGTACGTGCAGGACACGTCGGTGGAGTCATAGTTCGCCACCCCGATCGCGAAGCCCTTCGTACGGGCTGCCCCAGCCGCTGCGAGTCGGGCGGCCATCTCGTCGGCTCGGATCCACGTGGCGTTGCCGCCATCCAGGTAGGACCGCACGAGGGGACGTGAGGCCAAGGCGTCTGCGGCGTAGGTGACCAGCTGTGTGCGTTCAGCGCGTGACGCCTCCGTGGGCAGACTGCCGATCTGGCTGAGCGAGTCGGGCTCTACGATCACGAGAGCCGGCCGTTCACCGATGCCGGCAGCGAAGGCATCCACCCATGCCCGGTACTCCTCGGGGGACTTGGCGCCACCGCTGGACTGCCCACCGTTGTCGCGGTTGAACATGTTGTACGCCGTCAGGATGGGCAGCCGTCCGACGGCAGCGGCGGCCGTCACGTAGGCGTCGACATCAGCGCGGACGTCCTTGTTCCAGTCGCCGAACCATTTGGCTGCCGGACGTCGCACCAGGGCCTGAGCGATCTTCGCTGCCCGCGGATCGTTCCCGTTGACAGCCGCCCACCGTGCGGCATTGGAGTCCGGGTCGACGTAGAAGCCCTCGCGGGCTGTGGACGCCGTGAGCCGCACATCGTTCAGGCGCACGGTGACGGCGGTTCCCTGACCGAACTGGAAGCTCACCTGCCCGGCTGTGGTGTCGATAGTCGACGTGAAGGAGAACACGACGTGCGTGTCGACCGCAGGCAGCGTCACCGTCTTGTCCAGGACGGCGGTCCACGGGTCCGCGCCGAGCCCGACCTGCGCCCGAAGAGCGGTTCCGGACTGGCTGGCGCTCGCGGTGAAGCTCAGCGTGTACGTACAGCCGGAGCGCAGGGTGACGTTGTCCTGACCGAAAGGCGCATCCCAGAGGTTGACGGCGTCCGTAGTGGCGGTGGCCTCCAGTCCGCTGCCCGGCGCGGCCAAGGTGACCATGGCCGGATTGCCGGACCACCAGCCGGTCGTGCCGTCGGCGAACGTGCCGTTGATGACGAGGTCTCCGTACAGTGCGGCCACGAGTAGCTCTGCTCCTTTGGTTACTTGATGAAGGTGACGCGCAGCCGCGGCGGATGGCCCTGGCCAATGCCGTCGAACATGCCGTACGAGGTCTTATTGGTGGTGTTCGGGTCGATCGCAATGCCCCGGAACTTCGTTGAATCGAAGATCGAGGTGATGTCCACCCAACGGCCGCTGGCCCGCGCCCACTTGGTGACGGTCTGCGAGCCGGATTGGTCCGCGGAGAACTTGCTCGGACGCGAAGCGTGGCCGTGGACCTTGAGGACAGCGGTGCCGCCGGAGGCGTAGTACCAATGGTTGGCGTACAGATACACCTCGACCTTGACGAGTTTCGCGCCAGCAAGGTCATTGGCGAGGCTCCCGCCGAATCCCACCAGCGCGGCCTGGGTCCCGTTGTTCGCCGAGAAGTAGCCGGCCACCATGCGGTTGCCGTAGTACGAGTTGTATCCGGACCGGTTCGCGTAGCTCCCCGACCAGGACGCCTTGTACTCGCGCTGCACCTTCACCGGCGGGTCGGGAACGACGGCGCCGCCCGTGTTGTAGACACCGGTGTCGGGCGCTTGCTCGCCGACGTCCTCCACGCTCAGCTGCCCCAGGCGGCCTTTCGCCCCAGTCAATGTGACCTGCTGGCCCGCGGGGGCGCCGCTGTCGCTGGTGAACGTCAGCAGCAGCCGGTTACGTCCGGGCCGGATCAGGTCGTTCGGCGCGCATGGGCTGATCAACTCCAGTCGAGCCTCGCGCCGGGTCGTCGTCAGCGGATGCCGTGCTTCCTGCAGCTGGGGGGAACTGATCAAGGGAGCGGAGGCATAGCCGCTGCGCAGCCGCAGCACGAGGGACCCTCTGGTCTGGGAGCATTCCGCGGTGCCGTTGTAGACCACGCGGTACATGCGGCCTTCCTCGGCGTCGAAGGCCAACTCGACGTAACCCATTTCGGTTCCGGTGGTGGTCTTCACACCGGCGGCCATCCAGTCCATGGCGACGATGCCGCGCGGCCCGTCATACAGGTCGGTGAGATCGTCGCCTCCGATGGTGACTTTCCCGGCGACGTTCAGGTCCTGGAAGGAGGCATCGCCGGTCGAGCCGATCGCGGCGACCCTGGTCGTCCCGTCGCGCAGAGTCAGATAGTTGGCTTGCCCGGTGACGAGCGAGACGACTTCCTCTCCGTCTTCGTCGTACAACCGCAGCCCCTGGGGGCCGAGTTCGGCCCGGGCCCCGCCGGTGGCGTCGCCGAAGATTGTGTGGGCCTGCGCGTTGTCGAACACCACCCAGCCCGCTGTGGCAGCGGATGCCTCGAGGCACAGCACCGCCCGGGTCGTGCCCTGCGGGGCGGCCACCTGACCGGTGATGCGCTGCCACACCCCCGGCACATAGCTGGTGGTCTCCGCGACGCCGTAGCCGAGGACCTCTCCGGTGCTGTTCTCCCAGCGGGCGAGGATCTTCACCGCTTTGGCGGCGAGGTCTTCCGAGGCCAGCACATCGACACCGAGGAACAGCTGAGACGCGGCGAGGACGGGCACCGTCGCCAATGGCAGTGTCCAGTACGTTTCCGCTGCGGCGGTGCAGTCGAGACGGATTCCGACACCGGTCCGGTTACCGGGAGCGAACGACCACACCGTGCCGCCCGCCGCCACCGTGTTCGCCGTGGCCGAGCCCTCGAACCCGGGATCCGGCACCAGGTTCGTGCCCTGGCCGACCGCGATGTGGTCGGGGGTGACGGAGCCGACTGCCAGATGCGGGGTGGCGATGGCACCGACGGCGATGTGTCCCTGCTGAATGACCTGCTGCCCCAGGTCACCCGAGACCGCACGCCGGGCCGACGTTCGGACAGCATCCGAGGGGGCACTGGGGATGCCGGAGGTGTTCACGGCTATCAGCCGCACCCACAGCGGCCCGTAGTGGTTCACCGAGATGGTGACCGAGGCACCGGAGGCAGCCTCGATCGTCGCGGTCGGCCACCGAGGGTCCGCCCGCATGCTCGCCGACGTCAGCACATGGACCTGCACGCGGGACAGATCCAAGGGCGCGGCGCCCACGTCCGCGAAACCTCCGTCCCAGGTGACCTGCAGCCCTCCAAGGGCCGACTCCACTTCGGGCATGGACGGGACGGGAGGGCGTGGCCCGTTCACGGCGATGACGCCGCTGGTGCCGTCGGGCTGTTGTCCGATGACCGCGCGCAGGGAACCGTTCTCGTCGTACACGTCGACGGAGCCGTTCTCGAGGCTTGCGTTCGCGAGTTTCGGCGCCCGGATGGCTGTGCGCAGCAGCTTCTCCAGGCGGGCAAGCCGGGTACCTATGTCAGTGGGCAAGAAGGTGTTCCTTGTTCAGGCGGCGGTGGCGTACTGGTGGGCGCCGGACGGTTCGAGGCGGAGGGTGGCGGTCTCCCCGGCATCGGTGTCGGGTCGGATCGTGTAGCCGGTGATGCGGCACCAGCCGGACCACGTGCCCCACTCATCGCGGACCGTGACCTGGACGTCGTCGCCGATCTGCCACGACCCGATCCGTGCGGCAGGATGGTCGCGGACCGTGATCTCCTCGACGTGGCCGAGGTTCTGCCGCCACGCTCGCTCGGCCCGCGCCCGCTGAGCGAGCACGTCTTTGCCGCGCACCTCGGGTAGTTCGAGGACATGCTCCAGTCGCAGCCGCTTGTTGCGGACGGCGTCGATGGCGCGCTGCTGGGCTCGGCCCTCGCCGGCGCCGGTGGCGATGACGACCTGCGCGTACTCGTCGGCGCTGTACGTGACCGGAGTGGAGGTGGTGATGTTGGTGTCCGTGGAGAACGCGATGTCCGTACGGCGCGCCCCAAGGCGGGGATAGCCGATCTGGATACGGCGCACCGGCCGCCGATTCGCGTCCCACCAGGTGGTGCAGGTGTAGTCCGGCGAGTCCGGGGCCTTCACCAGATCGTCGAAGAGGTCACCGAGGACCGGGGTTTCCCACCAGTTCGAGTGCCACGGCTCTGCCGGTGTGCCCACCGTCGCCTTCGACGTCGTGCCGTCCACAGTGATGTTCAGACTGCCGTCGGGGATCGACTGCGCGTACGACACGATGTCCCGCATCACCCTGCATGGGTCGGTGTTCACGTACGGGCCACGGCCGCCGAGCTCACCGTCCAGGTCATGACGCTTGTGCAGATAGGAAGACCAGCCGGCGGCCTCGATCCGCATCGTGCTGCCTTCGGGCTCGGCCTGCCAGATGAGGCCTCCCCACCGCAGCAGCCCGTTCCGCTCCGCATACAGCAGGGTGTTGCCTCGGTTCTTGGTGAGCTCGGGATGCGACGATGCCAGCCGGGGTGACAGGGAGCCGATCAGCTCTCCGGGCCCGTTCAGTTCGGGCCCGAACTCCACTCCCTTCAACGGGAGATCGTGGGACAGCCACTGGCCGGTGAGGGCGTCCTGGGTCAGGTACCGGTAGGCCACAGCAGGTCACACCGGGCCTTCGGTGAACTCGATGTCCGCGATGATCGACGTACCGCCGTCGACGCCGAGGTCACCCTTCCAGTCCTTCGCCATCCGCGCCTGCATGTACAGCGTCTGCGTCGTGCCCCGGTACGAGGCGGGCAGGGTGATGGTGTCGGCGACCACAGCAGTGGACCGGCGAACGACCTTGCCCTGGTTGTCGTCGACGACGGTGTCCTGGCCTTCGATGGTGCCGAACACCGGCTGCAGCTTGCCGTACAGCGAGTCGTAGTCCATCCGTAGCCCGGCAAGGGTGATCGTGAGGATGAGCTTGGTCGCCCAGTCCGGCACGGGTATTTGCCAGCGTGCCTCGGGCGGCCAGTTGTGCCACTTGTCGTCGTCCTTCCAGGCTTTCGTCAGCTTGGTCGGATAGGCGGTGTGGAGGGTGCGCTCACGGCGCGGATTCGCGACCCTGCGCAGGTCGCGGATCATCCCGGCCGTCACCGTGCCGGTATTCGCCGGCAGGTCGATGCGGGCCAGCGCCACCCCCGTCACCCCCTTCGGCGGCGACGACGTTGTGGAGGACACGTTGGGAATGACGTCGAAGAAGTTGATCGCGTCCTTGGCCGGGTCCAAACCGCCCTCGAACTCGGGGTCTTGTACGCGCAGCACGATCAAGTCCGAGCGCGGCGCCGCACCTGCGGGCGCAATGTCGACGGTGGCGGTGCCGATGTTGTACGCCGTGTACGACCCCTGCCACGCCGACGCCTTCCCCCGCACCACCGCAGAGCCATCGCTGACCTGCACACCGCCCCCCGGCACGGGCAGCGGCATCACCTTCAAGTCCGCGGCCTCCGTCACACCCTCCGAGCCGCGGGACAGATCCTTGATCATCTGCCGGAACGTTTGAGCACTATGGGTGGCGCCGTTCACGAGCAGCGGGGCCTGGGCGAGCGTCATCGGACGGGGGTCTCCTTCGGATTCACAAGGGTCTTGAAGGCGTCGCGCCATGCCACGGTCAGGCGTGCGGACGCGGTCGGGTCGGACGCGATCCAGCGGATCTCTGACCGTCCAGGGGGCAGCTTGAAGTCGCCCAACGGTGAGGTCGTCGCTACGGTGCCGCCGCCTTGCCGGGTGACGGTGCGCTGACCTGGGCGGGTGTCGATCGTGACGTGCTCACCCGCGGGCACCGTGATCCCCAGGGCGATCTGCCGGCCGCTCTCCACATGCGTGATCACAGGGTTCGTGCACGGCCCGTACACCGTGAGCACCGGGAAGGCGTCGATGGTGCCGCTGTTGGTGACCCAGCCGGGCCGGTTCTGCCCCGACAAGTCACCGTCACTCACACGGATCGGGGCCTGCACGGGCGCGGTGAACCCGCCGCCGGACAGCCAGCCGAGCTTGAGCTCCACGGATTGCTGGGTGTCCGCGTAGAAGCGGGTGTCCGGGGCCGTGAACTCGATATCGAGTGGCACCCACCCGAAGGCCGCGTTCTCCCACGACGCCTCGGCCTTTCGGAGCCGCCCGTACAAGACGCGCACCGGCGCGCCAGGCCACTTGATCCGCAGCGACGTCACCGCCCCGCCGACCGTGCGCACCCGAGGGTCGTCAGCGGCCTCCTCGATCTGGGCCACGATGCGGGCAGCCGCAGCCGGATCGCCCGGTGTCTTCACGCCGCAGTCGATGCGCAGGGTCCGGGCCTCGTACCAGTCAGGGGCCAGCCATACGCCATCAGCGTTAGGCCGCTCCACGGCCTCCCCGCGCACGCCAGGCCGGGCCAGCCCTTCGATCTCCGAGATCGGAATGCTGGTGCTGTGCCCCAGCCGGATTCCGGCGAACTCCAGTTGAAAGTCCTTGAGTTCCAGGCTCACCGCAGGACACCTCCGCGGCGAGCCCGGCGCATCTGGTACGACACAGCCGAAGCGATGTCGTTCGCGGTTGCTCCAGCGCGGGTGACGTGGATCGTCTGCTGGCCGATCGCCGGCGCCTGATGCACCACCACGACCTGCGACCGCCCCGCCCCGGCATCAACCAGGCGCTTGGGCGTGAGCCCGTATCCGAAGCGGTCCGCGGTCTCGGACAGCACAGCGGTCGCCCGGCCGCGTTTCGTGACCGCGTGCGGGATGTACGACTCGGCGCGCGTCTCCGGTTCAGCGAACTTGATCAGCCCGTTCCTTGAGGAGTACACGCCCGGCTCCCAGATACCGCCGTTCGCATACGCCTTCCCGGCGTTCGCCTTCACCAGGTCGGCGAGGAACCGGTCCGCCTTGCTGCCCGTGGCCTTGATCTGGGCCTTGCCCCGGTTGGCGATCTCGATAAGCCGGTCCTCGTCGAGCCCTGCCTTCTCGGCCACCGCGTGAATACCGCGGCCCTTAGCCAGAGCACCGATGAGCTTCACGAAGTCGCTGAGCTGATCCGCGTCGAGCATCCGGCCCGCCGACTGGGCCGCACTGTTGGCCTGCTTCGCCTTCTTCTTGTCCCGCACCGCCTGGGCGGCGAGCGCCTCAGCGTTCTCGTCGCCCTGCTCCGCCAGCCGTGCAGCCAGAGAGCCGTACCCGCTGGACGCCAGCTTGGCGAGATTGTTCTGGAACGTTGTGGAGTCCTTGACCGCGTTCTGCAGCTGGCCCGTGTAGTCGCCCAGCGTGGCCTTCGCGGTGCCGGCGAGCTTGGTGAGCTGCGCGGCCATCGACTTCACGTACTTGTTGGAGCCGCGGGCCATCTTGCGGGTGAGAGCGACGCCGTCCTCACCCATCTCCTCCAACGCCTTCGCGACATCCGTGCCGGCCCGCCGTGACACGGTCGCCAGGTCGTTGCGCCACGCTGAGGCGGTGCGGACGGACTTGCGCAGGTTCCGCTCGAACATGCCGAGGTCGAAGTGCTCCTTGCCGCCCTTGCCCTTGCGCTGCGACTTGGAGACGACGTCTGACACCGAGAACCCGGAGCCGCCGAGCGGCTGGTAGGACCAGTTCGACACGCCGCCGTCCGCGTACCACTCGATGCCGGACGGGTCACCGCCGAGGCGCCGCACGATCTCCTCGGTGATCGCCCGCGACCGAGGCCGCTTCGACCGGCGAAAAGGCACATAGCCCTCCCCGTGCGTCTCCGGCTCACCCCACACACGCCACGACCCGGCCGGGGCGATCTGCGCGATGTGGTTCTCGCGGACACCACCGCTGGCGTAGTAGTCGATCACCGACCCGCGCGCCTGCGGGGCCTGGATGGCGTCCGGGACGCCGTTGGCATCCCGGTCCCAACTGGTGGCCTTCATGAAGACGCCGATGCCGATCGACCGGCCGCTGATCCCGTTGATCGCGCCCTGGATCCGGCTGGCCGCGTCCGTCGCCCCGCTCGTGGGCACGGTGACAGTGACGTTCTTACTGCCCGGCACCTCAGCGATCTTGAAGCCGAGATCCTCCAGCTGTTTCCGGGCCTCACCGGTGGGTGCGCTGACGGTGACCGACTTGCCGCCGGGCACACCGGCGATCTTCTGCTTGACCGCCTCCAGACTGTCGATCGTCGCCTGCGTCGAGGCGGTGACGTTGACGTGCTTGCCGCCCGGGGTCGACGCGATCTTCGAGATCAGTGCGTCCAGATCCGTGCGCGCCAGATCGGTGGGGGCGGTGACCTCCACACGGCGGTCCTTCAAGTCCTTGATCTTGAAGCCGAGCTTCTCCAGATCCTCGCGAGCATCGTTCGACAGAGTGGAGATCGTGATGGTCTTCTTGTCCGGCTGAGCCTTCAACGCCTGCTGTACGGCGATGAGTTCAGCCATCGCCTCGTCCATGCCGGCCGTCTGCAGCAGGATCGACACCTGCGAGGGGACCAGACCGGCGTTGTCAGCGAGCTTCGCCGCCTGCTCGGCGGACAGGCCGAAGCCCTCGGCCGTGGAGATCGCCGAATCCCGGGCGGTCTCCATCTGCTTCTGCGCCGCCTGCAGCGCCTCCGGAACGGACTTCCCGCTCGCCTCCGCGTACTGGTAGGCGGCGAGCGCAGCGTCCGCGGAATTCGTCGACAGGCCCTGCAGCAGGTCGTACAGCTTCTGCCCGTTGCGGGTAACCGTGGACAGCGAGCCATCCATGTTCAGCAGGGACTTTCCGTACCCCTGGGCGTTATCGACGCCGCCCTTCAACGCCTCGGCCGCATCCGACACGGACCGGTTCAACCGCGCTTCGGCGGCGGACAGGTTCACCGAGCCGCCGGCCAGGATGTTCAGCGCGTCATGCAGGGCACGGGTATCGGCGTCTGCCGTCGTGTCCGACAGGCGGCGCATCGCGTCGGAGAACTTCCCGAACGGCCCCACCGCATCGGCTGCGGACCGGCCCGCGGCACCGTTCACGTCGGCAAGATCGCGGGCGTCTTTCACCGCCTGAGACATCTCGCCCTTGACGGAGCTGAGAGCCTCCGCGGCGTCGTGAGCCTTCTGGCCCACGTCGTTGTACATGACGCCGCCGCCGCGTACCGGCTCCAAGTTGATCGCGGCGACGTCCTCCATGCGCTTCTGGAGCTGCGCCAGGCCGTCATCCTGGCTGAGATAGGCATCGGTGAGCTGCCTGATGGGCACCCCGGCCTTCGACATGACGTCGACCAGGCGCTCCTTGCCGTCGAGGACCTTGGTGTCCATCAACTGCTGCGCTGCTGCGGTACGGACGCTCTCCGTCACGGCACCGTTCGACTCGCGCAACGCCTGGGTGAGGCTGCTGATCCGCGACTGGTGCTCGGCCGCCGCCTGGGCGGCCTTCTGCTGGTGGGAGGCGAGCATCGACAGCCCGACACCCGCGGCGGCAAGCGCCACACCCCACGGCCCGCCCAACGCGCCCATCAGCCCGCGGGCCGCGCCACCGACTCCCGTACCGATCGCACGCGCTACTCCAGTGATCGGCCCGTTCGCGTTGCGGAACGCGGACGCCATCTGCCCCACCACCGGAATGCGGGTCTGCACCACCGCGAGGGCCTGACCGATCCGGCCAATCGACTGCCCTTGCGCAGCCGCAAGGTGCTGCTGGAGACGCATCTGGTCACCCAGAGACCGGTACGCGCCCACGACCGGCCCGGACACCGTCTGGCCCAGCCGCGACATCATGGGAGCGACCCGACGTGCCATAAGCATCGCGACGATCGCCGTCTGTACCGGGCCCGGCAGAGCCCCGAACCCGCGCACCAGACCGGCCATAACATGCCCGATCGGGACCAACGCGCCCGACACCGTGCCCGCGGCGGCGGAGACCAGGTTCAGTGCGGTGACGATGATGTCGAGTGCGGTTCCGCCCGCATCAGCCTCTTCCGCGACGTCGCTGATGGCGGCAGCGACGGGAGAGACGGCGGACCCGACGTTGCGCAGGATGTCGATGAGAGCGCGGCCGCCGTTGTTAAGGACGTTGAACCCCGCGGCGGCAGTGTCGAAGGCAAGGTCCTTTAGCGGCCCGCCCAAACCGCCGAGCGAATCAGCAACCTCGTCAAAGCCCGCCGAGACGGCCTTGGACACGGACGGACGGGCCAGCGTGTACAGGTCGTGCACGTAGTCGATGGCGGCCGCCATGCCGGGCGTCGCCGCAGCCATCCCGGAGGTCATCAGCCGCGTGACCTTCTCCAGCCCGGGTGCGGCCGCCGTGTACAAGACCTGCCCAGTGTTCGAGGCCTGCGTCTTGAGCTGGCTGACCGCACCCGCAAGGCCCTTGGTCTGCGAAGCAGCAATCTCCCCGGCCGCGCCGGTACGGGCGATCGCCGTGTGCATCTGGTCGAAAGACTCGACACCCTGATGCGCCAGAGCCGACGCACCCGCCAGCGCCGGCTTGCCGACCACGTCGGCGAGAGAACCCAGAAAGTCCTTCTGGGACATGCGGTGCTGGGCCTGCTCGAAACCCTCGATGACCGTGCGCAGGCCCTTGAAATTGCCCTGCGCGTCCCACGCCTCGATGCCCAGCTCCGCCAGGCCCCGCTTCATTCGCGCGGTCGGACGGGACAGGTTGGTGAGCATCCCGCGCAGGGACGTTCCTGCTTTGGAACCGAGGATGCCGGAGCGGGCCAGCATCGCCACCGCCGCCGACGTGTCCTCGATCGAGATGCCCAACTGGGCGGCGACAGGGCCCGTGTAGGACATCGCGTAGTAGATGTCCTGCAGCCCGCCCGAGGCGGCGTTCGCCGACGCCGCAAGCACGTCGGCGGCACGACCGGCGTTGTTCGAGCTGAGCCCGAACTGGTCCATGACGTCGCCCAGATACCGGGCTGCGTCCGCGGCCGATAGGTTGTCGGCCGCGGCGAGCTGCATCGCAGCCCGCGCGTTCGCGATGGACGACGTACTGGTCTGGCCGGCCTTGGCCAGCTCCAGCATCGAGTCCGCGGCCTTCGCCGCAGACGTGCCGGGGATCTTGAGGTCGGCGCCGAGCTCGCGGGCCTTCGCCGCGGCCTGCACCATCTCCAAGCCGGACGCATTGGTGACCGCGCCCCACTTGTTGATGGCCCGCTGGTACTCGTTGCCTTCCTTCGCGATCTCCGCGAGACCGGCGACGATGCCGCCGCCGACCAGGAGACCGCGCAAGTGGTGCGCTTCTTGCCGGGCGCCGAGCAGCCCGTGGCGGAGCTGCCGCATCGACGCATGCCCGTCCGCGCCGACACGGCGCAGCCCGGCACGGGCACGATCGGAGTCACGGGTCAGCGCGCGCAGACCGGTCGACGATCCGCGGGCGCCAGCCCCGATCTGGGTGAGCTGCCGGTTGAGGGTGGCGGTGTCGCGGCCCAGGCCGCGCATGGCGCGGGAGGCCTGCCGGATCTCCGACAGGAGACGGGAGAAGTCCGCTCGCGCCTGAACGCTGAGCGTGTACGACGACACCTGCCGGTGCCCCTACCTCCCCGCGCCCCTTCCTCCTAGCCCCCCACCCTCAACCACCCGCTACGGCACGTCGCGGGGCACCAGACCGATCCGCACCCCGTACCCGTCGGGGCCGTCCGGGACCTGGTCCTGCTCGTGCGCGATCAGCTCGCAGCCGGTACAGCGCACGCTCGTGGTGACGTACGCAAATCGGTCACCACCCTGCTGCTCGTCCCACTCAGCAGCCCGAGTCCCGCACTGATCGCACACCGTCCGCTGATACGCCACGAACGCCAGCGCCTTCGCCCGGTCCAGTTCGGTCCAGCGGCCATCACCCGCACCAAGGAACTGCGAGTGCGGAATGCCCCAGCGGTCGCACAGCTCCAGTTCAGTACGGAGCTGTACGTCCGTGATCAGCCTTTTCCCAGCTCCACGGTGCTGGTGCGCACGATCTGCTGGGCCTGCCAAGCCGCCGCGAACAGCGCGTTCGACTCGGCAACCGGCCACGAGTCGAGGAGATCCTGTGCATCCTCCTCGCTCATGCCCTCCACGACGTTGTACTCGTCGTCCCGCTCAATGTGCGCGGCAGCGATCAGCGCCGCGGGGAACGTCTCCGGATTCCACGCGTCCCCGTCCTCAGCCTGCGCCTCGGTCGGAGGGAACCGTTTGATCAGCCCGTCGAGGATCGGACGCGGCAGCGCCCTGAACGTCAACTCCAGCGCGACGCAGTCGAACATCTCCTGCGCGGTCTCGACCTCGACCTCGGCCTTCGCCGTCGCATCGCTGTACTCGCGACCGTTTTCTGCATCCGCCATGCGGCAACGGGCAAGATCCCGCAGCGTCTCGTCCAAGTGCCGCTTGGCGTCCTGGTCGTCACAGATCACCAGCGTGTACTCGGGCAGCTCCCGGGCACGCAGCCGGGCCAGCTTGGCCGCCCAATGAGCGTCACGGGCAACAGCCGTGGCCGGCGGGACAGGAGTGTTCTTGTTCTCCGTGGTCACCGGCATCACTTCTCGATCTTCGGCGCCGTGGCGGCCGGGACAGCGGCGTCCTGGGTGGGCTTCTCCGTGATCGAGAAGTTCACGGTGAACTTGGCGGCCTCGTTGTCCGTCGAGTAGTTCGGCGACCGCGACCCGATTCGTACCGGGAACACGTCCATCGAGCGGGAGCCGGCGACGTCGCCCTTGCGGAGGAAGACGACCCAGCCGGTGTCGTCCTTCTTCAGCAGCTGCTCGATCTCGTCGGACACCTTGTCCTCGTAGAAGCCGAGGGAGGAGTCGTCGGCCTGATCGGTGCCGGGGATCTTCGACTCGAACGTCGAGCCGAGGTCGGGGGTTTCGATGGCCTGGTTCTGGAGTGTCCAGCCGTCGATCGCCGCGATCGCATCGGTCAGGTCGGTGCCAGCCGTGAGCTCGGCACGGGTGGGGACGTGTCCGGTGTCGGCGACGGTCTTGAGCCACAGGACGCGGGTCACTCCGCGCCGGGAGAACTTCTTTACCTGCAAGGTCTGCTGTCCGATTCCGGGACGGCAGCCACACATCCGAGAGGCCCCGTCCCTCGACGACTGTCGGGGAACCGGCCCACACCACGGGGTGGTTGGGCGTCCGCGCGGGGGCCTCCGCGGTGAGGGTGCGAGCGCGCTCAGACGAGAACAGCTGAGCGGTGCACGTAGATCACCCTACTGTCCTCGGCCGCAGATCCACCGATCCCCTCGAAGGCACAGCACCCCAGCACCTTGATCCCTACGATGCCGGAGGAAGCAGTGGAGGAGGCGCGCACGACATGGCGGACGAAGAAGACCAGGCGGAAGCTGCGGAGGGCCCCGCCGAGGCGGGCTCGAGTTACGACGACTTCCTCATCGAGGCCAAGAAGCGTGCAAGCAGCCCAAACCCCCTTGAGATACCCATCTCCGACCTGCTCGCGTTCTGGAACGCTAAGCGACGTCGGCATCGCATCGTCGCGAGGATCGTGGCTGATCTCGCAGCGGAGGGGCTGCAGACCACACCAGATCTTGATGCCCAAAACTCCTGGGAATCAGTGCAGATCACGCGACTTCCACAGACAGATGCGCCGCCCGGTGAACCGGTCGGCATCAAGATCGGGAGTCTCGAAGCCGCGAAAATCTGGGCAGCAGGTGCGGACCCGGACAACACTTCCGGTACGCCGAAGATCCCCGGCCTGAGTCGGGACGCATCCTTGGCCACCGCCAGCTCCATGATGCTGGCATCCAACCTCGACCAGCTTCCTGTCACAGCCGGGAGAGTCCTCGAAGGAGCGGTCAGCTGGCGGTCCATCGCCCGCGCCCAGTTCGTGAACCCGCGCGCCACGCTCAGGGACGCGATCGTGCCGGCGATAGAGGTCCAAGCAGAGGATGACCTGCTCAGCGTCATCCCGCAGATCGTCGAGTCAGGATTCGTGTTCGTCCGCGACCGCAAGAACGTGCTCACCGGCGTCGTCACGACTGCTGACCTGAGCCGAACGTTCGACACCCTGACGCGCCCGTTCCTGCTGATCGCGGAGATCGAGCGACGTTTGCGGAAGATCATCGACAGGAAGATCGCCGACGGATCCTTCACTCAGGAGGAGTTGCGCGCCGCTGTTCAAGGCGAAGGACGTGACCCAGTCGAGGGCGCCGCAGATTTGACGATCAGCGAGTACCAGTCGCTCCTGGGTTCAAGGGAGATGTGGGAGCGGCTCGGGTGGCAAGCCGACCGCAAGATCTTCGTGAAGGCCCTCGACGACGTGCGGAAGATCCGAAACGACATCATGCACTTCGACCCTGACCCCCTGGACACGTCGCCCCTGGTCGGGTTCCTCGACTGGCTTCGGCTGCAACACCCGAAGGACTAGGGTGCGTATCGGGTCGTGATCAATCTGCGGGATTCACCCGTTGTGTGAACGGTGATCCGGTGGATCGGTTTGCGTGACGCGAGTGCAACTGACCGACGACGAGAGGGAGTTCATCGATCCGTACCTGCCGATCGGCGAGTGCGGCCCGTACCCCGAGCGCCTGCGGCAGCAGTTCGAGGGCGTGATCTGGCGGTTCAAGACCGGCGGGCAGTGGCGGGAGATGCCGCAGGAGTTCGGCGCCTGGTCCACCCAACTCACTGCGAGGGGCGTCCGACACACTGGAGTCACGCCAACGGCGGGTTGCCGGTCTGGGGCGTGGGCATCGGACGCAGCGGGACGCTCCGCACCGCCAGTCGCTCGAGGGCGGGGTCCGCTATGCGGCCGGAGGCGAGAGCCGCTGCGAGGGCTTCTGCCGCCGTTGCACGAAGGCCGACGCCTACGTGGACGAGTACGAGCAGGAGGGGCAGGGCGAGGAGAGCCCAGGGGCTCCAGCGGATCGCGACAATGACCATGGTGACGCAGAGCGGGCCGAACATGGCAATGCGAAAGTCCGACTCGGCCTGGAGCCGGTCATGCTCTGCGGCGATCGGGTCCGTGGAACCCCGGAGCCGCCACAAGAGGCCGCTGCGGTCCGCCTCGAACTCGTCGGCGATCTTCTCCACGTCCACCGCGTAGTGGACAGCCCATCGGCGGGCCCACGAGTTGGTGGTCAGCAGCTCCTGCCACTGGGAGCGTGATCTCGCAGGCGAGAGGGACGGCGGGTCAGCTTCCAGGCGATCGAGGAGGAGGGTCCTGAGGGCTCCATCGTCGACGACTCGTTCCGCGAGCCTGACGGTGACGAGCCCGGCAAGGGCACGGTCAGCCCGCTCGTTGCTCCTGCTGCCCGGGGTGACCGCTGCAGCAGGGGTTCGCCGGAGGAGCTGGCCCACCGCGTAGGTGATGGACAGGCCGAGAGGAGCAGCGGCGACTCCGAGAAGGTACGCGCCGACGCTGACGGCCACGCCCACCGCCACCGGGCCCGCCGCGCGCGCGAGGCGGTAGATCTCGCCCGGTACGCCGTGAGCCGTGCCCGCCGCAGGAAGCCGGTCACCGAAGGCCAGCCACAGGGCCAGCAGCCAGACGTACCCCACGGCGAGTGGGAGACGGATCTCCCGCACACCTGGCAGCAGCGTTGCGAGCATGGCGTCAGTCTGGTCGATCTGGAAAGCCAGAACCAGCCCGCGTCGTGCCTTCTTGGACGCCCTGGCATTGGCTGGGCTTCCTACGGTCGATACTTTTGGAGTGTCAGGCAGTCAGCCCTATCCCGATGGAGCTGCCCATGTCTCCCACGACCCCTCGGTCAGGATGGCTCGACATGCTGAGACGCAGATGGCGCGAGTGGAAGGCCGACCGCGCGGCCGGGCGTGCGGAGGGCGCCGCCTCGATGTCGCTTTCGTCAGCGCCGCCGGACGGAATCGTCATCCCGGACTCCCCCGAGGGCCCGCGCGGGCCCCGGCGCAGCTCCAGGAGGTCCGACCCTGGGGGCCCGCGCTAGTACCCGGTCACCTGTTAGGCGCGGACTCTGGGGGCGCTTGCCGGGAAGTTGTACACGGTGAAGTCGATAACCGGGCGATACCCGATCCGCTGGTACAAGGCGTTGCTCGTGGGGTTCGCCAAGTCCGCGAACAGCAGCACCTCCGCCGCGCCCGCCGCCAGCGCCGCCCGGCTCACCTCAACCGTCGCGGCACCCCCATATCCGCGGCCCCGCAGATGGGCCGGGGTGTAAACGGGAGCCACCCGGATCTGTCCTGCGACCAACGGCGTCGCGCCCGCCATCGAGACAGGAGTGCCGTCCGGGGTCTCCCAGAACGTGACACGTCCATCGGCGATACGAGTGTCGGCCCAGGCGCGGGCGCGAGCGTCTGAGGGGGCAGCACCTCCGATGGCAGCAACGAACTCGCGGTACCACAGCATGAGTTGCTCGCGGTCCCGCTCGCCCACGACCCGGCCTCGGCCCTCGGGAGCCGGATCCGGCAGGGTGAGTGCGCCGAGGCGGTACAGGCGCTCCCGCTCGTGGAGCGTCGGCGTCACACCCGTGTGCCGTGCCCACGCCCCGACGAACGCGCCGGCAGTGTCGTCATCCGCATTGACGCCAGGAAGGACATGACCAAGGCCGGCGAGGTGAGCGGCGAGGGCGTCAGCCTCGGCGGGAGCCAAAGGGGTGATGCTCAGTCGACGCGGCGGGGTGCGGAAGAAGGCCGCACGCACCTCGCCTGCCCGCTCCAGCCAGCCGAAGAGAGGAGCCTCCGTGCCGTACGCGCTTGTTCCGCGGGTACGCAGAGCCTCGGTCACGGTGAGGGGGACGGTGTGTAATGCGGGACGTGAGCGCAGGAAGTCTCCGGCGCGGGCGAGAAACGCGTCGACGTCTTCGGTGAGATGCCAGTCATCCGGGTTCATGCCCCATGATCCCGCGCGCTGTCAGCGTTCGCCCGCGAATTTCCCCGGCACAGACGACAGGGCTCGTATGCCCGAAAGACCGGAATCAGGATCCCCCTCGGTAGCGAGAATGCCCCCGCAGTCCGTAGCCGAGAGCTCGTACCGCTGCACCGCCGTCACGACACCATCGTCCGCACCGGCAGGATCCACGCCGTCATCGACGAGCAGCTCCCGCGCCCACACATCCACACCGGCAGCCGCAATCGGATGTGCCCACGCGCCTTGCGCCGTACGGCCGAGCAGCGCCCGCCGGACCCGATCCGCGAGCCACTCGGCCTGATCGGTCCGTGCAGCCACGACGGTCACCTGATAGACGAGACCGGCATCCTCCGCTCTGTCCGAGAGCGGCGCCCCGTCGACCGTGCCGCCCTGCGGGTACAGAACCGTGTACGGCAACGGTGCCGGACGCCCGTCGAGGAGCGGTAGCCGGCCACGACCGCACGGCCTGCCAGTAGTTGCGGCCAGCATCCCTTGCAGAGCTTCCGTCACACGGCCGCGCTCGATCACACGTCACCTCCGGCGAAGTACGCGGCCGCGGGCCCCTCAACGCTGAGCACCCCGTACCGGCACAGACCGAGCGCGTCCCACTCCATCACCCCGGGCGTGGTCAAGATCGACAGGCTCCGCTCGCCGTCCTCGTCGAGGACCTCGGCGACCACGACCGCGCGGGCGAGCAGTCCCCGCTCGTGTTCTGCGAGCACGCCCGCCAAAGCGTCCTCGAGACCGTTGGCCATATCGCTCACAGCGTCCTCGACACCGCACCGCGCAACTCCCGGACAAGGAGCGGGCCGAAGGCGTTGACGGCCGGCCCCAGGTGAGGGAACGGCGGCGTGTTGTAGTGTCGGCCGAGGCTGTCGACGCCGACGAACCCGAACTCCAGCCGCCTGCCCTGCGGAGCATCGGTCCCGACTTCGGCGACGATCACGGGCCCGGCCCGATGCACGTCGGACTGCCACGACGCCCGGTACCTACCGGTGATCACCCGCGGGCCAGGTCGCCCGGACGCATTGCGCTGCACCTGCACCACGAGAGCCTTCGCCCCGTGCCGCATCGCGACCTCTGCCGCGGACACCGCCGCCTTCCCGCCACGTTCCAACGCCGCGGCCAGCTGGGACGGATGCTGAAAGGTTCCTCCGCTCACTGCGTCACAGGCTTCCGGTTGTGCTCCTCCAGCCACACGGTGCGCAGCACCGGGAACGACGACACCTCACCCAACGCCGATACCCGGTACGTACGGCCAACGGCCTGCTCGTCACGGGCCTCAACGACCAACACGGTGTCGTTCTCCCACACCTCCGGCGCCCCAAGCGGCAGCAGCATCCGGTACCCGGCGCGCACCTCCTGGACGTACGCGCCGTCCTGCCCCGAACCCTTGCTGCGGATCCGCTCCTGGTGCGCGTACAGACCGGCCTTGTCCTCGTACACGACCATAGGCGGGGCCGGCACAAGGTCACCGGTTCCCGCGTCGAGGATGTCCTCGCCGCTTCCCCGGCTGACCTGCACCTTGTCCGGCATCAGATGGCGCTCCGCGAAGCGGACGAGCCCGGACTGATCAAGCACCCGCAGCCCATTCCCTCAGCTGCGCCAGCATCCCGCGGGTCAGCTCACCCGGACGCCCGTCCAGATCGTCTCGGTCGAGAACGGCCTCGTCGAGCTTCTGCCAGTCCACCGCATCAAGGAAGCCGATCACCACATGCCGAACGTCCGCCGGCTCCACGACTACCTCGGCCAGACCGTCGAACTCCACGCCCTTCCAGCCCTGTTGTGCGTACAGGGTGACCTCGGGGCCTTCGTCGACGGTCTGCGTGATCCGGTACGCCTCCACAGCCGAGGCGACATCATGGCCGTCGATCTCGATGACCGCGGACTCCTCGGGGCGGGCAGCAATCCGAACGCGGCGGGGCTCCAGGTAGGTGCTCATGAAGCCGACCCTAGGTGCGCGAAGCTCAGCCACTTCCCGGAGAAGCGGGGAGGCCTGTGCGGGTCACAGCGGCACGAACGTGCACTGGCCTACGCTGCCTGCGCCTTACCGAGCGGGCCGGGACTCGAATCCGCGTTCCGCGGCCGAAACCGGCTGAGGAGGCGCGGCTCGTCCTTTTCGCGAACCTCCTCCATGAGGGTGCGCAACTCCTGGACCAGGTGCTGGCAGCTCTCGTCGGCGAGGACGAACGAGGCGTCTTCCAAGAGGATCGACGCATCCATCAGCATCGCGAAGAAGCGACCGTGCTTCCTCCGATTGAGGCGAACCCCAGGACCCTCGAAGACGTTCGCGAAGACCAGGCCGCGCACGACGGCATCGGAATCCGAGTACATCGGGTCAGCGTTGAGCATCCCGCTGGCGCAGCTGATCTCCCTCGAACTCGGCTCCCAGCGCCCCTTGTTCAACTTCTTGCGCAGTGTGGCGATGGTGTCTTCGATCGCGCTGATTACCTCGTCCACGACAGGCAACTCTAGAGTCCCATTGCTGCCAAGGCGTCGGAAACGAGCATGCGCGGGGGTATCGGAGCACGACCGCTTCAGCCAGCCGCCTGGCCTGCACGGCGACCGGGTGAAGCTCCGCGCCCCAGAGCGTCTCCTTGCCTGCCGTAGCGTGAAGCACGTCCTATTCAATGCAAGCTGGCTGCTGCTTGGACCATGCTCTGCCCCCGCCCCCTGTGAGGCCGGGCAGAGCATGCTGCCTTCTCCAGACGTACTTGGTGCCCGCACGGGCGTCTCGGTAGCGGACGTGGTTGCCCGTAACCCCATGTGCCCGTTGTTGTCCGATCCCGTTGGGGACTGCATGGCATGGCGGTCGTGACCAGCGAGGTGGAAGGTCAGGTTGCGTGCCTGGAACTCCGGTCGGTCCGCTAAACCTTGCTTTTTCGGCGGCGATACCCAGACCCACTGTCCCGCTGTTGGGCGAGATCGGATTGCCAGTGCCTGACGACACGGGTTCTGTCAGTGGCGGGAGTATGGCGGGTGTAGGCACCAACCCTGGCGGCTGCGAAGAGGGGTTCCCCACGCTGTCGTGTGGACTGGACCTCGAAGGTCCTGTGCAACGAGCCTGAGACGCTCAGTTCATCTCTGCCAGATCCCGATCGCTCATGCCGAACAGCACATTGGGCTGGTCGTACTCGAAGCTGTAGCCAGCGATGAGAGCGGCGGCGATGACATCGCCGTTGGAGACGTACCTGCCGGTCGCCCGCTCCACCACGTGTAGCACGGTGTAGCTGCTGACCGTAGGTGTTCCGGTCGACGTGATGTTCTCCCACAGCCATGCCGCCGTCTCCATCACAATGGCCTCGCGTCCGGCCAACTTTGCGCGGTCGGCAGCGAGTTCGGCTTGGCGCTGCCCAGCCGTCTTGCGTGAAGCATTGAAGACGCCGATACCGAAGGAGCCGAGCTGCGGATGCTGCTGCATCACCTCGGCCAAGGTCGGCGGAGTGATCTGTCGGTAGGCCATTCGGGAAACCTTGTCTTCGCCGCCACGATGGACGTGGGCCACCATGACTCGGAACGGGCAGGCGCAATCCGCCACGCACACCCTACGTCGCAACCCAATCCCATAGTCGGAGCAAGAGCCGCTCACGGGCTGGCGGGCTCGCGGCTGGCGGCGATGGAGGTGACGGACTCCTTGGCGTCGCGGCGGCGCAGGACGACGCCGGGGCCAGCCACCGTGGTTGCCGACACCGGCGAATGCAAGATCTAGCTGCAAGGTCAATCTGGCCTATGCAAGGTCAGTCGCTGACGCTGTCGTGCAGGACGGCGAGCAGGGAGCCGGCGTCTTGATGGATGCGCGGGAGCACGTGCGGGGACGCTGCGTCGTCGACGGGCCTTCCACGGGGGTGCGTCGTCAGCAAGGTACGCAGCCGCGGCTCGTGGGCGATCATGCGAGGCCCGTGAGCGGGGCCGAGGCGATGGACCGCGGTGCGATAGGCGAGAACCTCGCGTCGATATGCCATGTCGGTGCCGTGGACGCGAATGTCAATGAGGCCTTGTGGTGTTGAAATGCGCCAGGCGCGAGCACCGCTGAGATCGATCGGCAGCGGCCAGGGAGCGAGCGCGCCGATGCGGACCTTGGCCCATTCGGCCACCTGCGCCGGGATCGGCATTGACGGCGCGGGCGGCGCCTGACGAGTACGGGACCTGGGGTTCGAGTTCATAGCTGTGGGGTGGACGAAGACGTGTCGGGCAGGGAGGAGCGGGGCGAAGGAAGCGAAGCACCGTTGGAACCGGGCCGAACGAACTGGCTCGCTTGAAGATCAAAGAGCTCGGCGTAGACGCCGCCGTCGGCAAGAAGCTGGTCAGGGCTCCCGGACTCCACCAGACGCCCGCCGTCGAGCACATGGATCAGGTCGGCATGCTGCACCGAGGCCAGCCTGTGGGTGATCAGCACCACCGTCTGCCCGGCCTTCGCCAGGGCGCGGATCGCAGCAAATACTTCCAGCTCAGCTCGGGCATCGAGGGCGGCCGTCGGCTCATCCACCACCAAAATGTCGCCCCGTCGGAACGCTGCTCGTGCGACACCGATGCGCTGCCACTGCCCGCCGGAGATCTCGTGCCCGCCACGGAAGCCGCGGCCAAGGAGAGTGTCGAGTCCGCGCGGCAGGCTGTCGATCACCTTGCCGGCCCCGGCCTGGTCGATCGCCTCTTGGACTCGCTCGGTGGTGAACGGAACCTCGGGCCGCCCGACGCCGACGTTGGCGCGTGCTGTGAAAGTCCAGCGGACAAAGTCTTGCGCCACCATGGCGACCCGTCCGGCGAGCTGGTCACGATCGGCGTGCGCCGTGTCGACGTCATCCCAGCAGATGCGCCCTGCGGATGGCTGGTACAGGCCAGCCAGCAGTTTCACCAGTGTGGTCTTGCCCGCGCCGTTGACACCCACCAAAGCGATGATCTTGCCGGTGGGGATGGTCAGGGACACGTCGGTGAGGGCGGGGCTGCTGTCCTCGCCAGGATAGGTGAAGGACACGTTCTCGAAGCGGATTTCCTCAGGCCGTTCGGGGAGGTCCAGGCCACCGGTGGGAATGGCCCGCCGTTCCGCCTCGACGTTGAGCTGCTCCAGGTCGCCGATGAACAGGGCCTCGGCGTTCAGGGAGTTCAGCTCGAGTACGAGGGTGTTGAGGCTGCCCGAGCCGGAGCGGATGGCGATGACCGCGGTGCCTGCGACGGCGAGTGCCATGACCCCGGACAGGAGGAGTGCGCCGAGCGTGAGGTAGGTGGCGATCGTGGCAAGTCCGGTGCCGGCTGCGGCGATCAGAAGCGTGCGTCCCTCCAGACGGGCGAGGCGAGCCTGTTCTTCCTCGGCGGCCTCGGACATGCCGCGGAAGTGCTTCAAGAGGAACGGTCCGAGCCGGTGCACACGGATCTCGGGAGCGGACTTCGGATCGACGAGCATCCGGGCGATCACCTGGCAGGCACGGGAGTGCTGCACCCATGTGTGAAAGGAGCGATATCTGCGCTGCGCGGTGATCAGCGCCGACCAGGCGCTGGGCAGCGCCATGAGCACGAGCATCGGCAACAGACTCCAGTGCAGCACCGTGAGCACACCCATCGCGGCCACCAGCGAAAGTAGGGCATTCATGACGCGAGTGGACATCTTGATGGCACGCCGTGCGGCCATCGCCCCGTACTGGGCGGAGTCGAGCAGCCGATGAAAGCCGTCGTCCTCGATGGCGGCCAGCTCCACTCGGGCGGCACGCGTCAAGTAGGTTTCGGTCGCCAGCCGTTCGACCTTGGGCTCCAGGCGGCCGGTCGCATAGGTGGACAGGGACCGCAGTAGCGCCGCCGTGACCATGGCGACGGTGACCACAATGAGAGCCGGGGCCGCGGAACGGAATCGGTCCGTCAGGTCACCGTCGGCGAGTAGATCAGCGAGGACCTGGTTGACCGCCAGCAGGCTCACCGCCTGGGCGAGGCCTCGGCCGATCTCGCAGCCGATCACCAAGCGGGCAGCACTCCGGTCAGCGCGCCACGCCAGCCGGAACCCGGTCTTCAGCAGGTCCGGCATGCGCCGCACCATCGCCTTCGGACTCAGCTCAAGGCGCGCCTGCTCATGCCGAGACCATCCCTGGTCGTAGCGCAACGGCCCGCCGAACAGGAGCTTCTCGGAGTCCGAAACGATCGCGTCGGGATCATCCAGCAGATTCTCTCCTGCCTTGCCCGCAGCGTCTGAGCTGGTCACCAGGCCACCCCCGCCGCCGGGATCTCGCTGACCGTGGCGCCGGGCGCCGGGCGCAGCCCCCACCTCTCGATGGCCAGCCACTCGGCGGCCGTGGCGTGGAGGTGCGCTTGTTTCCCCCACCTGAACAGCTCCACCGCCTGCTGCGCCGGAGCGAGCAGTCGAAGCAGCATCCGTCCTGTGGCCGGATCGGGAGCGGCAGGCCCAATCTGGGTGACGCGGGCCGCCATCCGGACACGGGAGCACGGGTCGGTGCCCTCGTGCGCGGCGCCTTCATCGTCGTGCATGTAGCCGAGGTACTGCGGGTCGACGCATGACACTTGCGCTTGTTCGACGGCCTCCCGCTTGAGCGTGGCGACCGGATCCCCACCATCGGCGTGCTGATTGACGGTGCCGCCCGGCAGATGCGGCCACCAGTCCTCGGTGTCGATCAACACCACGCACCGGCCGTCCGGAACGAACAGCCATCCCCACGCCTGCATCATCACGAGCCCGCCCGGTACCGGAGCGTGATGCCACGGCCCCTGCTGGCGGTGCGGTCTCGAGTACGCCACGTCCGGCCACATGGTGTCCGCGACGCATACGGCTCCCGGAGTATCGAATGAGGCTGTAGTTCTCGGTGAGTGTGCTGAGCTGTCAGGCAAGGCAAGTCCTCAACTTCGTTTTCAGTTAGTGAAGTTCGAGCTGTGTCGGTGCGGCGGCGCGAGGCTGCATGCCGGCAGCGCGCACCAGATCGGCCAGAGAGGCGATGGCCTGCGCGCGGGCTGCTTCGGTCAGCAGGTGCCGGAAGAGCGCCGCGGTGACGGTGACGTCGTCCATCGCCCGATGCCGGTGGGCAGGCTGGGGGATCCCGCAGTGCGCCAGCAGCGCGTCGAGGCTGTACGAGGGCAGGCCGGGCCACACGTGACGAGCCAGCCGCCGAGTGCAGATCAGTCGCGTGTACGCCAGTCGCGGGCAGTGATCGCGGTAGCGGTAGATGAACCCGGCCTCGACCGGAGCGTGATGTGCCACCAGCATCTTGGGGCGGGCTGGCAGAGCCGCGTCCAGGGTGTGCAGCACGGAGGCGGCGTTCGGGGCCTCGGCGACGTCGCTAGTGCTGTGACCGGATAGGTTCGCCGGGTTGGTCAGGCGGCGGTGGTGAGGGGGCGTCCGCCCCAGCGGATGCCTTTCTCGCTTCGTATGC